>NZ_JACKZK010000012.1:0-213176 GCF_014230245.1 Pseudomonas sp. MSSRFD41 | reverse complement strand
TGTGCAATGCACAGTCACGTCGTCGATCGGGAGTGGCCAGGACGGCGATGTGTTCCTAGACATTGCAGCCGATGCTGGTTTTACAACATCGGTGCAAAGCGTCGACGTGTCGCCATGCAGCCAGGTCGTAACTCTTGCCATCGCGCTGCAGAGCGTACAGAAGGGGGCAGTAAGCGTTAGAGGTTTCGTACCCGCGGGCTACTATGTGCGGATCAGGACGGTGAACAACACGGGGACACCTGCATTCCTATATCGAGTCGGGCAGGAGGTTCTTCAGTAGAACGAAATTGGGCGCCCTAGAGGCGCCCAATACCTCCCGCAGAACTGCTCTTCTGCAGGTGGCTCTCAAATATTACCATCTTATGCATGTATGCATATACAGTGGTTTGAGTTTTTGTGATCGGTCGGCAGGACGCCGGAGGAGGGATGCGCTTGATACCAATTTTGATACCAATACGGCCGTTTAGAGGGGTGTTCGACGGTGGTTTTGTCCAATGAAATCAACCCCCTGCAACCGCCAAATACCCCCTTAGAACTGCATGGTGATGTTAGCTGTGGAGATCAATTACTTTACCTATCAAGGGTTTGCGAGCCGCGTATTTTGCGCTTGGGCCATTCCTGGGGCATTTAGGAGCTTTTCCATTTCGCCCCAATCGCCGCTGGAGTTGAGCCACCGGGCATAGGTCGAGAGCAGCATTTGGACGCTGTGTCCAAGCTGTTGAGCAATAAAGGCGGGGTTCATGCCAGATATTATGCATATTGTCGCATAAGTATGACGGCAGTTGTACGGCGGTCGATATCGGACGTTTAGCCGATCAAGTGCTGGACCCCATTGCTTGTGAGGATCTGAGGTCTGCCTTATGTGCTGGCTAATCTTGGAAGGAGGAAAGACGTAGGGAAGTCCTTGAGGGATCCGCTCCCTGATTTCCGGCGGTCAACATACCGCTCAGCGAACTCCAGGGCGTGTAGCGCTCGATCATTGAGCAGCACGTATCGGTTCTTTTTTGTTTTGATGCGTTCTTCGATTACGGCCACTGCCATAGAGCGGCGCATGAACCTGGCGCTTCACTAGGCCAACAGCATCCCAGCGCAGTGCCGCGACCTCTGAAACGAAGAACTCGAGACTCCCACCGATCGTTACCAGAAGGGATTCGACAAGCTTCGCTACGATCTATGATCGTGGGTAGCCCGTAACCGGCGTAACCCAGTTGCTAAAAGACATTCTGGACAAAGAACCGGCCCTGACCTTCGTTGTGATCAATGAGGTCAACCTCGACAACTGGGGGAGGCTGGTGAATCTTCGAGTGAGCGTACCCGACGCAACACGCTGGAAACCGTTAACAAGAACACGCAGGGTGTATACGGTAGGCATCAATGGGTGTTTCAGGTAGGAAGCAGTAGCGCTGATCACATCAGAGATGGCCCTTGAATGGTTTTCTGGGGCATTTGCTGGCTGCCCCCGCTGCTCCTCAAATTGACCGCAAAGATGCTTTGGACATTTGTCCGTGCGCCCACTAGCCCTGGGCCATCCCCAGTTCCTTCAGTCGATGGCCAACGTTTGCGATTGCTTCAATTGCCGGCATCAGTTCCTGGCCGTGGAGCGAGAGGCTGTACTCGACGCTGGGCGGGGAGGTAGATAGTACTTGGCGGATGACAACGCCGTCCGTTTCGAGCTTCTTCAGGCGCGCGCTGAGAACTTTGGCTGATATTTCAGGGATATCTCCCCTCAACTCCGTGAAACGCCGGGGCTGTCGGCTCAAATACCAAATTATGTTCGGGGTCCAGGCCCCGCCGATGATGGCCAAACATACACTTAGCGGGCAGCCTTCGGGCGGCGGCTTAACGTGATTGCGACGTCTCTGAAGCATGACTGACATCCTCGAAAACATGGTTACCACCTGGTAACCGCTTATTCTTAAAAACGGCTGGATCTCGGTATACAAAGGAAACCGAAGGCGTCTAAAATTCGTCAAGTGGAACTTTAATCCATACGCAAAAATTTGGAAATACCAATCAAGTTCAGTTGGCAAGAGCCCCCACGGTTTCTACAAGTTAAACGGAGCGGGGTGGCATATCTTTCCACTTTCATTCATGAAGTATTAGTTCGCTTAAAATAAGGGAATATCTATGTATAAGCTATATTACATGCCCGGCGCCTGTTCGTTGGCCATCCACGCATTGCTCAATGAGCTGAAGCAAGACGTCGAAGTAATTGACCGTAGCAAGGTGGTTGACTTTGACAAGCTTGACTCCCGTGGAATGGTGCCGATTCTTATTGATAACGGACAAGTTATTCGCGAGGGTGCCGCCATCATCCTTTATCTTCTCGAGAAGCACAAAAATAGCATGTTGCCTGAAAGCGGCCTGGAAAAAGCCTGCTTCGTTGAATGGGTCATGTTTGCCAACGCAACTATGCACCCTGCGTATGGTCGCTTGTTTTTCATCGGTAAGACCCTGGCCGACGGTCCAGTCAAACAGCAGGCACTGAACGCGGCTAGTGAGGCGATCAATAGTCTCTGGCAAGCAGTCGAGCGTCAGTTGAAGAACGAATCTTATCTGTTTGGTGCAAAAATTTCGGTTGTGGACATGATGCTGGCTGTTTATGCGGGCTGGGGTAAATACTTCCCGGTCGACATTGTCATGAGCGAAAAAGTGCGCAATATGATTGCAGCGGTTAACGCTCATCCTGCATTCATTAAAGCAATTCAAGAAGAAACTGCTGCCTCTGCATAAATGTCGCGCTGAATCGGAAAGCATTAGCTTGTGTAGTGCTTTCCGCGTTCAAGGTCAGTTTCAATTGCGCAACCAACTGAACTCAGTCGACATGATCGGGTGGGGCA
This sequence comes from Pseudomonas sp. MSSRFD41, assembly GCF_014230245.1. Taxonomy (NCBI): domain Bacteria; kingdom Pseudomonadati; phylum Pseudomonadota; class Gammaproteobacteria; order Pseudomonadales; family Pseudomonadaceae; genus Pseudomonas; species Pseudomonas sp. MSSRFD41. The sequence goes on along the minus strand of NZ_JACKZK010000012.1, from coordinate 210,336 downwards.
ATATGAATATTGTATCGGTCGGTCGATCGACTTGATGGCCGTATCAAAAATTTCCGTCTCTCGGACCGGGAGAGCGTTGAAGTTGCCGGCGGCTTCACACAGGACATTGCATGAGCTTTTTCAAAGATCTATCCCTATCGACCATTAACGCTGGATTTGTGACTGTCCTGGTCGGATTCACCAGCTCGGCTGTCTTGGTCTTCCAGGCTGCTCAATCCTTGGGGGCAACGCCTGCGCAGGTGGGTTCATGGATGCTGGCTCTTTGTATTGGCATGGGGGGCGCTGGCATAGCTCTGTCCTTACGTTTCAAAGCGCCAATAGCCATTGCCTGGTCGACGTCTGGCGCAGCCATACTGATAAGCGCTAGTGCAGGAGTATCTTTACAGGAAGCCACTGGGGCGTTCATCGTCTGCGGCGTTCTCACTGCCGTTTGTGGTTTTAGCGGGGGGTTCGAGCGGGTCGTCAAGCGCATTCCTGTCGAGATTGCCGCGGGCATGCTGGCCGGCATTCTATTACGCTTTGGCCTTGATGCTTTTGCTGCAATGAACTCCCAGTTCGCGTTGGTATTTCCAATGCTGGTGGCTTATCTGCTGGCAAGGCGTCTTATGTCTCGATATGCCGTCGTGATCCCTCTTGTTGTTGGAATCTGCCTCGCAGCCTCGAAGGACATGTTGAACTTCAAAGGTATAGAGCTGAATCTGGCTTTGCCTGAATTTTTCGTCCCAGTATTCAGCCTGAAGACAATGGTCGGTGTGGCACTACCCCTGTTTGCTGTGACCATGGTGTCGCAAAACCTCCCGGGCTTAACGGTTTTGCGTGCAGCCGGGTATGAAACCCCAAGCTCTCCACTGATTGGCTGGATCGGCATCGTTACCGTTGTGCTTGCCCCATTTGGCGCTTATGCGTTGAATCTAGCGACTATCACCGCGGCCATTTGCTCCGGCAGAGAAGCGCATGAGGACAAAAAGAAGCGCTACATTGCTGCTGTAGCTGCAGGTTTTTTTTACTTGGTCGTCGGGATATTCGGCGCGACCGTTGCTGCACTCTTTGCTGCTTTCCCGCAAGAACTGATACTGGCCACTGCTGGCCTAGCGCTGATCGGTACTATTGGCAATGGCCTGGCCACGGCATTGCAGAGTGAAAAATACCGCGAGCCCGCACTCGTTACATTTCTGGCCACTGCATCCGGGATCACGATGCTGGGTATCGGATCCGCCTTCTGGGGCATGCTGGCAGGTGCTCTGGCTATGTTGCTACTGCATGCCTGTCCTAGACTCAAGATCTCCCTTCCAAGTCTGTTCGATCGCAAATCAGTAAAGCCGGAAGAAGAGTTGGAATAATCACTTGCACTCTGCGAAACCTGAGGTTCCGGCGTTTGCGTAATCGGTTTGCCGGGGGAGGGCGTTGCTAGCGAATGAGCAACATCGATTTCCTAAAACGAGGTAGCAAGCGTACGAGCACTCTGCAAACAGTCATGGGCGCGTGTTGGTTGCTGTACCTGGCTCCGTAGGCATGTTAGGGCACTCATCTGCCCATCGCGTAATCCTCATGTCATTTAGGTGCTCGCCGATAGTGTCGACACGCAGGCAAGTGCCTTTGTTTGAGTAGAACAAGATGCAGCGCGAACTATCGAGGGAGCAGGTGTCGACCTCGAAAAACTTGTGTGCAACCAGCTCCCGTTCCACGCCACTGTATTCATAAGCATCAGAGGTATGCATCAGTGTCGGTTGCCAACCTTGTTTGACTAACTGAGTCCTGGCCACGACAAAAGACTCACCGCTGGTAATGCCAGCGGGTCCCCCTTTGTCGTTCATCGGCAGCAAGCCACCGGCAAACGCTACACCGATACCGGTGCAGTAAAGTGCGACGAGTGCAAGGATCGAAGTCTCGATATCTCTAAGGCTAGGTGTCAACTCGGTGAGCTCCATCACTCCGGTATGCTTAGGCGACGGGTAATCCTGATCAACGTCGTCTGCCTCTCTGTCCCTGTGATCTGTTCAGCGTGCGTGGTACCGGCGTCCGCTTTCAAGGCGGGCTAAATTGTTTCGTAGCGATGGAGCGATGTGAAGAGCAGCCGCTTGATTGTAACCCTGCATCCCTTATTCTGAAGCGGCACAAGACTTTGGAGCCGCTGGTACATGAGCGAGCTGGATTGTCAATCTGACCGAACCACTAGTCACGGATGGCTTTTATGCTTACGAACTTGGGAAATCATGACCTCCAAAAAATTGAAGAGCTGTTCCTGCTTGCGGTCGACCACAAGGCATGTTCGATTTCAGGCAAGTCCGCTAAAACTCAAATAAAGAATATGACGGCGAGGCTCAAGGGGGCCAATCTTCTAACAGACGACAGCCTGATCACCTATTTCGATGATTTGGTTACCGATCCGAAAGTTGAAAATCTGGCTCGCCGCAAATCGGTATGCAGGGTAATCAATGCAGCTTATGGCGTAGGTACGCAACTGGCTGGAAACGCTGCCTCGTTGGAGATGTACTTGGTTTAACCGGAAAACTGATTGTGGAAAAACCCAGCAATGTGCTGGGTTTTCTATGTCTGTAAACGGGTTTCCAGACTTTCTAGGGACGGGAAGTTCAAGCGGCCTGCTTGGTCAGGCTGAACTTCTCGCCTCGGGAGGTGATTGCAAGAGTCGCTACGAATGGTATTGGCCACAGACTGATGTCCTGGTCTGGGGCAGTTCTCCATTCGAACTTGCGGGCATCCTGCACTTGCGGCGTTTTGAGGCTGTGGTCGTCAGCCTTGCAGCGCGCCGTTGTATACGTCAAAGGACTCGTAAACCACCCAGCCGCCTTCGGTTGCCGGCCCTTCGTTGTCGATCACATAAGAGCCCGCCTTGAAGTAGAACGGGTATTTATCCCAGGACTTGCCGACTGTCATGTTGGCGCTGAGGGTGTCGAGAGAAGCGCTCAGTTCGCCGTGGGCATCGACCTCAACGTGGTAGTCGAACGCCTGGCCCAGCGTGACAGGCTTCTTCAACAGAGTCTTGGCCAGGCCTCCCGGTGTGCTACGGGTCTCGATCCGTACGAAGCCGTCCCACCAGATCACCATCAGGAACGGATTGGGAGCGTTGAGGGCATGGATCTGCCCGACGATGACTTTGCCACTGGATGGAGCGGCCTCCACGCGGACTCGGCCGCTCATGGCGTGCCTGGCGCTGCCGCGCGGCCAGTTGAACGAGACAGAGGAGTCAGGGAGGGTCTGGCGACTCTCAGTGCGCGGGGTCTTGGAGGTTCCCGAGGTGCCGCCTTGGACCGAACACCAGTAATTGGTGTGGCCGTTCTGGTCGATCCAGAACAGATTCTGTGGCGGACGCTCCGGATAGAGGTAGAGGGTGCCGTGGGCGATGATGCTGCCGAAATTATTCATGCTTTTCCTTATGGTCCTTGGATATGAAAACTCGCAGTTCTTTGCAGGTGCTGCGTGAGTGCCGAACAAGCCATTGGCCAGAAATACGTGAGCTTCGCGTGACTTCCTTCCATGCCTTTCCCTAGCTCTCCGGACATGGCCGGGGCGATCCCCAGCTAGCCGTTGACGATCCGATGTGGCGCGCCTTGTTCAAGAGCGACGCAGCCTTCGCTATCGGGCCGAGGGTGAATCGGCACGGATCGAATATAGGCAAACCTGTATTCGTTGTAAATGGGTATTCCTATATTTTGTCGTGCAAAGAAACCCGCCTATGACGGGCTCACAAGAAGCTGGGGGGATGACGTTGGTCAAACGCCTGGAGGGATTACAAAACAGCAGGTATCAGCGCGAGTACATCGCCCACCAGAACACATGGCCCAGGATCGAGATTTGCTGTTCCTGGATCTCGGTGAAGCCATAGTCTTCATCAGGGTGTTCTTCCCGGTTGAAGCTACGCAGGCGCAAGCCGCCAGGCAGGCGGTAGAGCTGTTTTACTCGCAACTGGCCGTTGTGATCGAGGGCATACATCTCGCCGTCGACCACATCCTTCAGCGTATGCCTGGCACAGTTAACGCCAACCGTGGCGCCATCACGCAGTACCGGGATCATGCTGTTCCCGCTCACCGATACGCATCTTGCATGGCTGAACTGCACGCCGTTCTGACGCAGGTCCTTCTTGAAGAAGCGCAGGTGGGCGGTGGTGCTGGCCTCGATCACGAAACGTCCGGAACCGGCAGCCAGTTCCACTTCCCGGAGGAAGGGGACATAGACCTCATTGTCAGCAAGGGGAGTGTCTTCGTCCCAAGTCTCGATAGCGTCCAGTTCGATCTTCGGTGCCCGCGTTACGGGACTCTCCCGGTCGGCAACCAGCATCTGGCCATCACCTTCGGCCAGCCACAGCGCGGATATGCCACAGGCAGAGGCAATTTGCGCCACGAAGGCCGTGGCCTTGGACTTTCCTCGCTCCAGATCGGAGATCGAGGTCTGTGTGATACCTGCGCGTGCAGCCAGTTCAGTTTGATTGAGCTTGGCGTGGCGGCGGGCGGTCTTGAGGCGATCTTTGAATTCCATGGCGGGAGTATTACGGGGTCTCCCATATGTGGCAAATCGGTTTTCCTATAATTCGATGGACGGCCTCTCAGGTACCTGTCCGAGCAGCATATCAACCTGGGATCGCGCTCCGCGGTCGAAGCTTGGGGCAGGGGCTATGCCACCCAATTGGGACTCGCTGCGCTGGAACACGCATTCAAGCCACTGGGCCCGCCGGAGGTCTACAGGCTGGTCAGGCCCGGCCATGGAGCGTCGATCCGGGTGCTGGAGAAGATTGGCGTGCGGCTATGCGGTGAACTGAATGATGTGTCGGACCAGCCTCCAAGCCGGGTATTCAAGGTGCAGCGCGATGCTCCGAGCTGATCCGCACGAAGAACCAGGTGAAAGGCCCAGCGTCTCGATGCATCAATTACCGAGGTTGAGCAATCGTCAGTGCACAGCCGGGTTTTTCGTCAGGAATGGAACTGCTCGAAGGCTTCAGCCTCGATCTCGCCGCTTCCTGAAATGAGGCTTCCGCCTTCCTCTCGCAGTTGATAGTCATGCTGTTCGCCGCCAATGGCCGCGGCCCCATCGAGGCCCAACAGCAGGCTGTAGAAAATATCGGTCAGCGCCGTATCCATGGCCTCCCACAGCTTTTGCGACTGCCCTTCATCCAGCTCCAGGGCCCTGAACTGTTGGGCGGCGGTTCCAGTCCCATGGCGGAGCTCTTCCTGGACCAGGCGTTTCTCTGCTTTCCAAAGGGCTACGAATTCTTGTGCATCCATGTGGCGATTCCGCTGAGTGGTTCAGCCGCGAAGTATGCCAGTTCTCTTCAGTGGGTTTGTGTTGGGTGCTGATAGCTATCAAAGCGACATTATTTTTTCCGACGAGTACAGTTTCGCAGGGCATCTTGGGTATGCTGCGCGCGCCCGTTTTCGTTGCTCATGGAGAGCTCATGTTCGCTCGCAATGCCTTCGTCTTGACCCTGATATCTACCTGCCTGCTGGTTTCAGGTTGCGCCGTTCCCCCGGCCTCCGTGACTGCCGAGGCCGTGACGCTCGAACCTCTGGGCCAACCCTTGCCCCAGAGCGCTGCCCGGAGTGCCTTGATCGAGCGGATCATCGCCAATGACGCGGTCGTCGTATCCGCGGGCAAGCCGGTGCTGGCAGCCGACACCAACAATGACGCACGTATCGCCGCCCTGAAGAAAGCGGATTCTGTGCGCTTGCCCGAGGCTTACTGGGCGCTATACAAACAGAACCTGGAAGCCATGCAATACGATCTCAACCATCAACACGATGCGGCCCGAGACCAGTACGTCGCGGCTTACCGCGACGAATTGAACCGTGTCGACGACGGTGTACTGCAGAAGCTGGCCAGTGGGCCGCAAGCCCTGGATGACAAGAGCCGGCGCCAGTGGGGCGCGCGCATGGCGCAAAGGACTTCGCAGTACATGATCAAGAGCGATGAGTCCTTTCGTGCGGCCACCAAGGCGCACCTGGATCGCATGGCATTGATGGATCGCCGGTACGATGTCTGCTCGCGCAAGGCCGATTGCTGGGATGCGCCCGCCAAGTAGCGAGCCTGGACTCCTGCAACGTCCTCAGCCGGGGAGCGATGGCGAGCTGTGCCGCTGGAGCATCAGCCACTCCTGCTTGCCGATGTGGCTGATGTGTTCGTCCCGGTAGTCGTTCATGAACGGGTTGAATTTGCCGCTTTCGCTGTGGTGGTACTTGAAGCCGCACTTGGCCTGGGCCCGGAACGATTGTTCGTTCCCGGCAAAGTAGCCGCACCAGAGGGCGCCGAGCTCCAGATCGACGAAGGCGTGGCGCATCAGTTCCCTGACCGCTTCCGGAATCAGGCCCTGGCCCCAGAACGGCACGCCAATCCAATAGGCGATTTCCGCCTCGTTCTCGGCGATCTCGAAATGGCTGTCCTGGCCAACGAGCAATCCCACCAGGCCGATGGCCACGTCGTCATGCTTGCGCGTCACGGCGTAGACGTGCGGACGTGAAAATAGCGTTTGGATGATTTCCAAACTCTGCGCTTCGCTTTCATGCACTGGCCAGCCGGCGATCGGACCCACTCGCGGGTCGCTGGCGTACTGGTAGAGGCTGGACGCGTCGCTGGCCCGCCAGGGCCGCAGGACAAGGCGTTGGGTGTTCAACATGAGGTGTTTTCCTGAAATTTGTGGCGCAAAATGCCCAGCGCCATTGTGGAAATCCGTCAGGACAGGGGCAATGCATGGGCTGGGGCAAAAAAAGTAATTTTCAAAACAGCAGACGCACTTGGAGGCCTGGGCAGTGGTATCGGACCTGACGGTGAACGGTTGCGAGGATTTCTTCATCGGCTGCTGCCGGTTCGACGGGGACCAGGGGCTCCCCCTGGCCTTGGCCTATGTGGTGGTGCTGGTGTGCCAGCAGGGCAGCGCTGAACTGGAAGTGAATTTCCAGCCGTACAAGGTGACGGAAAACGACTTTCTGGTTCTCGCCGAGGATTCGATCGCCTGGTTCAGGCACAGATCGGATGACTTTGCCTGTCGCTGCTATCTGCTCAATCGCGCCATCGCGGCAGAGGTGGCCGCCGCGTTGCCCAACAGCCTGTTCGTGTTCTTGAGTCGTTCGCCGTTCTTGCGCGCCAATCGACAATTTCAGGCCTTCTTGCAAGCCTGGGAGCGTCAGGCGGCGATCATCCAGGAGCAGGTCGCGAACCATCGGCGAGTGATGCTGGTCAACCATTTCCAGAACCTGTTCTTGTGGCTTTGCGAAAGAGTCGACTTGCAGAGCGTGACCAGCAATGACTTCAGCAGGCCGGAAGCGCTTTGCTGGCGCTTCTGGGAGTTGATCGCGCTGCACTGTCGGCAGCAGCGCGAGGTGGCGTTCTATGCTGGCCTGTTGCATGTGACCCCCTATTACCTGGCACAGCTGTCGCGAAGGTATTTCAACGACGCGCCCAAGACGCTGATCGACAGGCAGGTGGTGCTGGAGATCAAGAAACAGCTGGCCCAGCCACGCAAGCCGGTGCGGCGGATCGCTGAAGAGCTCAATTTTGCCGATGCGTCCTACCTCGGCAAATACTTCAAGCGCCATACCGGCCTGGGCCTGAGCCAATACCGCAAAGGCTGAGCGAGTTTGGCGGTTGTCGGGGGCAAGTTCATTTGGCATCATTCGGCCCTCATTCCCGGCCCGATCCTCCACCCCTCTCAATTGGGGACCGGGTCGAGGAGTGACCTGAACCTGAAGGTCCGGCCAGGTTTCCTTGCATGGAACAACTGGTCTTGCGATGGATATGCAGCACGAACATTCCTCCCGCGTCGAACGCGCTTCACCGATCAAACGCAACAAATGGCCATGGCGCGTCCTGTTCTTCGGCACCTGGCTGATTGCCGTTTTCCTCTTCCTGCTCCTGCTGGGCCTGGGTGTTGCTGCGGTGATTGCAGGTTTTGCCCCGGATCTGGACTGGCCATGGCGTTGCCTGGCCCTTGTCGCGGGCACAGCGATCATCCTGCTGTGCCTGGCGATGCTCAAGGCCGCCTTTCTCGAGCGATCCTCCGCCCAATCCTGTCGGTCATGAGCCCGATCTGCGCGTGGGTCTTTTCATTGTCCGGGCATGCAGCCGCTCTATGGTGCGCGCGCTGGCTCCCAGCCGCCTGGCTCACGGGGTGGTGACGCAATAGCCTGGCCCGGTGCACGCTCCGCGGATCCGTAGGGAAGGGCAGGTCCACCGGGGAGCGATCCAGGGCCATCACCTGCTCGATCAATACGCGGGACAATCGGGCCAACATGCACGGGACCCTGGTGCAGGAGAGCACCAACGACCCGCTGATGTCATTGTTCCCCGGGCTCTACCATCGGTGGCCTGCCGGGGGCTGTTTCGGGCTTCCTGGCATCGCTGTCGGGCTCATACCCTGGACCATTGGCGTTCAGCGGAACCGAAGTCGACTCCTGGTGCGGTTAGCCCGGCAAGGCCTGGATGAAATGCCGCAGAGGCCGCGCGGCTTCTGCCGGCGCGGCCTGGAGCAAGCAATGGGGGCCATCGATCTCGATTACCTGGGCATCCTGGCGCAGCTGCAGGATCAAGGCCGCTGCCGCCGCGGGCACCAGTCGATCCTGGCGGGCGCGCAGGTACATGAGCGGCAACTGCGATGCGGCCAATGCCGCGCTGCAGTCCACATCACGCACGGCCAGCAGGCGCGCCCGCAGCACCGATGGCGCTACCTGGGCTATGGCCCCGGCCAGGGCTGTACGCAGTCCCGGGGTGGAAAGCCTGCCCAGCAGCAGTGCCGCCATGGGCCACGACGGCAAATGATGCAGGGAGATGAGCTTGAGCAGCCCCATCAGGGGACTCAAGGCGGGGCGCGGGTTACGTACGAAACTGGCGCACAGCACCAGGCCCAGCAGGCCTGCTGGCTGGCGTGCGGCAAGGGCGACCGCCACCGGGCCGGAAAAAGACTCCCCCAGGAGTACGAAGGGCCGATCCTTGGGCAACTGCTCCCAGACCCGTTCTTGCAGGGCGGGATAATCCAGCGGCAGGTTGGCGGGATAGTCCAGCACCTGGACTGGCACGTCAGGGCCCAGGGTCTTGAGCAGTGGTTCGAACAGGCGGCCAGTGCCGTCCATTCCGGGCAGCAGTACCAGCGTCGGGAAGCGTGGCGGGAGCATGGTTCGGGCGATCCTTGCCGGGCGAGGGAAGTCAGTGGCGCGCAGCATACGCCGTCTCATCCCTCGCACACAGCCGTCGCGAGGCTGAGGAGGCAAAGTGCCTGTCCATTGAGCTGCATCAATACCTGCGGCAATAGCGGAGCGCGGCTACAAAGCCCCCGCAGCTTTTCACAAATTTGGATTAACCCTTGGTTACAAACTGTGGCTAAAATGCCTGCCGACGGCCAGATGCCGAGAGCCGGACTGGCGACGGAGAGTATCGCCAGTCACGCTTTTTCAATTCAGACGCTGCCATTTGCCTCCGGACCAGCGGGTTTGTGCAGGCGCAGCATGTTCCCTTCTGACGTGTGACGATTTCCGTGAAACTCATCATTGCCGCTGTATACGTTCTATCCATTGCATACGTACACCTGCGGGGGCGAGTGCGCCACAAACTGGGTCGCCAGCTCAGTGACCACTCCACCTTCCTGGCGCCGATCAACTGCTTCCTCTACCTGTTCTCCAAGCATCCCAACCGGCCGTACCTGGACCCGGCGGACTTCCCGGAAATGGAAAAGCTCAAGGAGCACTGGGAAGAGATCCGCGCCGAGGGGCAGAGCCTGCTGCAGGCCGGCGAGATCAAGCGCTCCGACCAGTACAACGACGTGGGTTTCAACTCGTTCTTCAAGACCGGCTGGAAGCGCTTCTATCTCAAGTGGTACGGCGACAGCCATCCTTCGGCGATGAAGCTGTGCCCGCGCACCACCGAGCTGGTACAGAGCATCGGCTCGATCAAGGCCGCGATGTTCGCCGAACTGCCCCCCGGTTCGAAGCTGGTTCGCCATCGCGATCCCTATGCCGGTTCCTATCGCTATCACCTGGGGCTGTCCACGCCCAACAGCGAGGGTTGCTACATCGAGGTCGACGGCGAACGCTACCACTGGCGCGACGGTGAAGCGGTGATGTTCGACGAGACCTATATCCACTATGCGGAAAACACCACCGAGCAGAACCGCATCATCCTGTTCTGCGACGTCGAGCGACCGATGAAATACCGCTGGGCCGCAGCGTTCAATGGCTGGTTCAGCCGTACCGTGATGTCGGCGGCCGGCTCGCCCAACGACGCGGGCGACAAGACCGGCGGCCTGAATCGGGCCTTCAACCGGTTGTACAAGATCCGCCTGCGGGGCAAAGAGCTGAAAAAACGCAATCGCGCGCGCTACTACCTGGAAAAGTGGGCGATCTTCGCCGTGTTGCTGTTGCTGTTCATCTATATCTGATGACCCCCGCCTGTATGCGAACTCTTCAGCGGTCAGCCATCCGCCGACCCTGAGGAGGCCCGCCATTCCCGGTGCCCACATCCTCCCGTGGATACCGGGCGTTACATCTGCCTCAAGACTATTTGATTAACAAAGCCGAACCCCGGGCGTAGCGTGGAATCGAATCCGATACCTTCGCTCCCGAGGAGACCTGCCATGAACAGTCCGGCTCGCGGCCTTGCCGCATTCCTTGTCCTGGCCTGGGCCGCCGGCACCGCCTGGGCCGCCCCGGAACCCTACAGCCAGGTGGCGGACACCTGGCGACTCGCGCAGAACCTGCCCAACAGCGGCAATAACGATCCCTACAGCAACCCGATTCGTCGGGCCAATCCCAACAGTATGCAAGGGACCCAGCCCGCCAACCCGCCGGTACGCGTCCCCGGGACTGTGCCCTCGAGCCCGGCGCCCACCCTGGAGAACGGCGGGATCGGCAACGGCTATCCTCGTGGAGGGGTACAACGGCCCAACCCCGATCCACGCTTGCCAGCCCCCAGCTACGACGCCAATGGCAACCGGCGCTGAGACGCCCACGGCCTTGCCAGGGAGCGCTGTACCAGCGGCCACCAGGGAAGCCCCTCGATCCATAGAAGGAAACCAGTATGTTGCGTAGAAGCCTGTTCACCACCTTGTGCACCAGCGTCCTGTTGGCCAACGCCACACCGGCCCTGGCCGTCGAGAAGCAGACATTCGCCAGTGAACACGGCACCTTGAGCCTGGCCCCGGTGGTGCAAGGCCTGGACCATCCCTGGGCCCTGGCGTTCCTGCCGGATCGCCAGGGCATGCTGGTCACCGAACGACCGGGCAACCTGCGCCTGGTGAGCCCCGAGGGCAAGCTTTCGGCGCCCTTGAATGGCGTACCGACGGTGTGGGCCCGAGGCCAGGGCGGCCTGCTGGATGTGGCGTTGTCGCCGGATTTCGTCCAGGACCGCCTGGTCTACCTGTCCTACGCCGAGGGTGGTGGCCAGGGCGACACTGCCGGCACCGCGGTGGGCCGTGGCCGACTGGCCGAGGATGGCAGTGGGCTCAAGGACTTCCAGGTGATCTTCCGCCAGGAACCGAAGCTCTCCACCGGCAACCACTTCGGCTCGCGGCTGGTGTTCGACCACGACGGCTACCTGTTCATCACCTTGGGAGAGAACAACGTGCGGCCCACCGCCCAGGACCTGGACAAGCTCCAGGGCAAGGTCGTGCGCCTGTACGCCGATGGCCGGGTACCAGAGGACAATCCCTTCGTTGGCCAGGCCGGTGTGCGTCCGGAAATCTGGAGTTACGGCCAACGTAATCCCCAGGGGGCGGCGCTCAATCCCTGGAGCGGGACGCTGTGGGAAGGCGAGCATGGCCCCAAAGGTGGTGACGAGCTGAACATCATCGAGCGGGGCAAGAACTATGGCTGGCCCCTGGCAACCCATGGCATCGACTATTCGGGCCAGCCGATCCCCGAATCTGGCGGACAAACCGCCCCGGGCACGGTCGCGCCGCGGCATGTCTGGGAACAGTCGCCGGGCATCAGCGGCTTGGCTTTCTACACTGCCGATCGCTTCAAGCCCTGGCAACACAACGCCTTCATCGGTGCCCTGAGCAGCCAGCAACTGATCCGCCTGCAGTTCGATGGTGACCGCGTCGTGCATGAGGAACGTTTGTTGGGTGAGCTCAAGGCGCGCATCCGCGACGTGCGCCAGGGGCCCGACGGTTATCTGTATGTCCTCACCGATGAAGACTCGGGCGTGCTGTACCGGCTCGGCCTGGAGTAAGCCTCAAGCACCCTGGGCGGACTGGCGTGGGTAGAGCACCACGGCGGCCCGCAGCTTGCTGCTGCCGAAGCTGCACATCTTGTCGAACTCCCGGTGGCTCACCGGCAGATGCTGGCAATCCATGGCCTGGCGGTGCTGGCTATGGTCGACATCGGGGTCGTGGAGGTAGACGAAATCCTGGTCGCAGTCGGTGACCATCACCCAATGGGGCGCCTTGGAGCGGGTCAGGCGATAGCTGCTGATCAGCACCAATGGCTGGCCGCCGTCATCCAGCAGGCGCGGCAGCTCCAGCGGCCCGCCGAGCACCTGTTGCACGTCGCTGGCGTCCAATGCCTTGCAGAACTCGTCGTGGACCAGGCGCATGACGTCTTTTTTATGCTCGTCGCGTACGCCGTTGAGAAACAGCGGCCCGGCGCTGTTGACTTGCAGGCGCACGCCAAAGCCCCGGCGCCAGGCCGCCAGGGCCAGGCCCTGGGGGCTGCAGCCTCCGTGGCCGGCGGTCATGAAGACCGTGGTCGCTTCGCGCCAGATCTGCAGCTCTTCGCGACGCTCCAGCGGTCGCGCCGGTTGCAACGCGGCCATGGCCATCAGTAGGCAGGCCGGTCCGCAGGTGAAGTCGGTGGTCTGCTGGTAGTAGGGCACACGGATACTGCGGGTCTCCCGAGGCTCGCGGATGCGCTTTTCCAGGCGCAGGGCGTCGGCATGGTCCTCGTAGTAGTCGTGGAGCCTGGCGAAGCGTCGATAGCCGTGGCGTTCGTAGAGGGCGATGGCCGTGGGGTTGTCGCTGCGCACCTCCAGGCGCAGGTAGGCGCAGTCGTGGGCCAGGGCGCAGTCCTCGATGCGTTGCAGCAGGCGCTTGCCCAGGCCCAGCCCCCGGGCATCGGCAGCGATGGCGATGGAGTACAGGCGCGCCAGGGAGGTGCCGCGGTGAAACAGCACCAGGGCGTAACCCAGCAACCGCTCGCGGTGCTGGGCCACCAGCAGTTGCCCGTGGGCGCGGCTGATCATCCATTGGAAGCTGCGCGGGGTCAGGCGGTCGCTGGTAAAACATTGCTGTTCCAACTCCACCAGGGCTGCCAGGTCGTCGGGGGTTGCAGTGCGAAAGACAAGATCCATATGACCGCCGTAAAAGTTGCGTAATGAAACGAGACTTCAAAAAAAGTTCGTGCTTAATAGAAAGGGTCAGGTTTCTTCAGCGAGATCGAACTTTATGTCAGCGGTACAAAATCATTGGCCAGAAGTATCCGGGCAAAGTTTGCCGGCGGCAATCACTTCGACAAGTTATTTGTCGGCAATCGATAAAGTCTCCAGCCAAGTCATCATCATTGTCGAGCGCAAGGAAGACTGGGCCTCGTATTTCCCCAGTGAAGATATCCTCACCGCCCAGGAGTACCTGGAACATAGCTGCGCAAGCACCCCGGGCAAGCGGGTCCAGGTCATCAACCTGTGCCGCAGCTACAAGTACCTGGGGCATGGTTATTATTGCTCGCTCCTGGCCGAGGCCCGTGGTCACCGGGTGATTCCTTCGGTTCGGACCATCAGCGAACTGACCCGCAAGGCCCTCTACGGCCTGGCGCTGGACGATCTGGACAAGACCCTGGAAAAGGCCTTGAGCCATCATCTGTACAGCGATACCGAAGGCTTTACCCTGACTCTGTATTTCGGCCGGACCCATATAGAACCCCTGCAGGAGTTGGCCCGGCAGATATTCGAGTTGTTTCCATGCCCAATCTTGTTAGTTGAGTTCAAACGAACTAACAGCTGGCACATCGAGGGTGTGAAGTGCGGCGCCCTGCATAAGTTGCGAGAAGACCAGGAAGATCAGTTCGCCAACTCCCTGGACAGTTTCAGTCGCAAGGTCTGGCGTGTTCCGCGCTCCCGGCGCCTGGCCCGTTATGACCTGGCTATCCTCCATGATCCCCAGGAAGCCTTGCCGCCTTCCAATGCCCGGGCGCTGGAGAATTTCATTCGCGTCGGCAAGGGGCTGGGGATCGATGTGGAGCTGATCGAGAAGAAGGACTACACGCGCCTGGCCGAATACGACGCCTTGCTGATCCGCGAAACCACCAGTGTCGACAATCACACCTACCGCTTCGCCAAGAAGGCCGAGAGCGAAGGGCTGGTGGTGATGGACGATCCGGCTTCGATCTTGCGCTGCACCAACAAGGTCTACCTCAGCGACCTGCTCAAGGGTCACCAACTGGGGATGCCGGCTACCGAGATCCTGTACAAGGAGCGACCGCAGGACTTCGAGCGGGTGGGCGAGCGCCTGGGCTTTCCCCTGGTGCTGAAGATCCCCGACGGTTGTTTCTCCCGGGGGGTGATCAAGGTCGAGAGCCAGCAGGCGCTGCTGGAAGCCACCGCCGAACTGTTCGAGCATTCGGTCCTGCTGCTGGCCCAGGAGTTCTTCTACACCGAGTACGACTGGCGCATCGGCGTGCTCAACCGCAAGCCGATCTTTGCCTGCCAGTACTTCATGTCCAAGGGCCATTGGCAGATCTACAACCACAAGGCCAAGGGCCAGGACATCAACGGCGAATGCCGGACCCTGGCGATCCACGAGGCGCCACGGGCGGTGGTGGAACTGGCGGTCAAGACCGCCAGCCTGATTGGCGACGGCCTGTATGGGGTCGACCTCAAGCAAGCCGGCGACAAGGTGGTGGTGATCGAGGTCAATGACAATCCCAACCTCGATGCCGGCATCGAGGATGCCTACCTGCAGGACGACCTGTATTGCCTGGTGCTGGAGGAATTCGTCCGTCGTCTCGAACTCAAGCGGCGGGGCCAGGCCTGGTGAGGTTGCGATGATCCAGAGCTATCGGCTGAGCCATGGCGGCCTGTGCCCGGTGCCTGGCCTCGAGGCGCAGGTCATGCTGTTCAGCGATCCGGACCTGGCCGAGCGCGACCTGCTGCACAGCGCTTTCAAGCTCGATGCCCATGCCCTGGACTCGGCGCTGGACCCGGACGAAGTCTCGCGCATCGAGTTTCACCCCGATTACCTGTTCCTGATCTGGAAGCGCCCGGAGAACTATTCCGGCGCTGGCAGTCTGTCTTTCGAGGTATCTTCCTGCGGCTTGCTGTTCGCCCCGGAGCGATTGCTGGTGATCGCCGCTGACGACACGCCGCTGCACGGCCTGGGCGCCAGGCACGACCTGCACACGCCGCAGGACGTGCTGCTGGATTTGCTGCTCAACAACATCCATCACTACCTGGGGCACCTGAAGGTGATCAAGCTGGTGGCCCGCGAGCTGCAACAGAAGTTCAACCAGACCCTGGAGAACCGCCACCTGCTGCAGATGTTCAACCTCAGCGAAAGCCTGATCCACTACCTCAATGCCCTGCGCAGCAACGGCGCGGTCCTGACCCGCTTGCGCAACCACGCCGCCAAGGAGCGTTTCTGTGGCCAGGCCATCGGCCTGATCGACGACCTGATCATCGAGAACGACCAGTGCTACAAGCAGGCGGAGATCTATTCCACGGTGTTCGCCGGGTTGATGGATGCCCGGGGCAACCTGATGAACAACAGCAGCAACCAGCTGTTGCGCAAGCTGACCCTGATCAACGTGGTGTTCCTGCCGCTGAACCTGATCGCCAGCATCGGTGGCATGTCCGAATTCAGCATGATGACCGCCGGCACGCCCTGGTGGTTGTCCTATTCGCTGCTGTTGCTGGCGATGTTGCTGGCCGCGGTTGGCATGGCCCTGGGGTTGCGGCGGCTGGGGGGCCGCCGCGAGCGGGCTGGCTGAGGCCTATTGCGGTTGCAGGGTCAGCACTTCGAAGCCGTCACGGGTCACCGCCACGGTGTGTTCCCATTGGGCGGAGAGGCCGTGGTCGCGGGTGACCACGGTCCAGCCATCCTTGAGACTGCGAACCCGGGCGCTGCCCTGGTTGAGCATCGGCTCGATGGTGAAAGTCATGCCCTCGCGCAGTTCCAGTCCGGTGCCGGCCCGGCCGAAGTGCAGGATCTGCGGTTCTTCATGCATCTGCCGGCCGATGCCGTGGCCGCAATATTCACGGACCACGCTGTAGCCGTTGGCCTGGGCATGGCTCTGGATGGCATGGCCGATATCGCCGAGCCGGGCGCCGGGCCGTACCAGGCGGATGGCGTTCCACATGGCCTGGAAGGTGGTATCCACCAAGTGCCGGGCCCGTGGGCCGACATTGCCGATCAGGTACATCTTGCTGGAGTCGGCGATGTAGCCGTTCTTCTCCAGGGTGATATCGATGTTGACGATGTCGCCATCCTTGAGCACGGCCTCTGGATGGGGCATGCCATGGCACACCACTTCGTTGATCGAGGTGTTGATGCAGTAGGGATAGTTGTACTGGCCCTTGCTGGCGGGGCGGGCCTTGAGCTGGTGGCGGATGAAATGCTCCACGGCAGCGTCCAGCTCCAGGGTCGACAGGCCCGGGCCGACGAAACCGTCGAGGTAGGTGAACACCTGTGCTAGCAGGCGCCCGGACTCACGCATCAGTGCCAGTTGATCGGCGGTCTTGATCAGGGCCTGGGTCATGCGCGGCCCCTGAGCAGGTCGGGTTTGTTCAACAAGAGCTTGTTGATCAGGTCGTTGTAGGCCAGGTGCGGATTGAGCTCGGCCAGCAGGCCGATCTTCATCCAGAACTCGGCCTGGGCGTTGATCGAGCGATCCATGGCGGCGCTGGCCACGCGGATCTGTTCGTGCAGTTCATCGGAGATCTTGACGATACCCATGTCGCGCTAGGTTCTCTGAGGGGGAATATGCGGATCATATATGTTTCGTATATTTCACCTCAAGTGGCCGGTGCGATTGTTTTTCCGGATGCTTGCGACAGGTCGATTATTTCGCTAGTTTTGCGTCCATGACTTTTTCCGCCATTCGTCCCCAGCCAAGCATTATTACCGCCATTACTCATTGGCGGGCTTGCTGACGACTGCACCCAACCCGCCCTGGAGGCGGGTTTTTTCTCTCTGTCTCCCGGGCTTCGCACACAGCCAGGAGATCCATCATGAGCCGCCCCAGCCCAACGCCCACTCCGAGTGCCGACATGGCCCTGCTGGAGCGCTATGTGAAGATGATTCTTGCCGCGCCGGTCTATGACCTGGCCATCTGCACGCCGTTGCAGGCGGCGCCGGCGTTGTCCCAGCACCTGGGCAACCAGATCCTGCTCAAGCGCGAGGACCTGCAACCGACCTTTTCCTTCAAGATCCGCGGCGCCTACAACCGCCTCGCGCAATTGAGCAGCGAGCAGAAGCAGCGCGGGGTGATCACCGCCTCCGCCGGCAATCATGCCCAGGGCGTGGCCCTGGCGGCGCGGGAGCTGGGGATCCAGGCCACCATCGTCATGCCCGAGACCACCCCGCAGCTCAAGGTCCTGGGGGTGCGCAGCCGTGGCGGTGACGCGCTGCTGCACGGCCCCAGCTTTCCCTTCGCCCTGGCCCATGCCCTGGAGCTGGCCGAGCGCAGCGGGCGCACCTTCGTACCGCCGTTCGACGATCCCCATGTGATCGCCGGGCAGGGCACAGTGGCCATGGAAATCCTGCGCCAGCAACAGGGGCCGCTGGATGCGATCTTCGTCCCGGTGGGCGGCGGTGGGCTGATCGCCGGGATCGCCGCCTATGTGAAATACCTGCGGCCGGAAATCCGTATCGTCGGCGTCGAGTCCGAGCACTCCAACTGCCTGCAGCAATCGTTGGCCGCCGGGGAACGGGTGACCCTGGCCTCGGTGGGCACCTTCGCCGACGGGGTCGCGGTGGCCCAGGTCGGCGAACATGGCTATGAAATCTGTCGGCGGCACGTGGACCAGGTGATCAGCGTCAGCAATGACCAGCTCTGCGCGGCCATCAAGGATATCTACGACGACACCCGTTCGATCACCGAACCTTCCGGAGCCCTGGCGGTGGCCGGGATCAAGCAGTACGTGGCCATGACCGGCGTGCGCGGCCAGACCCTGGTGGCCATCGACTCGGGGGCCAATATCAATTTCGACAGTCTGCGCCACGTGGCCGAGCGTGCCGCCCTGTGCAATGGGCCGCAGCCGGCCTGAGCCGGACGCCGCCTGGGTTCAGGAGAGCAGGGGACGCAGGAAGCTGCGCTCGTAGCTGAGGATGAACTTCTTCTCCATCACCGAGGCCACCAGCGCCACGCTTTGCGGATCGCCCAGAGCCTCCTGGCGGTAGGCCTCGTAGGCCGCCAGGGAGGGAAAACTGAACAGGCAATAGGCGATATTGCTGGCACCCTCGCTGGGCAGGAAGTAGCCATGGTGGCTGCCGCCCAGGCGCTGCACCACGCTGATCCAGGCTTTGGCATAGGCTTCGAACTCGGCCAGTTGATAGGGATCGATCACATATTTGACGTGGCAGGTAATCAAGGCGACTGCTCCTGGTGGCGTGTGGGAAGGGCATCGAGTCGGCTCGAAAAAGCCGCTGCTCAGAGCCAAATCGAATTTAACAGACTCGGCAAAGCCGCATAGTCTGTAGCGTGGACCCGTCTGTAAGGACAATCAGGATCGGGCCTGGAACCCTCGAACACGGACGTCGTCCGCAGGCAGCCTGCCTGCCGATTGGCCGCCTCGAACAACGGAGAGAGTCGCCATGTTTCTATCTGCCCTGGAGCTGCGCAATATCATCGAAAGCAGCTTCTTGCCCAAGCGCTGTCAATGCACTCTGAGCCCCGAGCTGTCGATGACGGTAAAGGTGTTCGGCGAACATGAACCCGATCGTGTCGACCTGCTGGTTACCGGCATCGACGCCGCGCAGCTCAATGGCTGTCGTGAAATCAACGAGCTGATCGCCGGGCTGCGCCATGACCTGGCCCAAGGTTCCGGACATGGCGTACCGCTGAGGCGGGTGCATTACTGAGCTTCGGGCCGCTGGCTACCGCGCTCGTTCAAGGAAGCCTGCGGGCCTGGACGAACCCCAGGCCCAGCAGCAATTCCGTACCCACCGCCAGGAAGATGCCCGGCCCGGCATTGCCATTGAGCCACTCCAGGGTCCCCAGCCCGGCAAGGGCGAAACAGCTGGTCGCCATGCCATTGCCCAGGGCCTGGCGGGCAGGGCTGTGGCCCACGTCGCGAAACTGCTGGAAGATCACCGCCAGCCCCAGGAACAGCAAGGCGTTGCGCCGTGCGACGAATCCCGCGACCGGGTTGTAGTCCAGGCCCCAGAGGGCCAGCAGCAGTTCGGGGGCGAGCCCCCAGGCCAGGGCCAGCAACAGGCAGATCAGGGCGGTCAGGCTGCACAGACGACGAAACGACCAGGACATGGCGATTCCTTGCACCAGGAAAAAGGGCGCCAAGGGTAGCCCGCCGCGCAGCCTGGGAAAACCGTCCGTTCAGCGCAGTCCATTAACGTTTCTCCTAGAGCTCGCTGTAGGCGACCCGCCGATATCCGGGCAACGCCCGGGCCAGCAGTCGCTCCAACGATTGCTGCGCCGGCAGGTAGTCGTCGCCGAAATCGCCATCGGCCAATTGCGTCGGGTGCGCCACCACCTCGACCACGCCCCGTGGGCGCAAGCCCTCCAGCAGATCCCTGGGCGTGCACACTGAGTCGGCACTGGCGCCGGACAACCCGCGGATGCGCCGGTTCAGCGCGGTCTTGAACAGCCATTTGGCGAGTCCGATATTGCTCCCGACATTCCGCGCCAGGCGTACCGGCACCCCTTGCCGGGCGGCGAAGCGGGCGACGATCGCCGCCACCGGCCACAGGTTGTGCACGTGTTGGTGGGAGTCGATATGGCTGGGCCGCAGCCCCTGGGCGAGGCAGCGCTCCCACTGCGCTTGAAGCTCTTGCAGCACCGCGGCGGCGGCCGGTCGCGGCAGGCGCAAGGTCGAGCGCGGCAGGTTCAGGTCGAACTGGCCCTGGGTGTCGCAGAACAGCGGTTGCCCGCGGATCGCCTGGCTCAGGGCCGGGCCGTAGGTCAGGTTGAAGTGCAGGCCGATGCGCCCCAGCAATTCATGCCGGTGGGCCAGTTGGCAGGCATCTTCGAAGGCCGGCATGTTGGCCATCAAGGTGGCGGAGCTGATCACGCCGCTCTTGAAGGCTCGCAGGGTCAGCTGGTTGTAGTCCGGGTCGAGGCCGAAGTCGTCGGCGTTGACGATCACTCGTGGCGCATTGGCCTGGAAGTCCTTCATGGGCGCACCTTCGCAGGGGGGGCGGCCTGACGTCGTTCGCGCCAGGCCTTGAGATGAGGTTTGAGTCGTTGCCAGAGGCGTTCGCCCAGGCCCGCCAGCAGGCCCAGGGGGCGCCAGCTGTAGAAGCTCCAGCGCTGCTGTTCCACCAGGCCGCTCAGGCGTTCGTGCAACTGGTGGCTGGAGCGGCTGAGGCTGACCCGCGAGGCGTCCACCCATTGCCAGCCATCCTCCAGGCCCCAGCGGATCCATTCGTCCAGCAGCAGGCGACCGCTGCCCAGGTTGGCGTAGTCGGCCAGGAAGGCGATGTTGTAGTCGTACAGGCGGCCCCGTTCCAACAGGCCCAGGCGATAGCTGATGCAACGTCCCTGGTGCTCCAGCAGCACGATTCGCACGCAATCTTCGGCGGCCAGCTGGCGCAGGGCGCTGAACATCCATTGGCGGCGTGGTCCGCCGGAGAAGATCCCCAGGCCGTCGGTGCCTTTCCAGCTGGCCTGCTCGACTTCGCACAGCCTCTGCAGGATTTCATCGATCCCCTCGGGCTTGGGCGCTACGCGGATGATCCGCGCCTCGATTTCTGCGCAGCGCTTCCTGGCCCGGCGCAATTCGTAGCGCAAGGTGCCACTGGCCTCCTCGGCATCGGCGGGCACAATCAGGTGCTCCGGTACCCGGCAGGTCAACGCGTGCTCGGCGTAGCTGCTGGCCTGGCGCCAGGGCGCCAACAGCTCGTTGGCCGCTACCAGTTCGTGCAGTTGCAGCAGGTCATGGGGCAGGTGCCGACGGATTTGCCGCAGCGCCTCGGGCATGGCGTGCCGGGCGCTGTCGGCCACCAGCAAGGCCAGGCGATCGCAAAGCGGATGCCCAAGGTGGCGCACCACGCGCAGCGGCAGCCCCCCGCGGGATTCGCGGGCGGCCACCAATGGCAGGCACAGCACCAAGCGCTGTTCCTGCCAGCCCAGCAGTATCTGCAACCCCTGGCCCGGGGCCAGGGCCTGGGCGGCGCCGCGTAGCCAGCCCAGGCGATTGAACGGCGTGGCGCGCTCGTTGGCGGCGCGCAGTTGCTCATAGGCGGCCTCGGGGAACTGCGCCGTCGCGAGGTCGCTGCACCATTGCCAGCGCAGAGTCATGGCCGCTCCTGGTCGATCTTCGTGCCGGCTTGCTGATCCAGCAGGCGCCCACGTCGCAGCTGGTGCAAGCGGGTCTGGTGATAGGGGCGGCGGTGATGGAAGTGCAGGCAACGAAACAGGCAGTAGACATGCAGGGATTCGCCGACTTCCTGGAAGCCCAGGCGCATGTGCATCTTCAGCGCTGGTTCGTTGCGCACGTTGACCAGGGCCCGGGTGCTCTTGAAGCCTCGCTCGCGGTACTCCTCCCAGAGCAGTTTCTGCGCCAGGATCACCACCCCCGAGCCCCGGTAGGGCTGCGCGCACTCGCCGGCGAACTGATACAGGCAGCCCGGTGGCACGCGCATCCAGCAGCGGTACAGCTGGTCGTCGTAGTAATCGCGCTCGCTGATCCACACCATCATCATCACGTTGCCCTGGTGATCCAGGTGCGCGCTGCCCCGGCTGCCCTTGTCCAGCAGGCCGCGAATGGCCGGTAGCTGGGCCTTGAAATACTTGTCGAAGGCTGGCAGCAGCTCCCGGGTGATGGGCACCTGGGGCCAGCGTGCAGGGTCGATGGGGCAGGGCACCGGCAGGGCCAGGGAGCGCTCCAGGGTCAGAAGCTCCCAGTGGTAATAGAAGAAGCGTTCGCGCAGCACTCGCAGGCTACCGCGCAGGCCCTTGCGGCGGATCTTGGCCAATAGGCCGGTCAAGCGACTCATAGGGTTGTCCAGGTCAAGGCAAACAGGGTTTCGCCGGGCAGCTGGAACACCAGCCGGTCCGAATCGCACTGCACGTTGGCGGGGCGGGCCTGGCCATCGGCGCCCAGCAAGGTCAGTTGCGGTTCCGGCGGGCAGTGGTGGGTTGGCATGGGGACTTCGATGGTCTGCTGGCGCGCAGTCTTGGCCACGCCCAGCAGGCTATGGCGCGGACCGTCGCGCAGGGCCAGGGCATCGACCTCGAAGGCCGGGTTGTCCAGGACCTGCACCTGGGGCAGCCAATGCTGCTGGAGGAACTGCTGGACCAGGGCCACCGGCTTGAGGCTGAAGTGCCGGGCGCCATGCTGGGCCAGCATGCCCTTGGGATACTCCGGCTCGTCGGCGGCCTGGAACCAGTTGAGCATGTCCAGCAAACCATCCTGGGACGCGTTGAACACCACCGAGGCCCACCACAGGCCGGCGTAATGCGTGTCCTGCTGGTAGGGGCTCAGGTCCGGGCCGCTGGAAATATTGGTCTGGCTCAGCAGCAATGCCTTGTGTGGCCGGCCCTGGTCGTCCAGGCCCACCAGGTCGGCGGCGGCGCGCACGCTGGCGCGGTAGCGGCGGGTGGCCAGCAGGTCGCGCACCATCCATTCGTGCCAGGCCAGGGCGTCGATGTCCGGACCATGCTCGGCCAGCAGCTGGCGTGCCCAGTCGATCCCCCGGCGTTGCCCAGCGCCAACCCGGAACGGCCCATCCAGCAGGCGCGAGCTCACCGGCATGGCGATGCGCACCCCGGCGGCCCGGGCCTCGGGATGGGCCTTGGTGCGTTCCAGCATCTGGCTGAAATAGGCGGCGAAGGCGGCGTAGCTCGGATAGTTGAGGTTGGGTTCGTCGGCGAACGCCAGGTAATGCAGGCCCTGGTTGCCCAACCGTGTGCTGTCGTCCAGCCAGGCGTCGAGGCCCGCCAGGGTTTCAGGGCTGGCTTCCAGTACCGGCCTGCGCCCGGTGCCCGCCAGCAGGGTGATATCGCGGTCGACGCCAAAGGTCTCGCGGTAGAGCCTGCGAAAGGCGATTTCCCGCTCGGGCTCGGCCTTGATCACGTCGACGAAGCTGTAGAAGTTGGCGGCCCGGGGGCCCAGGGCTCGCAGCAGTTCGAAGGTCGACTGCGGCGGTTGCGCGTAGGGCAGGGCCACGCCCAGGCGCGGGCTGGGGCCGGCCAGTTGTGGGTGCAGGTTCAGTTCCACGTGCCCCGGGGTCCATTGCAAGGGGTGCAGTTGGCGCAGGTCCTGGGCGAACAGGTTGGCGGTACCGTCGAGCCAGAAGCCGACCTTGCCGGAGCCGCCCATGGACAGGCGCCAGACTTCGTCGCGCTCGGCCACCGGCAGTTCGGCCTGGTCGAATTGCGGGTATTGATCGTGGGTCTCGAGTCCCAGTCGGACCTTGGCCCCGTCGCTCAGGCGTACCGCTTGCAACACACTCACGCCACCGTGGTACTTGCCTGCGAGCACCGCTCGTTCACCGGCGGCAACGCGAAAGTACAGCTCGGTGCCGTCGGGTACGTCGGCGCTGAAATGCACCTTGGTGGGCTCGAACTGGGCCTGGGTGGCGCTGTCATGGCCGATCCTGAAGTTGCGGAAGCTGTAGCCGGGCACTTGCAGCCGGTAGTCGCCGCTGGCGGCGGGCAGCAGGATGCTGTCCTGGCCGTAGGCCTGGTCGGCCGGGATATCCACCTGCTGGCGCAGCTGGCCGTCGGGGCCGACCAGGTACAGCTGTTCCTGGTTGGCGTCGCTTTGCCAGGCCGGGCTCCAGCGCAGGTGCAGGGTATCGGCGACGTTGGCCTGCAGGTACAGGCTGCCATCGCGGATATCGCCCCATTGCATGGGGGCCGCCTGCAGGGAGGGCGCCGCGAGCAGCAGGACGATCAGGGCATGGGATTTCATCAGGCCTTTTCCTTGGGGCGCAGTAGCTGGTGTACGTAAGTCACGTCCGCGGGCAGCAGAATCAGGGTGCGATACCAGGCCACGCCGCTCAGGCGGCAGTACAGCCCGAGCATCACCAGGCTCACCGCCAGGTAGGCGATGGACGAGGCCAGGCCGGCACCGACGATGCCCAGCCGTGGAATCAGCAGCGCGTTGAGCGCCAGGTTCAGCAGGGCGCCGCCGCCCATCAGCAGCGACAGGCTGCCTGGGCGCTGCTTGCCCAGCAGGTCCAGGCGCAGGATGCTGGCGTAGCACAGGCCGAACAGGCCCGGCAGCAATGCCAAGAGGGCGCTGTAGGCCGGGGCATAGGCGGCACCGAACAAGGTCACGATCAACCATTGGCCGATCAACGCCATGCCCAGGCAGGCCAGCAGCATGACCGTGGCGGTCAGGCGCAGGGCCAGGGCGGTCAGTTGCTCGATGCCGCTGCCTTGTTGCAACAGGCGTTTCATCAGCGGGGTGGTCACCGCCTCGGGAATGATCAACAGCAGCTCGGCAGCGGCACTGGCCATGGCATACCAGCCCAGGGCCGCCGGATCGAGCAGGGCGCCGATGAACAGGTAGTCCGAGCGCAGCATCAATTGCTGGGCCAGCACCCCGGGATGACTCTGGGCGCTGTAGCGCAACAGCTCGCGTTGCTGCCCGGTCTGCCAGCGCAGGCGCACATCGTGCCAGCGCCGCAGCCAGCACCAGCCCACCACGACCACCAGCAGCGTACCGCCCAGCCAACCGCCCAGCGCCGCGGCCAGCGGTTGCTCGCGCCAGATCCACCACAGGCCGACGAACAGCAGCAGCGGCACCAGGGATTCCAGCAGCCGCAAGGCATTGAAGGCTTCGACCCGGCCGTCGGCGTTGTGCAGGGTCAGCAACCCGCTCTTGAGCACGGTGAGCGGCACCGCCAGCAACAACAGCCAGGCCAGGTCGCCCAGTTGCAGGCTCAGTTCCCACTGGCTGCCCAGGGTATTGACCAGCGCCAGGCCGGCCAGGGTCAGCAGGCTGGCCAGCAGGCAGCCATACACCAGTACCTGGGTCAGCAACAGGCCCATGGGCCGCTGGCGTGCCGCCTCATAGCCCACCGCGGTGTTGAGACCGCCGCTGGTGAGCGCAGCGATCAGGTCCGGCAGGGTGCTGAGCAGGGCGAACAGGCCGCGGTCCGCCGGGCCCAGGAGGCGTGCCAGCAGCACGTTGCGCAGCAGGCGCAGGCCGATCATCGCCAGGCGGGTGCCCATGCTCAGGGCCAGGTGCCAGAGATAGCCGCCGCGCTTCATGCCCGGGCGCCTTGCCACAGGCGCCAGGCCAGGAGCCCGGGGTGGGCGGCGCTGGCATGGCTGACGTCGATGCGTGGCAGGGCCAGCCAGGCGTTGCCACTGGCCTCGATCAGGCCGGACCGGGTGCCCAGGGCGTAGCGATAGCCCAGCGCGGATACGGCGGCCCGCACCCGGGGATCGTGGTCGCCATTGGGGTAGCAATAGACTGGCAGCGGCGCCTGGCAGCGTTTGTGCAGGGTGTCATGGGAGCGTTGCAGGTCGGTGCGCAGGGCCGCGTCCTCGAGCTGGGTGAGGATGCCGTGGCTGGCGCCGTGGGGGCCGAAGGACACCAGCCCCGAGCGCTCCAGGCGCTTGACCTGGGGCCAGTCCATGGCGTGCGGCGCGGCGCCCGCGGGGCAGGTGTCGGCCAGTTGCTGCAGGGTGGTCGCGGGCAGTCGCTTGAGGCGTTGCAAATAGCTGCCGAGCAGGCGGCTGCGGGCATCGCTGGCGCCGGGCTGCAGCAGCTCCAGCGGTGGCGTCAGTTGCAGCTCGCGCAGGCGCTCCAGCAATGGCCGGCCAGCAGCGGCGTCGGCCTGTTGCCACAGGGTTTCGCCGATCGCCTCCCACCAGAAGCCCTGCTGGCTGCCGATGAAGTCGGTGGACAGGAAGATGCTCGCCGGCACTTCGTAGCGTTCCAGCAGCGCAAAGGCCACTTCGGCGTTGTCGCGCCAACCGTCGTCGAAGGTCAGCGCCACACGCGGCCGGTCGCCACCAGGCAACTCCAGCAGCTGTTGCAGCGGTACGCAGTCGAAATGCCGGCGCAGCCAGCGCAGCAACTGTTCGAACTGGGCCTGGCCGACGCACAGGGGCGCGCGATGGGGCTTGGCCGCGGCGTTGGAGTCGGCCAGCACCCGGTGCAGCATCAGGACCGCCCCGGCCTCGCCCAGGCGCGAGCGCCCGGCGCTGTGCAGGTAGGCGCTGCCCAGCAGGCGCTTGAGGACTAGTTTGAAGGTCATGTCAGCGATTCTGTTGTGGGTTCCACAGGGCGTAGCGCTGCCCGCGGAGAAATTGCCAGAGGCCCATGCTCATGCCGGCCAGGGTCACCAGGACGAAACCGGCCAGGCGAAACACCTTGGGCAAGCGGCCGTGGCGGTCCAGAAGACCCATCACGCCAGCGCCGTAGCCCAGCAACTGGGCGATGAGGCACAGGCTGTAGAAGGGCCCGGCGTTCCACAGCAGCAGGTTGGCCAGCAGCAGCGGCAGCAGCAAGATCGGCGCCAGGCGGCGAATCAGTTTGTGGCTGATCAGGGCGATGGCATAGGCACCATGGCGCCAGGGATTCATCAGTTGCCGACGCTGGGCCAGGCTCTGCAGGCCGCCCACCGTGACCCGCAGGCGCCGGCGGTATTGCTTGCCGGCCTCGTCCACGCCCTGGTCCAGGACCTGGGCTTGTTCCACATAGACGATGCGCTTGCCCGCCACCGGGGCGCAGGTGCTGATGAAGAAGTCATCGTTGACCTCCGCCGGAATGCTCTGGAACAGCTCCCGGCGTAGCGCCAGCAAGGCGCCGTCGGCGGACACCATGCAGCCGGTGCGGTTTTCCGCCTGGCGTATCCAGGCTTCATAGTGGCGGTACAGGCTGTCGCCCAGGCTCAGGTTGTGCCCGGGCCGGGGGATGATCATGTGCCCGCCGCACGCGCCGACCTGCGGGTCGGCCAGGGGGGCCAGGAGCTTGCCCAAGGTATCGGCGGACCATTGGTTGTCGGCGTCGGTGAACACCAGGATATCGTTGCGGGCCAACTCCACGGCAGCGTTCAAGGCTCCGGCCTTGCCCACCCGGGGCAAGTCCAGGACCACGATCCGCGGGTCGCGCACGGCCAGGGCGATGGCTACGGTATCGTCGCTGGAGCCGTCGCTGGCGAGGATGATCTGCAAGTCGGGAGCCGGGTAGTCCTGGAGCAGCAGGGTGCGCAGCTTGTGCTCGATGTGCGGGCCTTCGTTGTGGGCGGCGATGATCACGCTGACCGACAGTGGCTGGCCGGGCAGCGCCGGCCTTGGCCGCACGAAGCGGCTGAGCAGGGCCAGCAGCAGCGGGTAGCCGATCCAGGCGTAGATGGGCAGCAGCAGGCAGAGCCAGAAAAGAGTCTTAGCCACGGTCGGGCCTCACGACAAAACGGTTGAACAGACCCTGCACCAGGGCCAGGGCCCCCAGGTGCAGGCGTGCCCAGTGCAGCACCCAGAGCTGCAGGACGAACAGCGGATCGCGCTGGCGCAGGCCCTGGCGCAGTGCCAGGGCCAGCGGCGCCAGCGCGCCCACAGCCAGGTACGACAGGGCGCTGTCGGGCCGCCCCAGGAGCAGGGCGCCCAGCGCCAGCAGGCTGAGCAGCGCGCAGGCCAGGCACAGCAGGGGGAAGCGCAGCAGGCGCGGGCTCGCTCCGCCGGCCTTGAGCAATTGCACATGGCTGCCCTGGCGCCAGCGTTCCTTGGCGGCCCATTCGCGCCAGCTGCCCTCGAAGCCCCAATGCAGCACCTGGGGCTGGGGCAGGCTCAATTGCCGGGCGCCGGCGGCGTGCAGGCGCAGGCCGAAGTCCTTGTCTTCACCGGTGCGCAGTTGCTCGTCGAAGCCGCCGACGCGCTCGAACCAGGCCCGCTCCAGGCACAGGTTGGGGGTGGGCATCCAGTGCAGCAGGCGGGCCTGGGTCCCGGCGGCCAGGCTACGCCGTTGCCAGGCTCGGGCGAACCACGGCGCGCTGCTGGGCGCGGCGCAATCCAGGGCGAAGACTTCGGCGGTCCGTTGCCCCTGGGCCAGTTGCCAGAGTTGCAGCCAATCCTCGGGCACCTCGATGTCGGCATCGAGGAATGCCAGGCAATCGCCACTGGCGACCGCGGCCCCACGATTGCGCAGGGCGCCGATGCTCAGGCCCGGGCACAGCAGTACCCGGGCGCCCATTTCGCGAGCCTGTTGCGGGCCCTGGTCGATGGAGCCGTTGTCGACCACGATCAGTTCGCAGTCGACACCCGCCACCCGGGCCGCGCGCAGCACGCTGGCCAGGGTCCGGCCTATGTGTCGGGCCTCGTTGTACATGGGCACGATCACGCTGATCCTGTGCATCTTTGCCTCCCTTGGCCGGATGGGGTTGAAGTCAGGCTCGCCTTGCCGGCGAGCCTGGCGAACGCCGTTGCCCGGGGGCCTGCGGCGTTCTGGCCCGCGGTAGCGGCTCATTGGTCGTCCTCGGCTTGGCGGCGCAGCACGCTGGACAGGGCGAGGAAGATCCACAGGTACTTGTGGTTCGGCGCACTGAGAAACAGCAGGAACACCGCCAGCGCGAGCAGGCTCAGGCCCAGGTGGGTGGCGAGGTCGGCCTGTTCCCGGACGCCCCGGGCGAGGAAGGCCTGGCGCGCGCGCTCGAAGTTGCGCAGGCCCATGAGCATCAGCGCGACGAAGCTCAGGCCCGCGGGTATTCCCAGCTCGCTGAACAGTTCCAGGTAGGTGTTGTGGGCGCGGCGGTACAGGTCCGGCTCGTTGAGGTTTTCCGAGAAGCCGCTGGCGAAGCCGGTCTGCGCATAGTGCACGGGGAAGGTGCCCAGGCCCGAACCCAGCAGCGGGTTGTCGCGGATCATCTGCCCGCCCACCACCAGGTACGAGGTGCGCCGGCCCAGGGAGGTGTCCTCGGAATGGGCACCGGACTTGAGCATGCCCAGGGATTTGATCCGCGCCACGTAGTCCGCCGGCAGGGCGGCGATGCCCAGGGGCACGACGATCGCCACGGCGAACATGGCGAACCCCAAGTGCTTGGGGCGCAGGCCCTTGAGTCGGTCGCGGTAGTGCCAGGCACCGATGGCGACGGTGAACAGCACTACCAGCAATCCGGAGCGCGAGTCGGTCTTGGTCATGCCGGCCATCAGGGTCAGGCCAATGACGATCCAGAACAGCCGTAGCGGCCAGCAGGGCGCGCGCAGGGCCAGGAGGATCGCTAGCGGCACGGCCATGGCGATCAGCAGGGCAAAATAGTTGGCGTCCTGCAGCAGGCCGATGGCCCGGCCACCGACCTGGTACTTGGCCGAGACCAGCGCGATCACGCAAGTGATGGCCACGCTCACCGCCAGCAAGCGGCAGAGCATCAGCAGGTTGGTGTCCCGGGCGATGAGCAGGGTGACGAAGAACAGGACCAGGCCCACCGCCAGTTCTCGCAGGCTGTCCAGGGATACGGCCAGGTTCTCGCTGTACATGAAGCTCAGCAGCAGAAACAGCAGGAAGGGCCCCAGGGCCCGCCACAGGTTGCTGCCCAGGCGGGTATCGGGAACCTGCCGCAACAGCAACTTGAACAGCATGATCAGGATCAGCGAGGCGCCCAGCAGCTTGGCTCCGGAAAACGCGCTGTCCTTGAACAAGCCTTCGAACGGCACCAGGGCGCAGATGCCCAGCAGGCCCCAGCCCGGGCGCCGATACAGCACGGCCAGGCCCGCCAGGCCGACCACCACCAGGGGCGCCAGGAATGGCCAGGGGCTGGCCAGCAGGGCCAGGGCGGCCAGGCCCAGGAACAGGCCGAGAACAGGGGCGGCGATCATGCTGGGTTGGCCTCCCTGGCCTGGCGGTACAGTTCGTCCCAGCTACGGGCCAGGGTCGGCAAGTGGTAGTGCTCGCGCTGGGTGACGCGTGCGGCTTCGGCCAGGGTGTCCGCCAGGGCCGGATCGTCCAGCAGCTCGCCGATGCACCGGGCCAGCTCGGCACTGTCCAGTGGCTTGGCCAAAAGACCGTTGTGCCGGTGCTGCAGGACATCGGGAATGCCGCCCACGGCGAATGCCACGACCGGAGTGCCGGCTTGCATGGCTTCGAGCAGGATCATCGGCGTGCCCTCGGTGCGCGAGCTGATCACCAGGACATTGAGGCGTCGCAGCCAGGGTTGCATGTCTTGCTGGTAACCCGGCAACAGGATGCGCAGCGACAGGCCTTCGGCGTCGATGCGCTGGCGCAGGACCTGGTTCTGCTCACCGTCGCCCAGCAGCACCGCCTTGAGCTGTGGGCGTTGCCGGCACAGGGCGACCAGGGCGTCGAGGAACAGATCCGGGCCCTTTTCCTCGCTCAGGCGGCCGACGAAACCCACCAGGGGCTGCATGTCGTCACGACGCACCGGGGCTTCACACAAGGGCGGCCCCTCGTGGCTCGCCGGTCGGGCCGGCAGCGGTTGCGGCAGGCCGTTGGCAATCACTTGCAGCTTGCCTGGCGCCACCCCGGCCGCCAGGTGCAGGCGGGCGATGCTCTGGGCGACGCAGGCCACGCGGCTTACCTGGCGGCTGCGGCACAGGCGCAGGCTGGTCCAGGTATAGAGCTTTTGTTTCAGGCTCCTGGGCGTGAAGCCATGCTGGGTCAGGACCAATGGCAAGCGCAGGCGCCGGGCACAGATCCAGGCGAACACCTGGGCCTTGAAGTTGTGCGCGTTGAGCAGCCCGGGCTGCTGGCGCAGGTGCGCCAGCAAGGCCTTGAGGTCGTGGCAGTTGTGGCAGGTCACGCCGGCTTCGGTGAAACGCTGCAACAGCGCTGGCGGGGCGTCGAGGAACACCACCCGGTGCTGCCCGGGGGTGGCCAGGCAGTGATCCAGCAACATGCGTTCGGCACCGTAGAAACCGCCGCTGTGGATCAGGTGCACGATGGGCTGCGCGGCCATGTTCAGGTTGCTCACTGCTTGGCCCAATGCCAGGCCCAGCGCCAGGTCCAGCGCGGATAGGGGTTGACCTGGGGGGGCTCGATCGCGTTGAGCACCATCAGCACCGGCAGGCCGAGGTGGTCGTTGACCTGGGCCGGGTGCTTGAAGCGATGGTCGAAGAATTCGTAGACATAACCCAGGGCGATGGCCAGCAGCAGGCCGGTGAGCAGGCCCAGGGGAATGATCAGCATCGGCTTGGGAAAGGCCGCTTCGCTAGGCTCGTAGGGCTGGCTGAGCACCCGGGCGTTGGACAGTTCGCCGCTGATCAGGCGTTCGCCGCGGCTTTCTTCATAGCGCTGGGTATAGGTGAAGAACGCCTTGTGCAGGGCGTCGATCTCGGTATCCAGCTGGCGCAGCTTGCTCAGCACCTCCTGCAGGTCGCGCACACGGGCCTTGTAGTCGTTGATGCGGGTGGTCTTCTGGGCGATCACCGATTGGGTGATCTGCAACTCGCTGCTGCGTTCGCGAACGCGATTGTCCACCACCTTGAGGAACTGCGCCCGGGCCCGCACGATCTGCTCGCGCTGTTGCTGCATCGGTACGCTGTCGGCCCGGTAGGTGTCGGCGGTGACGCCGTACTGGCCCACCAGGTTGGTCAGCTGCTCGCCCAGTTGCTTGATCTCGCGGTCCTCGTAGGCCACGTTGTCCACGGTGTTGGCGAAGGCGAAGGGGAAGGTGTAGTCGGTCAAGCCGGCCTTGCGCGCGGCGGCGAGGCTCTTCTGCAAGTAGTCGAGGCGACGCTGGTTCTCCAGGGCCTGGTCGCGATAGCCGTTGAGCGACTGCTCCTCGGTGTTGATGGCGTTCAGGCGAAAGGTGATCTCCTCCTTGGGGTCGGAGGCGTGGGCCGCTTCCAGCAGTGCCTGGCGCTTGCCTTCCAGATCATCCAGGCGCGACTGGTACTGGGCCTTCTTCTGCTCATAGAAGGCTTCGGGCAGTTCGTTGGATTGCAGGTCCTGGCGGTTCTTCAGGTAGTTGGCCAAGAGGCGCTCGACGAAGCGCGTGCCTTCGGCGGCGGACGGGCTGCTGTAGACGATGGAGATCACGTTGGAGCCGGGCAGGGTGCCGATCTTCAGGTCCTTGACCGCCTGGTTGGTCAAGGCGTCCAGGCTGGTATCGCGCACCGGGTCCACCGCCAGGCCGAAGAAGCCGCGCACCGGGTTGATCACATGGTTGCGCAGGGGATTGATCACGCCATCGCGCAGGGGGTTGAACAGCAGCCTGGCGAGCAACCCTTCGTTGCCGCCGAACAGGCCTTCGTCGCGCAACTGGCCGATGGTGTCGCGGATCAGGGTCGGCGAGCGCAGGATGTTGCTCTCGGTCTCCATGTCCGCCAGCGATGGCGGGATGAATTTGTCGTTGTCCGGGGTGAGCACGGTATTGGCGTCGGTCTGCGACAGTTTTTTCGACTGCACGATGACTTCCGCGGTGATCTCGAAGCTTTGCTTGAGCACCAGCGGCATCAGCAGCGCCAGCAGGGCGAAGCCCAGGAATACCCGCTTGATCAGGCGTCGATTGACGAAGAACACGAGGAGGAACTCGTGCAGGTAGTTTTCGATCTTGGTCATCGGGACAAGCTCATTGTTTGGATTCTTTGTTGTCGACGCGATAGCCGAAGCTGAAGCCGACACCCTGGAACATGATCACGTCGGCCAGCTGCTTGCTCAGTGCACCGGCCTTGGCCAGGCGGGTCTTGGGCACGTAGAGCATGTCGTCCGGCTGCAGGTAGGCGAACTGCAGCGCCTTGCCGTCCAGCGCGGCGTCGGCATCGTAGACCCGGGCCTCCACCTGGTTGCCCTTGCGCCGCATGATCACCACCGAGTCCAGGCGTGCGGTGGGGCCTGCGCCCTTGGCCAGGGTCAGGGCCTCGAGCACCGAGATCGGCCGGCGTACCGGGTAGGCGCCCGGCTGGCCGACCTCGCCCATGACGAACACCTCGTTGGCGGCGGTGGTCTTGAGCAGCACGTCGACGCTGACTTGCCCCACCTCCTTGGCGTAGCGCTGGTTGATCAGGCTCTGCAGCTCGCTCAGGCTCTTGCCCTGCAGCGACAGGCTGCCCAGCAGCGGGAAGCTGGCGCGGCCATCGGAGCCGACCACGATCTCGCGGCTCAGGCCGGTGGCCGGGTTGGTCAGGCTGGTGCGCAGGTTGTCCAGCTGGGCCATGGCGTGGGAGATCGAGAAAGTGATCTGCGGTTTCTTCAGTACCTTGGCGTACTGCGCTTGCAGGGCCTGGCGCGCCTGCTCGGCGGACAACCCGGCGACCTGGATGTTGCCGATATAGGGCATGTCGATGCTGCCGTCGGGCAGCACCAGCTTGTTGCCGCCCAGCTCCGGGGCGGAGAGGAAGCTGATGTCCACCTGGTCGCCCGGTTGTACCCGGTAGCGCTGCTGGCTGGTGGTGCCGATATGGAAGATCACGTCCAGCACGTCCTGGGGCCGCAGCACCTGTTCGATGGGCATGACCTCGGTGAGCTGGGCCTGGTCGGCCGGGGCGCTGAGGATCTGCACCGGCATTTGTTGCAGTGCCTGCTGTGAATCACGCCCGGCACAGCCAGCGAGAGCCAGCAGCAGCGACAGGCTCAGCAGGGAAAGTCTTGGCTTGTTCATGGTTACACGGTCCTTGTGCCGGTCAGAGGCGGTCGTAAACCCACTTGGGCATGTAGTACTTGCGGGCGTTGAACACGCTGCCGATCAGCTTCGCCTCGGCCTGGATCAAGCGTTGCGCGGCGGCCTGGGCCACTTCCCAGCGGGTTTCCTCGCTGCGCACCACCAGCACCACGCCATCGACCTGGGTACTCAAGGTGAGGATGTCGCCGCTGCTGTACACCGGATCGCCATCGACGATCACGAAGCGGTACTGGCCGGCCAGGGCATGCAGCAGTTCGCGCAACTGGTCGGCGGTCAGCCGCTCGCTGTATTGCTGGCGTCGGCCCAGGGGCAGCAGGTCGAAATCCAGCTCCGCGCTGGACTGGATGCATTCGCCGAATGCCGGCGGGGTTTCGGCCAGGGCCAGGTCGAGGAAGCCCGGGCGTTGTTCCAGGCCCAGGCGCCGGGTCAGGCTGTCATCCGAAAGGCTGGTATCGACCAGTAGCACCCGGCCGCGGCTGGTGCGCGCCAGTTCGCTGGCCATGCTCAGGCTGCTGCTGGTCACGCCGCTGCCGTGGTTGGCCGCGGTGAGCAGGATCACTCGCAGTTCCTGGTCGAGCACGGTCACCGCCAGGTTGCTTTCACTGGGACGCTGGATCTTCAGACTGGCAAGGGTTGCTGCCGCCATTTCAACTTGCTCCGTGGCCATTGAGGACCTTGAAAGGGGTTTTCATCAGGATCTTCAGGTCGAGCCAGGGGCTCTGCTGGAAGATGTAGGTCATGTCGAGGGTTACCCGACCGTCGAAGTCCACGTCGCTGCGCCCGGATACCTGCCACAGGCCGGTGATCCCCGGGTAGATGCTCAAGCGCCCCAGGTGGTGTTCCTTGTAGGTCTGGGCGTGGAACGAAGTGGGGCGCGGGCCGACGATGCGCATCTGGCCGAGCACCACGTTGATCAGGTTCGGCAGTTCGTCGAGGCTGGTACGACGCAGGAAACCGCCGATCCCGGTGATCCGTGGGTCGCGGTCGATCTTGAAGTCCACCGAATCCGGGCCGTGCTTGTTCAAGTGGCGCACCGAGTCCTTGAGGGCCTCGGCGTTGACCACCATGGTGCGGAACTTGTACATGCCGAAACGCCGGCCACGAAAGCCGGTGCGCAACTGCACGAAGAACACCGGGCCGGGACTGGTGAGCTTGATCAACAGGGCCACCGCCAGCAGCAACGGCGACAACAGCACCAGCAGCAGCGCGGCCAGCAGGGCCGAGGTCAGGCGCTTGGTGCGCGACAGGGTCCAGGGCCGTCCACCTTGGCGGCCGCTGAGCCAGCCATGGTGTTGCAGGTCGATGGCGGCCTGGACCTTGCGCCGGAACGGGTCGTTGCGCCGGTCTATGGGCGAGGGGGCGGCGCTGGCGGGCGACGAGACAGGTCTTTCCATATCCACCGGGAATACTTCCATTGCAAAGGTTCGGAAAAAGGGGGCGCTGTTCAATTGCTGCCGCGGTAGTAGTCCTGGTACCACTGGACGAAGTTCTTCAGTCCATCCTCCAGGGGAACCTGGGGCCCGAAGCCGGTGAGGTTCTCCAGGGCGCTGACGTCCGCGTAGGTGTTGAGCACGTCGCCGGGCTGCAAGGGCAGGTACTCCACCCGGGCCGTGCGACCGAGCAGTTTCTCCAGGGTCGTCACGTATTCCTTGAGCTGCACCGGGCGCTGGCCGCCGATATTGAACAGGCGCCAGGGCGCCATGCTGGTGGACGGGTCCGGCTGCTCGCGGTCCCATAGCGGGTCACGTGCCGGTGGCTTGCCCAGCAGGCGTACCAGGGACTCGACGATGTCGTCGATATAGGTGAAGTCACGCTGGTGCATGCCGTAGTTGAACAGCTTCAGCGGGCGCCCCTGGCTGATGGCGTCGGCGAACAGGATCGGCGACATGTCCGGCCGGCCCCAGGGACCATAGACAGTGAAGAAGCGCAGGCCGGTGGCCGGCACGCCGAACAGGTGGGCGTAGCTGTGGGCCATCAGCTCATTGGCCTTTTTGCTGGCCGCGTACAGCGACAGTGGATGATCGACGTTGTCGCTGACCTTGTAGGGCGTTTGCTGGTTGGCGCCGTACACTGAGCTGGAAGAGGCGTAGATCAGGTGCTGCACCGGGTAGCGCCGGCACATCTCCAGCAGGTTGAGGAACCCGCCGAGGTTGCTGTCCAGGTAGGCCTTGGGATTTTCCAGGGAATAACGCACCCCGGCCTGGGCGGCGAGGTTGATCACCACCTCTGGGCGAACTTCGGCGAACAGCCGGTCCAGGCCCGGGCTGTCGGCCAGGTCCAGGCGTTGCAGGGGAAAGTGCCCCACCTGGCGTTCCACCCAGCGCACTCGATCGTGCTTGAGCCGGGGGTCATAGTAGTCGTTGAAATTATCCAGCCCGGTGACCTGGTGCCCATCCTTGAGCAAACGCAGTGCGGTATGGGCGCCGATGAAACCGGCGGCCCCGGTGATCAGGATATTCATGCGCAAAGTGCCCCGGGTACGCGATAGGGCAGGCCGATGCTCAGGTAGTGCAGCCCGGCATCCGCTGCCTGTTGCGGGTTGTAGAGGTTGCGCCCGTCGACGATCAGGCGGTCCTTGAGGGTCTCGCGCAGCAGTTTGAAGTCCACCACGCGAAAGGCTTTCCATTCGGTGCAGATCACCAGCGCGTCGGCACCCTGCAGGGTGTCGTCGCGGGTCGCGCATAGCTGAAGGTCATCGCGATAGCCATACAGGCGCCGGCATTCGGTCATGGCCTCGGGATCGAAGGCATGGACCTTGGCCCCGGCTTGCCACAAGGCTTCCATCAGGTAGCGGCTGGTGGCTTCGCGCATGTCATCGGTATTGGGCTTGAACGCCAGGCCCCACAAGGCGATGACCTTGCCCCGCAGGTTGTCCCCCAGGTGCGCCTTGAGCTTGCGGAACAGGACATGACGCTGCTCTTCGTTGACGTCGCGCACGGTCTTGAGCATGTGCGGTTCCAGGCCATGGCTCTGGGCGGTGTGGATCAAGGCGCGCAGGTCCTTGGGGAAACACGAGCCGCCAAAACCGGCTCCGGGGTAGATGAAGTGGTAGCCGATGCGCGGATCGGCGCCGATGCCCTTGCGCACGGCGTTGATGTCGACCCCGAGGCGTTCGGCCAGGTTGGCCATTTCGTTCATGAAGCTGATGCGAGTGGCGAGCATCGCGTTGGCCGCGTACTTGACCAATTCGGCACTGCGGTTGTCCATGAACATCAGGCGGTCGTGGTTGTGGTTGAAGGGGGCGTACAGCTCGCTCAACTGGTGGCGCGGCAGATCGTGGGCGCAACCGATGATGATCCGGTCCGGGCGCATGCAGTCGGCTACCGCCGAGCCTTCCTTGAGGAACTCGGGGTTGGACACCACATGCACTTGCAAATGGGACTTGCCCAGGTCCGCCAGTTGCTCGGCGACGGTTTCGACCACCAGGTCGGCGGTGCCCACCGGGACCGTGGACTTGACCACCAGGGTCTTGTCGCTGGACATCAGGCTGGCGATCTCGCGCGCCACCGCCAGGACATGGTCCAGGTCGGCGGAGCCGTCTTCGTTGGAGGGGGTGCCGACCGCGATGAAGATCACTTGCCCATGGTTCACGGCATCGCCGGGGCGGGTGGTGAAATGCAGTCGGCCAGCCTTCTGATTCTCTTCGATCAGAGTGGCGAGGCCCGGTTCGTGAATCGGAGGAATGGAACGTTGCAGTTGGGCGATCTTGTGGCTGTCTATATCGACACAGACCACGTTATGCCCGACATCAGCCAGGGCGACGGCTTGTACCAGACCGACGTAGCCAGTACCAAAAACGCTGACTTCCAAGGGAACGACCTCGTCCATGATGAGTGTATGGCGAGGGAATGCCTCACCTTCTGAAAAAAGCGTATGGCCTATAGCCTTCATTGCGCGCTTTTTTTGACACTACCACATGGTGAAGACATTTAATTGACGTTTTTGGGCGTTGCATTAATGACGCAGCGTTTTTTTTGTTTGTGAAAAAATAGTTAAACCCTTTTAAAACAAGGAGATAAATGCATTGATTATGGTCGTAATAGAAAACGTCAAATACTTGTTCTTTTTTACAAAAAGATAAATAAATCAGACGAACGGTATTGTTTTGTCAAACAAAAATGATGCTTTTTGGCCATTTACTGCTAAAACCCGCTTGGCCGAGGAGCGATTGTTGAGCGTTTGGACAGCTTTTTTGGCGCTGCTGTTGCCTGGTAAAAAATGTCGAAAATGATCAGTTTTCTGAAAGTGAATGACCCAGGAGCGTCGCCATGGGGCAGGCGAATGGGCGGAGGCAGACTGGGTAGTCAGACTAAAGTCGGGTAGGGCATGGCTGGGCGATCTGCCATCATTGCGGGTTCTCATTGATTCAATCAATTCAGTCAGCATGGCTTAATTCGCTGAATGGATTTTCCCTGGGTCTTTCTTTACCTCGCGTCACCGATTTTTTGCTGGAGCCTGTTCATGCGTCCCCCTTTCCCTCTACTCAATCCGTGCCC
Source organism: Pseudomonas sp. MSSRFD41 (assembly GCF_014230245.1). NCBI lineage: Bacteria > Pseudomonadati > Pseudomonadota > Gammaproteobacteria > Pseudomonadales > Pseudomonadaceae > Pseudomonas > Pseudomonas sp. MSSRFD41. Next base: position 172,212 of record NZ_JACKZK010000012.1, on the reverse strand, counting down.
GCTCCTGGGCCTCGGAGCTGCCGTCCTGTGCTCGGGTTTTACCCTGCAGGCGCACGCCGCCGGTTTTCTCGAGGACAGTAGCGCCAAGCTCGAGTCGCGCACGGTCTACTTCAACCGGGACTTCCGTGATGGCCACACCAAGACCGCGCAGGGCGCATCCAAGCGCGAGGAGTCGGCCCAGGGCTTCATTCTCAACCTGCAATCGGGCTACACCGAAGGCACCGTGGGCTTTGGCCTGGATGCCCTGGGCATGCTCGGGATCAAGCTCGACTCCAGCCCGGATCGCAGCAATAGCGGCCTGCTGCCATCCAGCGGGCATGACCCTCGGGGCTCGGCCGACCAGTACGCCAAGCTTGGCCTGACCGCCAAGGTGCGCATGTCCCAGACCGTGTTCAAATACGGCGCGCAATTGCCGGACCTGCCGCTGCTCAAGTACAACGACGGGCGCCTGCTGCCCACCCTGTTCAATGGCGCGGTATTGACCTCCAGGGAGGTCAGGGACCTGACCTTCACCGCAGCCCGCCTGAACCGCTACACCGCCCGGGATTCCACCGATTCCCAGGACATTCGCGTGCATTGCAAGAACAAGCGCTATGCCTGCAACACCACGGCCGATCACTTCGACACCTACGGCCTGGACTACAAGTTCAGCGACCGCCTCAGCGGCCAGTACCATTACGCCGAGCTCGAGGATATCTATCGCCAGCACTTCATCGGCCTGGTGGCCAACCAGCCCCTGGGGCCCGGGGTGCTCAAGGGTGACCTGCGCCTGATCAAGAGTGACGACAGCGGCAGCGCCCGTGCCGGCAGCATCGACCATCGGGCCCTGAGCACCATGCTCGGCTACGGCCTGGGCGGGCATGTGTTCAGCGCCGGCTGGCAGCGCATGTATGGCGATAACTCGATGCCGTACCTGGATGGCAGCAACCCGTACCTGGTGAACTACGTCCAGGTCAACGACTTCGCCGCGATCCAGGAGCGCTCCTGGCAACTGCGCTACGACTACGACTTCAAGGCGGTGGGCATCAATGGCCTGAGCTTCCTGACCCGCTATGTCAGCGGCGACAACATCAAGGTCCCGGGCAGCCTGCGCGAAGGCCGTGAATGGGAACGCGACAGCGAGCTCAAGTACGTGGTGCAAAGCGGCACCTTCAAGGACGTCAGCCTGCGCCTGCGCAACGCCACTTATCGCAGCAACTACCAGAAGATTGCCCGCGACATGGACGAAACCCGCCTGATCGTCAGCTATAACTTCTCGATCTTCTGATCCTCTGCCGCGGGCCCCGGGAGCCCGCGCCTTGTAGCCGCTGTCGAGCCCGTGGCGAGGCTGCGCGAAGGCCGGCAGGGCCTTGCCTCGATCTACTGCGGGCAGGAGCAGCATCTGCCAGGCAGCCCGTGGCAGCAGCTTCAGGGAGCGGTTCAGTCCAACTGGTGCCGGTACGGCAAGTCCGGCCCGGTACGGGTGCAGGTCAGGGCCGCGGCGTTGACGGCGAAGCGCAGCAGGGCGTCGATCTGCTCGCGCTCCAGCTGCGCAAGACCCTGGGGCGAGTCCAGCCCTTGCTCGGTCAGCCAGGCGATCAACGCTGCCTGGAAGGTATCGCCGGCGCCCACGGTATCGGCCACCTGGACCTTGGGCGTCGCGACCGACCAGTGGCCATGCTGTTGGCTGAAGACCGTCGCGCCCTGGCTGCCACGGGTCAGGAACACCAGCTTGGCGCTGCCTTGCAGCCAACCACGGATCAGCACTTCGGGCGCCTGCCCGGGGTACAGCTGCTCGAGGTCTTCGTCGCTGACCTTGATCAGGTCGGCCTGTGCGGCCAGTTCATCGATGCGCTGGCGCCATAGCTGGATGTCCGGTTGCGGGCCGAGCCGCACATTGGGGTCGAGGCTGATCAGGCGCCGGCCCCGCTCGCGCCTTGCCAGTGCCAATAAGGTGTCGGCAATCGGCTGTACCACCAGGCAATAGGAGCCGATGTGCAACCCGCGCACCTGTTCGCCCAGCTCCGGCAAATGTGCGACCAGAAGCTGGCGATCGGCACACCCTTCACCGCGAAAGCTGTAGTGGGGAGAGCCGTCGGCGCCCACGGCCACCATGGCCAGGGTAGTGGGGGCCTCGAACTCCTGCAGGTAGCTAGTGTCCACGCCTTCGTTGTCCAGCACCTGTCGCAGGCGTTGGCCCAGGTAGTCCCGGGAGAGGCCGGCCAGCAGCGCCGCGTCGATGCCCAGGCGGCGCAGGCCCACCGCCACGTTGAATGGCGAGCCACCGGCGATCGCCTGGAATGCGACCTTGTTGGCCGGAGCTCCGGCCTCGTCTGCGCTGAACAAGTCGAACAGCGCTTCACCACACACTAGATACATAGTCATTCGCTCTGTAAGGGGAGTGCCAATTGCTGTCCATGGACTTGCGCAGCGTTTGGCGGGCCGCCCGGGCGCCAGGCGGCGGGTGGTGCATGATAGGGCGAGCAGCCTGGGGTTTTCGATCCTTCATGACCTGCGGCTTAACCATTGGCAGCCAGCATGGGCTTATAGCCCAAGGTCCACTGGCTTTTTGCGTTTCACTGCCTAAGATGGCCGTCCTGGTCCCTTGTGTTGGAAATCTCTGTTCACGATGTCGGAAAAAGACACCATCTCCCTGCAGCTGGTGCGCGAAGCGCTGTTGCAAAGTTGCGCTCCGGGCGCCGCCACCGATGAAATACTGCACAAGGTCGGCATCGATCCGGCCGACGTGCAGCAGGGCACCGGCCGGGTGCCGGCCAGCGCCTATGCGCGGCTCTGGCGCTTGCTGGCCAGGAGGCTGGACGATGAGTTCTTCGGCATGGACCCGCGCAAGCTCAAGTCCGGCAGCCTGGCATTCCTCTGTCGTTCGGCCATGGCCCAGCCGACCCTGGCCCAGGGCCTGGATTCGGTGCTGGGGTTCCTGTCGCTGATGCTTGAACACCTGCCGGCGCAACTGGTGCGCCAACAGAGCCTGGCGGAGATCGTGTTGCTGGAGGAGGAGCCCCCGCGCCGGGCCTTCACCTATTTCACCTACTGGATGATCGTCCATGGCGTGGCCTGCTGGCTGGCCGGGCGGCGGATTCCGATCCTGGCCATCGAGCTGCGCTGCCCGCAGCCGGATTTCTGCGACGACTATCGGGTGATGTTCTCTGACAACCTGCGCTTCGATCGGCCGCGCACGCGGATGATCATCGCCGCCGATTGCCTGGACTTGCCGATCAAGCGCAGCGACGAGGAGCTCAAGCGCTTCCTCGGCCATGCCCCGGCCAATATCCTGGTCAAGTACCGCGATCCGCAGAGCCTGGCCAGTCGTATCAAGCAACAGCTGCGGCAGTTGCCGGGTGAGCAGTGGCCTGAAGCCGAGAGCCTGGCCCAGAGCCTGTGCATTTCCGCTTCGACCCTGCGCCGGCGCCTGGCCGAGGAGGGGCAGAGCTACCAGGCCCTCAAGGATGGGGTGCGCAAGGAGCTGGCCATCGTCTGGCTGGCCGAGCCGCAGATCAGCTTCGCCGAGATCGCCGAGCGCCTGGGGTTCGCCGATACCAGTTCGTTCTACAAGGCGTTTCGCAAGTGGTCCGGTTCCAATCCCGGGCACTATCGCAGCCTGATCCTCAGCGTGCCGGCCTGATCCTTGGCCAAACCGGTCACGCAACTTGACAGCTTTGACCATTGTCCGGCCAGGACCCTGGCGCCAGTATTTCGTTGATTCTGATGAGGTTCCCCCTATCAGGCCGTTGAAAAACTGCCTGCGTTGCCATCGCTGCGTTAAAAACAGGCTCAAAATGCTCATTTACCACGCGTAAACTGCGCTTTTTCGCCTGCTTTTGCTGGGCGCTGGCTGCCTCGTCGACGTTTTTCAACGGCCTGCTACAAGAACAACGAGGGCTTCTGGCAATGCGCGATTACCTGTCCGCCACCGCAAACTTCAACTACCAGCACACCGTCGATGCCACCCTGGCCGGGTCGCTGCAGGCGCTCAATGCCTGCGTCGAGTGTTGTGACCGGCATGCATTGCCCGGTCGCATCGCGTTGTTCTGGGAGGGCAAGGACGGCAGCAGTGCCAGCTATACCTTCACCGATCTGCAGGACAAGGCCGGGCGCCTGGCCAACTTCCTGCGGGCCCAGGGCGTGGGCAAGGGCGACAAGGTCGCCGGCCTCTTGCCGCGCAATGTCGAGCTCTTGATCACGATCCTGGCCACCTGGCGCATTGGCGCGGTGTACCAGCCGCTGTTCACCGCCTTCGGCCCCAAGGCCATCGAGCATCGGCTCAGCAGCTCCGAGGCCAAGGTGGTGGTGACTGACGCGGTCAATCGGCCCAAGCTCAGCGAGATCGCCGGCTGCCCGACCGTAGTCACCGTGGCTGGCGCCAAGGGGCAGGGGATCGTGCGTGGCGACTTCAGTTTCTGGGCCGAACTGGAACAGCATCCGGCCCGTTGCGAGCCTGTGCTGCTCAGTGGCGAAGATCCCTTCCTGCTGATGTTCACCTCGGGCACCACCGGCCCGTCCAAGGCGCTGCAAGTGCCGCTCAAGGCCATGGTCGCGTTCCAGAGCTATACCCGCGATGCGGTGGACCTGCGACCCGAGGATGCGTTCTGGAACGTCGCCGACCCAGGCTGGGCCTATGGCATCTACTTCGGTATCACCGGCCCGCTGGGCCTGGGTCATCCGATCACCTTCTACGACGGCCCCTTCACCCTCGAAAGTACCTGCCGGGTGATCAACAAGTACGGCATCACCAACCTCACCGGATCCCCCACCGCCTACCGACTGCTGATCGCCGGTGGTGATCAGTTCGCCCGTTCGATCAAGGGCCGCTTGCGCATTGTCAGCAGTGCCGGCGAACCGCTGAACCCGGAAGTGATCCGCTGGTTCGCCGAGCACCTTGAGGTGGTGATCCACGATCACTACGGCCAGACCGAACTGGGCATGGTGCTGTGCAACCACCATGCCCTGGAGCATCCGGTGCATGTGGGGTCGGCCGGTTTCGCCTCGCCGGGTCATCGCATCGTGGTGCTCGACGAAGAATACCGCGAGCTGGGGGTCGGCCAGCCGGGGATCCTCGCCATTGACCGCCGGCAGTCGCCGATGTGCTGGTTCGCCGGTTACACCGGGGCACCGACCAAGGCTTTTGTCGGCGATTACTACCTGAGCGGCGATACCGTCGAGCTGAATCCGAACGGCAGCATCAGCTTCGTCGGGCGCAGTGACGATGTCATTACCACCTCCGGCTACCGGGTCGGTCCGTTCGATGTGGAAAGCGTCCTGGTGGAGCATCCGGCGTTGGTGGAGGCGGCAGTGGTGGGCAAGCCCGACCGGGAGCGTACCGAGGTGATCAAGGCCTTTGTGGTGCTGGGCGAGCGTTACCGCGCCACCCCGGAGTTGGCCGAGGAGCTGCGCCAGCATGTGCGCAAGCGCCTGGCGGCCCACTCCTATCCGAGGGAAATCGAGTTCGTCAGCGAATTGCCCAAGACCCCCAGCGGCAAATTGCAGCGCTTTATCTTGCGCAACCAGGAAATCGCCAAGGCTCAAGAGGCCGCGGCGGCAACAGTCAACGCGTGAACAGGGTGTGAACGATGCAGATTCAGAACAAGGTTTTTCTCGTCAGCGGTGGGGCCTCGGGCCTCGGTGCGGCCAGCGCTGAAATGCTGGTGGCCGCCGGCGCCAGGGTGATGCTGGTGGACCTCAATGCCGAGGCCGTGGCGGCCAAGGCGCAGCAGCTGGGATGCCAGAGCGTGGTCGCCGACATCAGCCAGGAAGCAGCAGCCGAAGCGGCGGTCCAGGCGACGGTCCAGGCCTTTGGCGGGCTCAATGGCCTGGTCAGCTGTGCCGGCATCGTGCGCGGCGAGAAGATCCTCGGCAAGAACGGTCCCCATGCCCTGGCGAGCTTCGCCCAGGTGATCAACGTCAACCTGATCGGCAGTTTCAACCTCATGCGCCTGGCGGCCGCGGCCATCGCCGAAGGCCAGGCCGATGCCGAAGGCGAGCGCGGGGTGATCATCAATACCGCCTCCGTCGCTGCCTTCGACGGACAGATCGGCCAGGCCGCCTATGCGGCTTCCAAGGGCGCCGTGGCCAGCCTGACCCTGCCGGCGGCCCGCGAGCTGGCGCGTTTCGGCATCCGGGTGATGACCATTGCCCCAGGTATCTTCGAGACGCCGATGATGGCGGGCATGAGCGACGAAGTCCGCGCTGGCCTGGCCGCCGGCGTGCCGTTCCCGCCGCGCCTGGGCAAACCCGCCGAGTACGCCGCGCTGGTACGGCATATCATTGAAAACAGCATGCTCAACGGCGAGGTGATCCGTCTCGACGGCGCCTTGCGCATGGCCGCCAAGTAAGGAGGATTCATCATGTCCATTGCCCAAGATCCGATCGTCATCGTCAGCGCCGTACGCACCCCCATGGGGGGCTTCCAGGGCGAATTGAAAGGCCTCAGCGCGCCGCAACTGGGTGCCGAGGCCATCCGCGCCGCCGTGCAGCGGGCCGGGATCGCCGCCGACAGCGTGGAAGAAGTGCTGTTCGGCTGCGTGCTGTCCGCCGGTCTCGGCCAGGCTCCGGCGCGCCAGGCGGCCCTGGGGGCCGGCCTGGACAAAGGCACCCGTTGCACCACCTTGAACAAGATGTGCGGTTCGGGCATGGAAGCCACCATCCTGGCCCACGACATGCTGCTGGCCGGCAGTGCCGAGGTGGTGATCGCCGGTGGCATGGAGAGCATGTCCAACGCCCCTTACCTGCTGGATCGCGCTCGCGCCGGCTACCGCATGGGCCATGGCAAGGTGCTGGACCACATGTTCCTCGATGGCCTGGAAGACGCCTATGACAAGGGCCGGCTGATGGGCACCTTCGCCGAGGACTGTGCCGAGGCCAACGGCTTCACCCGCCAGGCCCAGGACGAGTTCGCCGTGGCGTCGCTGACCCGTGCCCAACAAGCGATCAAGGATGGCCTGTTCAAGGACGAGATCGTTCCCCTGCAAGTGACCATCGGCAAGGAGTCCCGGCTGATCAGCGATGACGAGCAGCCGCCCAAGGCCAAGCTGGACAAGATCGCCAGCCTCAAGCCGGCGTTCCGCGAAGGTGGCAGCGTGACGGCCGCCAACTCCAGCTCGATTTCCGACGGTGCCGCGGCGCTGCTGCTGATGCGCCGCTCCGAAGCCGCCAAGCGCGGGCTCAAGCCACTGGCGGTGATCCATGGGCACGCGGCTTTCGCCGACACCCCGGGCCTGTTCCCGGTGGCTCCGGTCGGCGCCATCGAGCGCCTGATGAAGAAGACCGGCTGGTCCCTGGACCAAGTGGACCTGTTCGAGATCAACGAGGCTTTCGCCGTGGTCAGCCTGGTGACCATGAGCAAGCTGGAAATCCCCCATGACAAGGTCAACGTGCACGGCGGCGCTTGCGCCCTGGGCCATCCGATCGGCGCCTCCGGCGCGCGGATCCTGGTGACCCTGCTCTCGGCCCTGCGCCAGAAGGGCCTCAAGCGTGGCGTGGCCGCGATCTGCATCGGCGGTGGCGAAGCCACGGCCATGGCCATCGAATGCCTGTAACGAGGACCCGCCATGTTGCCCAATGACGAACAACAACAGATCAGCGATGCGGCCCGGCAATTCGCCCAGGAGCGTCTCAAGCCTTTTGCCGCCGACTGGGACCGCGAACATCGCTTTCCCAGGGAAGCCATCGCCGAGATGGCCGAAATGGGCTTCTTCGGCATGCTGGTGCCCGAGCAGTGGGGCGGTTGCGACACCGGTTACCTGGCCTATGCCATGGCCCTGGAGGAAGTCGCCGCCGGCGATGGCGCCTGTTCCACCATCATGAGCGTGCACAACTCGGTGGGTTGCGTGCCGATCCTCAAGTTTGGCAATGATGAGCAGAAGGAGCGCTTCCTCAAGCCCCTGGCCAGCGGCAGCATGCTCGGGGCCTTCGCCCTGACCGAACCCCAGGCCGGCTCCGATGCCAGCAGCCTGAAGACCCGGGCCCGCCGCGACGGCGACCACTATGTGCTCAACGGCTGCAAGCAGTTCATCACCTCGGGGCAGAACGCCGGGGTGGTGATCGTCTTCGCGGTCACCGATCCGGCGGCGGGCAAGCGTGGTATCAGCGCGTTCATCGTGCCCACCGACGCGCCGGGCTACAAGGTCGCGCGGATCGAGGACAAGCTCGGCCAGCACGCTTCCGACACCTGCCAGATCCTCTTCGAGGACGTGAAGGTGCCGGTGGCCAACCGCCTGGGGGCGGAGGGCGAGGGCTACAAGATCGCCCTGGCCAACCTCGAAGGCGGCCGGGTCGGCATCGCTTCGCAGTCGGTGGGCATGGCCCGCGCCGCGTTCGAGGCGGCGCGCGACTACGCCCGCGAGCGCGAGACCTTCGGCCAGCCGATCATCGAGCACCAGGCCGTGGCTTTCCGCCTGGCGGACATGGCCACCCAGATTGCCGTGGCGCGGCAGATGGTGCATTACGCCGCCGCGCTGCGCGACAGCGGCAAGCCGGCCCTGGTGGAGGCCTCGATGGCCAAGCTGTTCGCCTCGGAGATGGCCGAGAAGGTCTGTTCCGCGGCCTTGCAAACCCTGGGCGGCTATGGCTATTTGAGCGACTTCCCGCTGGAGCGGATCTACCGTGACGTACGGATCTGCCAGATCTATGAAGGCACCAGCGACATTCAGCGCATGGTCATTTCGCGCAATCTCTGACTTTTAGCAGGAGCTGATTCATGAGCTACGAAACCATTCTGTTGGATATCAAGGACCGGGTCGGCCTGATCACCCTCAACCGTCCGCAAGCCTTGAACGCGCTCAACGCGCAGATCGTCGGCGAGATCAACCAGGCCCTGGATCGCCTGGAAGCCGACCCGCAAATCGGCTGCATCGTCATCACCGGCTCGAAGAAAGCCTTCGCCGCCGGCGCCGACATCAAGGAAATGGCCGAACTGACCTATCCGCGGATCTACCTCGACGACCTGTTCAGCGACAGCGATCGGGTGGCCAACCGGCGCAAGCCGATCATCGCCGCGGTCAATGGCTTTGCCTTGGGTGGCGGTTGCGAACTGGCGCTGATGTGCGACTTCATCCTGGCCGGCGACAACGCCAAGTTCGGCCAGCCGGAAATCAACCTCGGCGTGCTGCCGGGCATGGGCGGTACCCAGCGCCTGACCCGCGCGGTGGGCAAGGCCAAGGCCATGGAATTGTGCCTGACCGGGCGTTTCATCGATGCCGTGGAAGCCGAGCGTTGCGGCATCGTCGCGCGCATCGTGCCGGCCGACGAACTGGTGGACGAAGCGCTGAAAGTCGCCGCGCTGATCGCCGGCAAGTCGGTACCGGTGAGCATGATGATCAAGGAAAGCGTGAACCGTGCCTTCGAGGTCAGCCTGTCCGAAGGCGTACGCTTCGAGCGCCGGGTGTTCCATGCAGCCTTCGCCACCCAGGACCAGAAGGAAGGCATGGCGGCCTTCATCGCCAAGCGCGAGCCGCAGTTCAAGGATCAATAACCGCACCGCCCCTGGCAGGACGCGGTGTCTGTCCCGCGTCCCGCACCATCAACCGCAGCGGTTAGCTGCGGTTGATGGAGACTCCGCCGTCGACCAGCATCGCCGTCCCGCTGACGAAACTGGCGGCGTCCGATGCGAGGAACAGCGCCGCACGGGCAATTTCCTCGGGACGGGCCAGGCGCTTGAGGGCATGCAGGCTTTCGACAAAGGCGTGTTGCTCAGGCGTATCGGTTGCTGCCCGGCCCATGGGCGTGTCGGTGCCTCCGGGCAATAGCGCGTTGGCGCGAATGCCATGGGGACCCTCTTCAGTCGCGATGACCTGGGTCAATCCGATCAGCGCGGCCTTGCTCGCGGCATACGCCGCCATACCGGGAAAACCGACGCGGTGCCCGACAAAGCTGGACGTGAAAATGATGGACCCTGCGCCCCGGCTGCGCAGAGCAGGCAACTGGTACTTGGCCCCCAGAAAGGCACTGGTCAGGTTGGAGTCGAGCACGGCCTGCCACTGGCCCAGGCTCAGCTCGGAGACGGGCCGGGTTTCACCGGTGATCCCGGCGTTATTGAATGCGATATCCAAGCCCCCGAAATGCTCCACCGCCAGCGTCACCAGACGCTCGGCCAATGCCTCGCTGCGAATATCACCTGCAACCCCGAGTACCTCGCCACCGTCCTGCTGGATCTGGGCGACCAGCGCATCCAGTGCTTCACCCCGACGGCCGGTCACTATCAGGCGCGCGCCCTCTTGGGCGAACAGCCGGGCGGCGGCCTGGCCGATGCCCGAGGTGGCTCCCGTGACAATCGCGACTTTGTCTTGCAGTTGTTTCATGATTGACCTCCTGTGCGTGAGCGTTGAGCCAACCATAGGCCGCTCCGAACGGCGCTGAACTCCGGATCTTGCGTTGAATGTTTGTGACCGCGCCAGGGCCGGCTGCCTGACAGGGCACGACAGGGCTTATGGGGCCTCGCGCTGCGGATCGCGGCTGGCGAGGAGGGCGGCCAGGCGAGCAAAAAAAATCGCAGCCAAGGCTGCGATTTCTGCTTTGCGGCGCTCCTGCCTACAGCTGGTAATGCTTCAGCTCGCGGGCGATCAGCAGGCGCTGGATCTCGCTGGAGCCTTCGTAGATCTGGGTGATCCGTGCGTCGCGGTAGTAGCGCTCCACCGGGTAGTCCTCCAGGTAACCATAGCCGCCGTGGATCTGCATGGCCGAGGAGCAGACCTTCTCGGCCATCTCCGAGGCGAACAGCTTGGCCTGGGAGGCTTCGGACAGGCAGGGCTGGCCGGCGCTGCGCAGGCGGGCGGCATGCAGGATCAGCAGGCGGGCGGCGTTGATCCGGGTGTGCATGTCCGCCAGCAGGTTGGCGATGCTCTGGTGCTCGATGATCGGCTTGCCGAACTGCACCCGGTCGCGGGCATAGGCCAGGGACGCTTCGAAGGCGGCCCGGGCGATCCCCAGGGCCTGGGCGGCGATACCGATGCGCCCGCCTTCGAGGTTGGACAGGGCGATGGCCAGGCCCTTGCCGCGTTCGCCCAGCAGGTTGGCGGCCGGCACGCGGCATTGGTTGAGCGTCACGGCGCAGGTGTCGGAGGCGCGGATGCCCATCTTGTGCTCGGTGCGGTCGACGATGAAACCCGGGGTGTCGGTGGGGACCAAGAATGCCGACAGGCCTTTCTTGCCCAGCTCCGGATCGGTGACGGCGAAGACGATGGCCAGTTGCGCGCGCTTGCCGTTGCTGACGAATTGCTTGGCGCCGTTGATCACCCACTGGCCGTCGCGCAGTTCGGCGCGGGTCTTGAGGTTGTGGGCCTCGGAGCCGGCCTGGGGTTCGGTCAGGCAGAAGCAGCCGATGGCCTGGCCACTGGCCAGGCGCGGCAGCCAAGCCTGTTTCTGCTCTTCGCTGCCGTAGTTGAGGATCGGCCCGCAACCCACCGAGTTGTGGATGCTCATCAGCGCGCCGGTGGCGCCGTCGCCAGCGGCGATCTCTTCCACGGCCAGGGCATAGGCCACGTAGTCCAGGTAGCTGCCGCCCCATTGTTCGGGAACCACCATGCCCAGCAGGCCCAGTTCGCCCATCTTGCGGACCAGGGCGTCGTCGATCCAGCCGGCCTTTTCCCAGGCCTGGGCATGGGGCGCGATCTCGCCGCGAGCGAAATCCCGGGCCATGTCGCGGATCATCACTTGTTCTTCGGTCAATTCGATGTCGTGCATGAGTTCAGCTCCCGCTGCCGTCGAAACCGCTGAAGAAGCTCGCTACCCGGTCGGCCTCGAGGGCCGCCAGGGTCGGCGGATTCCAGCGGGGGGTCTTGTCTTTGTCGATGATCAGGGCGCGTACGCCCTCCATCAGGTCGCCACGCTCGAACCACTGGCGGTCCAGGTGCAGCTCCAGGGCGAAGCATTGTTCCAGGGCCAGGTGCCGGCCCTGGCGCAGCATTTCCAGGGTCACGGCCATGGCCAGTGGCGAGCGGGTCTCGAGCAGGTCGGCGGTGGCCAGTGCCCACTCGTGGCTATCGGCCACGCTCACGCTGCGCAGTTGCTCGACGATGGCAGGCACGTCGGGCAGGGCGAAGAAATGGTCGATGGCCGGGCGCAGGCTGGCCAGTGGCGCGTCGGGCAGGGTCTGGACGCCGAGCTTGGCCAGCAGCCCCTGCAGGTCCTTGAGCGGTGCATGGCTCCACTGCAGGCGGTCCAGGCGCTGGTCGAGCAGTGCCAGCTTGTCGCTTTCCAGGTGCCAGTCGGCCAGGCCGCAGTACAGGGCGTCGGCCGCGCGGATCTGTACGCCGCTGACCCCCAGGTAGGTGCCCAGCTCGCCGGGGATGCGTGATAGGAAATAACTGCCGCCGACGTCCGGGAAATAACCGATGGCCACTTCCGGCATCGCCAGGCGGCTGCGTTCGGTCACCACCCGCAGATCCGCACCCTGCACCAGGCCCATGCCGCCGCCGAGGACGAAACCGTCCATCAGGGCCAGCACCGGCTTGCGGTAATGATGGATCGCCAGGTCCAGGGCGTACTCCTCGACGAAGAACGCTTCGTGCAGGGTGCCGCCGCTTTTGTAGCTGTCGTACAGCGAGCGGATATCGCCGCCGGCGCAAAAGGCTTTGTCACCGGCGCCGCGCAGCACCACTGCATGGATTTGCGGATCCTGGGCCCAGGCGTCCAGTTGCCGTTGCAAGGTACGCACCATGGACAGGGTGATGGCGTTGAGACCGGCGGGGCGATTGAGGGTCAGGTGGCCGATGTGGTTGCGCACCTCGACCTGCACCTCGTCCTGAGGTGCATCGAGTTCCCGGGCCGTATGGGATGAAACCTGAGCAGTCATCACTAACTCCCTGCTTTTATTGTCTTTATATGAGGCTCGCGGACGAGCATCGGCGGATCGTATCAGTGCAAATTTGCCTTGTACAACCCGGAAAGCTGCAGGTTGGCTATGCATTTTTGCAGGGTCGGACAAGCCCCGCGAACACCTGGTAATGGCCCTGGGCAGGACCGTGCAGCCTTGGCCCGCAGCACCGGGGTTTCGGCGCGGGCGGTCAGCCTGGCGGTGCCGGCACGCCAGCGCCACGCGGCCCAGGGGCCCGCGCCGGGCACTTGAACAGTACGCTCTGGCTGGCCCGCAGGCGTTCTTCGCAGCCCAGGGCCGCCAGTTGCCCGCTGACTGGCGCAAGGTCTTTCTGCCGTCGTACCAGGTAGAAGGCCTGGTCGATCGGCAATTCCTCCAGGCGCTCGATCCGCCGGGCTTGCCCGGCGGTGTAGAACTGCGCCGAGTACGAGCGTCGGCCCCAGTAGAATAGCGGCGCCGGCTCGTTGGCTTGCAGGCCGTTCCAGGCCTGGGCCATGGCTTGCTGGTTCTGCGCACGTTGCAGGGCCGCGCCCTGGGTCACGGTGAACAGCAGGCCCAGGGGCAGCAGCAAGGCCAATCCCAGCCACCCTGGCGAGACTGTCTTGCCATCGGCCCGCCGTGGCGTGGTCAGGGCCAGCGCCAGCAGCAGGCACCAGGCGGGCAGGGCGGGCAGGACGTAGGTCCACAGGATATTGCTGGAGAAGGTGAAGAACAGTGGGGTGACCACGGCCCACCAGCTGATGAAGCTCAGGCGCAGGTCCAGGCAGGCGGACGGTCGATAGACCCGGTACAGCAACGGCAGCAACAGGCTCCAGGGCAGCAGTGCCATCAGCAGTTCCAGCCAGATGCTGGCGTAGGGGCGTTCATGGGCGCTGCCGTACAGATCGCCAGGCCAGTCGCTGACCATATAGCGTTTCCAGTGCTCGCCCACCAGGAAGTAGTCGAGAAACCCGGGCGTGCGCCATTCGGCCAACAGGTACCAGGGAACGGACACCAACAGCATTACCCCCAGGCCGCTGAACCAGGGCAGGTTCAGCAGGGCGCGCCACTGCCGGTTGAACAGGGTCCAGAGCCCGGCCTGGGCTCCCACCAGCACCAGCACCAGCGGTCCCTTGGCCAACAGTCCCAGGCCGAGGCCGAAGAACCCGGCCAGGGCCCAGGCACGTCGGCCATGCACCGCGCCGCGCCAGAAACCGTAGCTGGCCAGCAGGATCGAGAAGCTCAGGGCCGGGTCGGTCAAGACCACGCCAGCGGCCAGCAGCCCCAGGCCGGAGCTGGAGAACAGGATGGCCGCCAAGAGACCGATGCGCTCGTCGTACTCTTCGCGGGCAAAGCGGATCAGCAACAGACAGCTGGCTATATGGAACAGCCAGGCGGGCAGGCGCACGGCCAGCTCGTTGATGCCCAACCACTGCATGCCCAGGGCCTGGCTCCAGAAGGCTAACGGCGGCTTGCCCCAGAACGGCACGCCGTAGTCGAACATCGGGGTCACCCAATCATCGAGCTCCAGCATCTTGCGCGCCATCTCGGCATAGCGCGCTTCGGAGGTGTCCATCAACGGATACAGGCCCAGGGTCAGCAGGCGCAGGCCGAGGATGCCCAACAGCAGCCACCACAGGTGGCGGGTGGAAAGTCTGTTCATCGAAGCACTTCTTGTTCGTCGGCCCGGGTCGTGGAAGGTGCCGGCAATTGTCGGGGGAAGCCGCCGAAGGTGCTGTGCAGGAAGTACAGCGGTCGGCGCTTGACCTCGACCAATGCGGCGCCGATATATTCGCCGACCATGGCGATGCCCACCAGTGCCAGGGCCATGGCACCGAGGATCAGGTGATCGATGCTGAAGGCGTCGGCGAGCCACTGGTGCAACAGGTAGGAGCAGGTCAACAGCAGGGTGGCCAGGCTGAGCACGCTGAACCAGCGCAGGGGCTTGCGGGAAAAGGCCAGGACGCCCTCCATCGCCAGGTCCACCAGGGCCATGGGGCTCCACTTCGACTCGCCGGCCTTGCGCCGGGCCCTCCGATAGGGAATCTCCACGGTCTTGAAACCCAGCCAGTTGACCAGGCCCTTCATCAAGGTCGCCCGCTCGGGCATGTGGCGCAGGGCGTTCAATGGCGCGGGGCCGATCAGGCGGAAGTCGCTGACATCCGGTGGTACCGGGTACTTGTCCACCAGCAGGTTCATCAGCTTGTAGTAGAGCCGGGCGCTCAGGCGCTTGCCGGCGGTATCGCTACGTCGGTCGCTGCGCTGCATGTTGACGATGTCGTGGCCGGCCAGCCAATGGCGCACCATGGCCGGGATCAGTTCCGGCGGGTCTTGCAGGTCGGCATCGATGAACAGCACCGCATCCCCGGCCGCATGGTCGATGCCGGCGGACATTGCCGATTCCTTGCCAAAGTTGCGGCTCAAGTTCAAGCAGCGCACCCGGGGCGCGCGGCAGAACTGTTCCAGTAGTTCATAACTTCCATCCTGGCTGCCATCGTTGACATAGAGAATTTCATAGGCCACCGGCAGGGCGCTCAATACCAATGTCAAGCGATGGTGGAACTCCGGCAATACATGGGCTTCGTTATAACAGCAGACAATGACGCTGATGACTGGGTGATTGTCTACTTGCGCGTGGCTAGGCAATTTCATTTTTAAAAGTCCAGGTCCGGTTTATCCAGTAGCTGCCCAAGGTCAGGCAGAAGGTACTCACTAGTTGCATCGATAACGGCCAGTCCGGTGCCAGGGCCAGCAGGCACAGCATCAGCAAAGCATTGCCGAGGTTGTAGACGGCGGCCGTGACGCAGAAGCGCCAGGCCTGGTCGCTACGAGCCTGGCAATCGCCCCGGGCAAAGGTCCAGCGCTTGTTGCCCTGGTAGCTGAGCCAGGTTCCCAGGCTGGCGCCCAGCAAACTGGCCAACAGCGCCGGCAGGGGACCGAGTAGCAGCAGGAACACCACGTAATGAGCCGCGGTGGCGATCGCGCCCACCAGCAAGTAACGTGGAAGTTGTTTTGATGGACGTCTGGAAGATGAATTTATTGATCGCGACATTGGCAAGTTCCAAGGCTGGCAGTGGATTAATCTTTGGGAAATCCATGTCGATAATCAGTGGGTGTCTTGTGAAAAATTCGTTTGCCAATATGCGCTGAATATTTCACGAAGTAACATGTCGAAGTTGTAATTTATATTGCCGGGTCAATCATCCTGCGGCTTTGCGGGAATAAAAAGTTACTTGGCTTTGATGAAGATATCCTGGCTGTTAGTTTGCGGTCAGTATCGCCAGTGCCGCAGCCGTGGGTGAATCTCCGGACGCTGCCACTGGTTCCCGGCAAACGGGTCGCTACAATGGCGCTCGACTTTGACGCTCTCGAGGCAGTATGGATATCGAGCTGGCCCGCACCTTCCTGGAAATCGTTCGCAGCGGCAGCCTGATCGCCGCCGCCGAGCGCCTGCACCTGACCCAGACCGCCATCAGTGCCCGGGTACAGAACCTGGAAGGCCAGCTCAACTGCAAGCTGCTGGTGCGCAACCGGGCCGGGGCCCGTCCCACGGCCGACGGCGAAGCCTTCATCACCTACGCCAACCAACTGGTGCAGACCTGGGAAGCGGCCCAGCGCGACCTGCCGCTCTTGGCCGGTTATCGCAATGTGCTGCATGTGGGGGGCGAATTGAGCCTGTGCAATCCGTTGATGCTGCATTGGGTACGGCGCCTGCGCCAGGCCTTGCCCAACCATGCGGTGCGGACCCAGATCGGCGATGGCGCGAGCTTGCAGCGTCAACTGGAGTTGGGCGTGCTGGATGCGGCGCTGGTATTCCAGCCGCTGTACTCGCCAGGCCTGCAGGTTGAGCAACTGCTGGAGGAGAAGCTGATCCTGGTACGCCTGGCCGGACGCCCGGAGCCCTATGTGTATATCGACTGGGGCGAGGATTTCCGGCGCCAGCACGACGCCGCACTGCCTGAACAGGCAAAGGCCGCGGTGGGTTTCAACCTTGGGCCCCTGGCGCTGCAGTTCATCCTCGATTCCGGCGGCAGCGGCTATTTCCGTACCCGGGTGGTCCAGAGCTATCTGGACAGCGGCGTACTGGAGCGAGTGGAGAAGGCCCCGGAGTTCAGTTTCCCCACCTACCTGCTCTATGCCCGGGAGCGCGATTCGGCTCCCTTGCAGCGAGCCTTCGAGGTCTTGCGCGAAGTGATTGGCCAGGACACCGACTGGTCCCAGCGCTGGTCGCCGATCAACTGACTCCAGGGGCGAACCGCGACAGCGACAAGCGCGGCCTCAGGGGCGCGGTTCGGAGGCCGAGGCCAGCACCTGGCCGATGCTGCGGCGCCGAGCGTGGGCCTCGCTGGCGTGGACCAGTTGCTCGAGATCCTCGGGCGTGACGTCGAAGAACTCTTCCATTTCCTCCAGGGCCAGCTTCAGGTCGGCGGCGGTGATCGCCAGGCTGTCGGTGGCGGAGGCTGGAACCAGGACCGCCGGCGGCTCGCTCGGCCCCTTGGGGTAGCGAGTGCGGGTCAGGTTGTTATAGGCCAGGGCGCTGGCCAGCAAGCTGGCGGCGGCCAGCATCACCGGCCCCAGCTCCAGCCAGCCCAGGGCGATGCTGTCCGGGTCGGCCAGCACCAGGGTCAGGGCCACCGCACCAGCCGGCGGATGCAAGCAACGTAGCCAGCACATCAGCACCACTGCCATGCCTGCGGCCAGGCAGGCGCTGCCCAGGCTACGCCCCAGCACCTGGGCCACCAACAGCGCCATTACCGCGGCGCACAGGTAGCCACCGAGGATCGACCAGGGTTGCGCCAGGGCCCCGGAGGACACTGCGAACAGCAGCACCGCCGAGGCACCGAGGGGGCCGATCAGGTGCACGGCCACGGGCATGCCGAATACCTGGGCGCAGAACCACACACTGAACAGGGTTCCCAGGGCCATGCCGAGGGCGGCGCGGCTCCATTCCAGGGGACGGGTATTGATGGCAGCGGGTTTCCAGCGGGCGAACATCGATGACAACGATCCATTTACAGACGGCGGGCAAAAAGAAGGGCTTTGCCTGGATCACCAGAAAGCCCTTGAACGTTCCAACATTTGGGGGAGGAACGGGCGCAGTTTGCCGATCGATACGGTGACTGGCAAATTCATAATAATGCTCTTTAAGTGCAGTTTTTTTGCATTCAAGCCCTGATCTGCCAGGCGCATGAATCTACCCGGTGCTGCATTCGCTAGAGCAGCAGGTGCATGGCGCAGCGCCGCTGCGCCGGCAGCCCGTGCTCGGCCTCGTCGGCCAGGACCTGGCACAGGCGCGCCGGCAGCCGGGCCGTCTCCAGGGTGACGAAGCCCAGGCGCCGATAGAAGGGTTCGTTCCACGGCAACTCGCGGAAGGTGCTCAGGGTCAGGGCCTCGAGCCCTCGCTGGCGCGCATGTTCGATCGCGGCCTGCAGCAGGGCCTTGCCGATACCCCGGCCCTGGTGGTCGCTGGCTACCGAGACCTCCCATACATGCAACTGCGGGCCGAAGACCTGGGCGGCGAGAAAAGCGCACGGGCCAGCATTGTCGGCGATGGCCACCCAGACCACCTGGGTGCGGATGCGTTGTTCGTGGCAAGCGCTATCCGCCACTGGCGCGTCGGCCAGCCAGGCGAGTTGCGGATCGCGGCGAAACAGCGTGGCAGCGGAAGTTTCGATGGCGGGGAGGAAGCGGGCATCGGGCACTCGCGCCCGGCGGATTTCAATGGTCATGGGCGCGAGTGTAAGGAGCCGCCGGGGCCTTGTGCAACGGCTTCAGGGCTGTGGCAAGGCGGGGCCGGGCAAGTGCAGGAGGACGAAGTCGTTCTTGTCGAAGCGTGCGCTGAGCGCCGGTTTCAGTCCGGCCAGGGGACTGCCTTGCAGGTCGGCGAGGTCATCCTGGTCGAGGATGATCCAGGCCGGCCCGGCAATCTGCTCCAGCGCCGCGGCCTGGTCGGTGAAGCGCGGCTGCAGGTCGCGGTCCAGGTTGACCATGAACTTGATCGCCTTGGCGTCCTTGCCCATGCGGTGCAGGACCAGCGGCGCCGGCTGCTCCTCGATCAGGCGCAGCGCCGCCTGGCTGAAGGCCCGGGTGTCGTAGAGCCGGTGCTGGACGGGTTCGAACACCCCGATGTAACAGGCCCAGACCGCCAGCACAGCGCTGTAGGCCAAGCCCACGGCGCGCCACTGGCGCTTGAACAGCAACGCCAGGGACAGCAGTTGGAGCAGCCCCAGCACCACCAGCATGGGAGTGAGGCTGGTCAATTGGTCGGGGAATTTGCGCCGCAACACCACCAGGCCCACCATCAGCAGTGCCGGCAATAGCAGCCACAGGCCCTGGATCAATCCGCGCAGCCAAGCCATCGACCGGCCGCCATGGGCCTGGAACGGATAGCTGGCGATGATGGCCGCCATGGGCAGCATCGGCAGCAGGTAGCGCGCCTTCTTCGCCTGGGGAATCGACAGGCCGATCATCACCACCAGCGCCGCCGCGGTGCTCCAGCGCAGCAGCCTGAGGGCCGGGCTGGCCGGTTCGCCCGAGCGGCCCAGCAGCACGGCGACCCAGGCCAGGAGCGCCAGCGGGTAGGCCAGGGCGTAGTTGCCCAGGGAACTGGTGAAGTAATAGAAGACATCACTGGAGCCTTCGCTGCCGTCCATGCGCCCCATGAACTGCATGCGGATCACATCGTCGACGAATGCCTGGCCGCCGCTGAGCTTGGCCAGCCACAGCAGCAGGGCAACGCACGCCGCCAGTAATCCGAGGGCGCTGAAGCCGAAGCCGAACAGGCGCCGCCACTGGCCTGCCAACAGGTAATAGCTGCATAGCATGCCGGTGGGGATCACCAGGCCGATGGGTCCACGAATGGCGAAACCCACTACCAGCAACAGCAGGATCCAGCCCAGGCGCCGGGGCGCGGCGAAATGGTCATGGGCGTAACCCAGGTAGAACACCGCCAGGGACACGGCGGCGAGCATCTGGTCAAGGGATACCGCGCGGGTTTCGCTGATGAAGGTATTGCTCAGCAGCAACAGGGCGATGCTCGACAACGCCCAGGTGCGAGAGTAGGGCGCCAGCAGGCGATAGAGCAGGCTGACGATCAGTGCCGAGGCGATGGCCGTGGGCAACCAGGCGGTGAAGCTGGTGACCTGCCCGCCGGGAAGCGAGAACAGCCACACCAGCAGGGTCGAGGCGCTGGTGTAGTCGGCATAGGGCTCGCCGTAGGTGGTGGGGAAGAACCCCGGGCCATGGCGCAGCATTTCCTTGGCGAACAGGACGAACCGGGAATCGAAGCCGATCGCCGACTGATGGTCGGCGCCGGCGCAGAACAGCAGCAAAGTCAGCAGCCCCAGCCCCAACGATTGCCAAAGTAATGTGTTCGAAGGGGAGCTGGAGTGCGTGCTCATTCAGGCCTCGGCGGACCACTGCTGATGGGGGATCGGCAGGTTGCGCGATTCGCCGCGACCGATCGGGAAGTAAGTGAAGCCGTTACGGGCCAGGCGTTCGGCGTCGTACAGGTTGCGGCCGTCGAAGATCACCGGCGCCTTGAGGCGCTGCTGGATCAGCTCGAAGTCCGGGGCCTTGAACTGCTGCCACTCGGTGCAGATGATCAGGGCGTCGGCGCCGTTGAGCACCGACTCCGGGGTGCCCATGAGCATCAGGCGCGACTCATCCGGGTACAGGCGCTGGGTTTCCTGCATGGCTTCCGGGTCGAAGGCCCGGACCTCGGCGCCGGCGGCGAACAGTGCATCGAGCAGCACCCGGCTCGGGGCATCGCGCATGTCGTCGGTGTTGGGCTTGAATGCCAGGCCCCACAGGGCGAAGGTCTTGCCTTTCAGGTCGCCCTTGTAGAACGCCTTGATACGCTCGAACAGCTTGTGCTTCTGCCGCTCGTTGATGGCTTCCACCGCTTGCAGCAGGTCGCTGGAGCAATGGGCCTGCTCGGCGCTGTGGATCAGGGCGCGCATGTCCTTGGGGAAGCACGAGCCGCCATAGCCGCAGCCAGGGTAGATGAAGTGGTAGCCGATACGAGTGTCGGCACCGATCCCCAAGCGTACCGACTCGATATCGGCCCCCAGGTGCTCGGCCAGTTCGGCGATCTGGTTGATGAAGCTGATCTTGGTCGCCAGCATGCAGTTGGCGGCGTACTTGGTCAGCTCGGCGCTGCGCAGGTCCATGAACATGATGCGGTCGTGGTTGCGGTTGAACGGCGCATACAGGTCGCGCATCACGTCGCGTACTTCTTCGCGGGCGCAACCGATGATGATCCGGTCCGGGCGACGGCAGTCGGAAACCGCCGAGCCTTCCTTGAGGAATTCCGGGTTGGAAACGATATCGAATTGCAGCGGACGACCGTCCAGGGCTTTCTCGATGTGGGCCTTGAGGGTATCGCCGGTGCCTACCGGTACGGTGGATTTCTCCACCAGGATCAGCGGCTGCTCACGGTGGCGGGCCACGGCATCGCCCACCGACAGCACGTAGCGCAGGTCGGCCGAGCCGTCTTCGCTCGAGGGCGTGCCAACGGCAATGAACAGCACCTGGCCGTGTTGCACCGCGAGTTTCTCGTCGTGGGTGAAGTGCAGGCGCTTGGCCTCGAGGTTTTCCTTGACCAGGCTCGCAAGCCCGGGTTCGAAGATGCTCACGTGTCCTTGTTGCAGCTGTTTGACTTTTTGCTCATCGATGTCCATGCAGATGACATCGTGGCCGACTTCAGCCAACACGGCAGCCTGTACGAGGCCGACATAACCACTTCCAAATACACTGATTTTCATGGGGTATTCCTGGGACTTGTCGCGGGTGCAGATCGAGAGTTGATGGTGATGACCCCGAGGATGACCAAGGCCACCCCAAGGGTTTTGGAAAGCGTGAACGGCTCGTTGAACAGCGGCAGGCCGGCGGCGAGCAGGTAGACCAGCGCATAGCTGATGCTCAACAGCGAATAGGCCCGGCCCAGTGGCAGGTCGCGCAGGGCCAGCAGCCAGCAGAGCATCGACAGGGCATAGGCGAAGATCGCCGCGACGACTACCGCCAGGGCGGCCAGGTCGACGCTGCCGTTACCCAGGGCCTCCAGCCACTGCTGGGGCGCGGGCAGGCGCGTCATGCTCCAGCGCATGGCCAGTTGTGCCCCGCTGACCAGCACTACGCTGCCCAGGGCGAAGGCGAAGCCCTTGGCCCGGCTCATGCGTGACGCCCCAGCAGCACTACGCCGCCGATCACCAGGGCGACCCCCAGCCAATGCCGGCGGTCGATGGGTTCGTGGAAGACGAAACGGGCAACCAGGGTGACCAGCACGAAATTCAGGCTGAGCATCGGGTAGGCCACACCCACTTCCATGCGCTGCAATACCAGCAGCCATACCAACAGGCCCAGGCCGAGGCTGAACAGGGCCAGCCACAACCAGCCCGAACGCAACTTGGCCAGCAGGTCCGAGGGCTGGTCGCGCCAGCTTTCCACGGCGAATTTCTGTGCCACCTGGCCCAGGCAGGTGAGCCCGCAGGCCAGCAATAGCAGCAACAGGCTCATGGCTGGCTCTGGGGAATGATGAAGATCACGATATTGCCCTGGGCATAGCGCTTGGCATCCGGTGGCAGGAGCTGGACTTCATGCTCTTCATCGCTGCTCTTGACCCGCATGACCACGCCCACGGGGCCTTGCTTGCGAGCTTCGGCTATCCACGGCTGGACCTGGTCCAGGTCGACCTTGCGCTGGGCCGAATCGTCATAGGCCAGGCCGTACTTCAACTCGCCCTCGGTGTTGTACAGGGTCACGTCGCTGCGGCGCAGGCGCCAGGCCAGGGCCGATGCCGCGCCCAGATCGTTGCTCAGCAGGTTCTTGGATGCGCTCAGCTCAGCGACGTGATCGATGATGAACTGGTCGGGAATCTTGTTGTAGACCACCGAGTTGGGCAGGGCCGCCGGGGCCAGCGCCACCAGCAGGAAGCTGCCCAGGGCCGGGGCAGCCCACAGGGTCGACGGACGCATGGCCGCCAGCAGGTTGCTGAGGATCCAGCCCAGCAGCAGGACGTACACCAGCACCAGGTGCTGCGGTTCATCCACGTACACCGGTTTTTTCAGCTGGAAGTACACCAGCGCCAGGAGCCCCAGCAGGCCCGCCAGCAAATTGAGCAGGCCATTGAGACTGATGAGGCGCGTCTGCTTGTTGCCCAGGCGATCTATCAGGGTATTGCCCATCAGCAGCGCCAGAGGCAACAGGCACGGCAGGATATAGGCGGGCAACTTGCCCTTGCTCAGGCTGAAGAAGGCCAGTGGCAGCACCAGCCACAACAGCAGGAAACCGCTACTGCCCAGGCGCCGCTGGTGCCAGGCTTGTTTGAACGTGGCTGGCAGCAGCATGACCCAGGGCACACTGAAAGCCACCAGCAATGGCAGGTAGTACCACCATGGCGAGGCGTGCTGGGCATCTTCACCGGCGAAACGGCGAATATGCTCGTGCCAGAAGAAGAAACGCCAGTAGTCCGGCTCCTGGGCATGTACCGCCAAGGCCCAGGGCAGGCTGATGAGGACCGCGACGAGTACGCCGATGCCACCCAAGACCAGCAACGAGCGCAGGCGTTTCTGCCAGATGGCGTAGGGCAGGGCCACCAGCACCGGCAGCAACCAGGCCAGGAAGCCCTTGGTCATGAAGCCCATGCCGCAGGCCAGGCCCAGGACTACCCAGGCCAGCAACTGTCCGCGGGAAGTCTTGCAGTCGAACGTGAACCACAACGCCACCAGGCTCAGGTTGACCCAGAAGGTGAACTGCGGATCGAGGTTGGCGTAGCCGGCCAGCAGCGCCACGACGGTAAAACTCATGTACAGCAAGGCACTGGCCACAGCCTTGCGTGAGTCGTTCCACAAGCGCATGGCCAACAGGTAGGCCAGGACCACGCTCAGGCCGGTGCTCAGGGCCGAGGCCAGGCGCACGCCGAACAGGTTGTCACCGAACAACGCTTGGCCGATGGCCATGAACCAATAACCGGCCACCGGCTTTTCGAAGTAGCGAATCCCCATGAAATGCGGCGATGCCCATTGACCGCCATGGAGCATTTCCTGGCTGATCTGCGCATAGCGCGTTTCATCGGGAATCCACAGGCCATGGGTGGCCATGGGCAGGAGGTAGAACAGGCCGAAAGCGACCAGCAGCAGCGACAGGGCCCAGCGTCTGCTCATGCTCCTTGCACTCCCAGCCAGCCTTCGCGGCCTTCCAGGGCGCCGCGTACCACCTGGCCTGCCGGCAGGCTGGAGATATCCGCCGGGAGCAGGTCTCCCAGGGGTTGGAAATGAATGTCGCGCTGCTTGGCACTGGCCAGCAGCTGGCGGAAGTCATTGGCCATCAGAATCCCTTCTACTTCGGCGTGGATGGTGTAGACATTGAGCTTGCCTGGCTTGAACCGGTCGAGGATGAAGGCGTTGAAATCAGCGCTCGACACCACGGGGCCGACGACTTCATCGAAGGTCGGCAGGTCTACCGGAATTTGTGGCGCGCCCAGGCCGCCGTCCGCCAAGCGTGGCTGGAACAGGCTCTGGCCGCGGCAATCGCTGTTGTAGCGAAAGCCGAATTGTTGTTTGGCTTCGATGACCCGCTCATCGGCACGCCAACCGGCGGATGCCGAGCAGCTCACCGCTTGCCCGAGAATATCGTTGAGGCTGTCGACGCCACGGCGGATCTGTTCGATCAGCTGGGCCTGGCTCCAGCGCCCGGTGTTGGCCTGCCAACCGTGGTGATCCCAGGCGTGCAGGCCGACTTCATGCCCGGCAGCCAGGGCCTGGCGCATCAAGTGCCCCAGGTCCCGGCCGATGGGCTTGCCTGGCCAGGCGGTGCCGGCCAGGAGAATGTCCCAGCCATACAGGCCGGCAGCATTGGACCGCAGCATTTTCCAGAGGAACTGCGGACGGATCAGGCGCCACAGGTGGCGCCCCATGTTGTCCGGCCCGACGCTGAAGAAGAACGTGGCCTTGACCCCGGCTTCATCCAGCGTTTCGAGCAGCCGTGGCACCCCCTCCCGGGTGCCGCGGTAGGTATCGACATCAATGCGCAGACCTGCCTGCATCAGCGTGCTTCTTCTTTGGCGCGATCGGCGATTTCCAGCATGGCTTCGCGCAGGAAGAAGTCCAGGGTGTTGCCGATGGTCTGGCTCATCTCCACGGTCGGTTCCCAGTCCAGCAGGCGCTTGGCGTTCTCGATGCTTGGCTTGCGGTGTTCCACGTCCTGGTAGCCGGCGCCGTAGAAAGCCTTGCTTTCCACTTCGCGGAAACCGGCGAATGGCGGGAAGTTGCCACGCAGTGGGTGGGCCTCGAACTGACGCAGCAGCTCTTCGCCCAACTGGCGGATGCTGGCTTCGTTGTCCGGGTTGCCGATGTTGATGATCTGGCCGTTGCAGCAGTCGTTCTCGTTGTCGACGATGCGGGCCAGGGCCTCGATGCCGTCGGCGATGTCGGTGAAGCAGCGCTTCTGCTCGCCACCGTCGAACAGGCGGATCGGGGTGCCTTCCACCAGGTTGAGGATCAACTGGGTGATGGCCCGGGAGCTGCCGATACGTGCCGAGTCCAGGCGGTCCAGGCGCGGCCCCATCCAGTTGAATGGACGGAACAGGGTGAAGTTCAGGCCCTTGGCGCCGTAGGCCCAGATCACGCGGTCCAGCAGTTGCTTGGAGACCGAGTAGATCCAGCGCTGCTTGTTGATCGGGCCGACGATCAGGTTGGAGTTGTCTTCGTCGAAGTTCTTGTCCTGGCACATGCCATAGACTTCCGACGTCGACGGGAAGATCACCCGCTTGTTGTACTTCACGCAGTAGCGGACCAGCTTGAGGTTCTCTTCGAAGTCCAGTTCGAATACGCGCAGCGGGTTACGGGTGTATTCGATCGGGGTGGCGATGGCCACCAGCGGCAGCACCACGTCGCACTTCTTGATGTGGTACTCGATCCACTCGGAGTGAATGCTGATGTCGCCTTCGACGAAGTGGAAGTTCGGGTGGCTGCGCAGGCGCTCGATGGCGTCGCAGCCGATGTCCAGGCCGTAGACTTCGTACTTGTCGTCGCGCAGCAGGCGCTCGGACAGGTGGTTGCCGATGAAGCCGTTGACCCCCAGGATCAGCACCCGGGTCCGACGTGGCTTGCGGCCGGACTCGGCGCCGCGCAGCAGGGAGCCGTCCACCAGGCCCAGTTCGTTGGCCAGTTGCGGGCCGCTCAGGTACAGGCCGTTGGCGTTGCGCTGGCCGGAGGTGATGACCAGGGAGTCTTCGCCACAGGCGATGCGCAGCGGATCGACGCTGATGACCCGGCCCGGAGCCTGGCCTTCGTTGCCCTTGGCCACCTCGGCGCTCCAGACGATCAGCTTGTGCTCACCGACGGCGCAGAAGGCGCCAGGGTAGGGCTGGGTCACGGCACGCACCAGGTTGAACAGTTCTTCGGCCGGGCGTTTCCAGTCCAGCTTGCCGTCCGCGGCGGTACGCCGGCCAAAGTAGCTGGCTTTGGATTCATCCTGGACGGTTTCGCTGATCTTGCCCTGGGCCAGTGCCGGCAGGGTGTCGCGCAGCAGGCTGGCGGCGGCATCACGCAGCTTGTGGTGCAGGCTCAGCGCGGTGTCGCTGCGCTCGATGGCCACGCGTTCCTGGGCGATGATCGCGCCGGCATCGGCGCGCTTGACCATGCGGTGCAGGGTCACGCCGGTCTCGGTCTCGCCTTTTACCAGGACCCAGTTCGCTGGGGCGCGGCCACGGTAGCGGGGCAGCAGGGAGCCGTGCAGGTTGAACGCGCCCTTGCTGGCGGTGGCCAGCAGCTGCTCGCTCAGCAGGTTGCGGTAGTAGAAGGAGAACAGATAGTCGGGATTGAGCTTGGCGATGCGCTCGATCCACAGCGGATGGTTGGCATCTTCCGGGGCATGCACGGCGATACCCTTGCGGGCGCACAGTTGCGCGACGGAACCATAGAAGGTGTTTTCCTTCGGGTCATCGGCATGGGTGAACACCGCGGCGATCTCATAACCTGCGTTGAGCAGGGCTTCGATGCCAGCACAGCCAATATCGTGGTAGGCGAAGACGACAGCTTTATTGCTCATTGGGAGACCTGATCAGTATGGGTGGAAGTTAAACCGTCGACAGTCACAACCGGGGCCGGAACCGCCGGGTGGCTGCGCAAGACTCTTTCGATGAAGAAGCGTGGGCGGGCTCGCACGTCGCTGTACATGCGCCCCAGGTATTCACCCAAAAGGCCCATGCCGATGAACTGGCCGCCGGTGAACACGAAGAGCACCGCGAACAAGACGAAGGTGCCGTCGCCAGCCCAGGTCGCGCCGAAGATCAACCGCAGGACGATCAGCATCAAGGCGAACAGCGCGCCCAGGCCGGCCATGCCGAAACCGATGATGCTCAGCAAGCGCAGGGGCGTGGTGGTCATGCAGGTGATCAGGTCGAACATCAGGTTGACCAGGCGCATCGGGCTGTACTTGGAGTCGCCGTGCTCGCGCTCGGCGTGCTCCACCAGCACCTCGGTGGTATGCCGGGCGAAGCTGTTGGCCAGGATCGGGATGAAGGTGCTGCGCTCGGTGCAGGCCAGCATCGCGTCGATGATGGTCCGGCGATAGGCACGCAGCATGCACCCGTAGTCGCTCATGGCGACCCCGGTGGAGCGCTGCACCGCGAGGTTGATCAGCTTCGACGGCCAGCGGCGGAAAGCCGAATCCTGGCGGTTGTTGCGCACGGTGCCGACCACGTCGTAGCCCAGTTCGGCCTGGGCCACCAGGCGTGGAATCTCTTCCGGCGGGTTCTGCAGGTCGGCATCGAGGGTGATCACCACATCGCCGCGGCACTGCTCGAAACCGGCCATGATCGCTGCGTGCTGGCCGTAGTTGCGGTTGAGGATCACCGCCACCACCGGGCTGCCTTCGCGTTCGGCGGCGGCTTGCAGGATGTTGGCCGACTCGTCGCGGCTGCCATCGTCCACCAGGACGATTTCAAAGTCGTGCTTGAGCAGGCGGCAGGCCGCTTCGGTACGTCGCAAGAGCTCGGGAAGGCTCTGTTCTTCGTTGTAGACCGGGATGACGATCGACACGAACTGAATGGGATAAGGTTTCAAGGGGGTCAGTCCAGGAGGTTTTCAATGGCGCCGGCGACCCGCTCGACATCGTCGAGGGTCATGTCCGGAAACAGTGGGATCGAGCACAGCCGCGCGGAGTTCCACTCGGTGTGCGGCAGGTGCACGTCGGGGAAACGCTGGCGGTAGTAGGTGTGCATGTGGGTCGCGATGAAGTGGATGCCGGTGCCGATGTTCTGCTCCTGCAGGCCCTTCATGAAGGCTTCGCGATCCAGCCCGCAACGCTCGGCATCGATGCGCAGGATGAACAGGTGCCAGCTGTGCTGCTGCGGATACTGCGGCAGGTGCAACGGTTGCACCGGCAGGCCGGCCAGGCGCTCCAGGTAGGCCTTGGCCAGGACTTCGCGACGGGCGTTGATCGAGTCCAGGCGTTGCAGTTGCACCAGGGCAATGGCGGCGTTCATGTCCGCCAGGTTGTACTTGAAGCCGGGCTCGATCACCTGGGCCTGGGGCTTGCGGCCATGGGTCAGGCGGTCGTAGGCGTCCACGCCCAGGCCATGGAACTTGAGCATGCGCACCCGGTTGGCCAGGGCCTCGTCATCGCTGACGAACATCGCGCCCTCGGCGCAGGTCATGTTCTTGATCGCATGGAAGGAGAAGATCGCCGTGCCCCGGGCGCCGATCTCGCGACCGCGGTAGGTGGTGCCGGCGGCATGGGCGGCGTCTTCGATCACTGCGATACCGTGCTTGTCCGCCAGGGCGTAGAGCGGGTCGAGGTCGAAAGCGGCACCCGCGTAGTGCACCGGGATGATCGCCTTGGTCCTGGGAGTGATCGCGGCCTCGATGGTCGCTGCGTCGCTCATCAGGGTGTCGGG
Organism: Pseudomonas sp. MSSRFD41; assembly: GCF_014230245.1. Lineage (NCBI taxonomy): Bacteria > Pseudomonadati > Pseudomonadota > Gammaproteobacteria > Pseudomonadales > Pseudomonadaceae > Pseudomonas > Pseudomonas sp. MSSRFD41. Next base: position 143,530 of record NZ_JACKZK010000012.1, on the reverse strand, counting down.
ATCGACATCGACGAACACCGGGGTCGCCCCCAGCAGGCAGATCATGTTGGCGGTGGAAACCCAGGTCTGGGAGGGGGTGATGACTTCATCGCCGGGGCCGATGCCCAGGGCCAGCAGGGTGATGTGCATGGCGCCGGTGGCCGAGGACAGGGCCACGGCATGGCGGGCGCCGACACGTTCGGCGAAGAGCTGTTCGAGTTCCTGGTTTTTCGGGCCGGTGGTGATCCAGCCGGAGCGCAGAACCTGCTCTACAGCGGCCACCTCTTCGTCGCCAATGCTCGGGCGCGAGAAAGGAAGGAAAGCCTGGTTCATGGTTACCTCGGGTCTACACAATGCGAAAGCTGGGGGTAAGGGTGCAGCGTGCGAACAACGTTCATGGAGCGCGGGGGGCGGTGGTCATCGGGCACATCCGGTTGATTGGGCCAGCGTGGCGTTCCATGCAGCAAATGAGTAAAGACGATGATTGTGAAAAGTAAAGTGGATCAAGGCGTTACCCGTGCAAACTGTGAAACAGCTGCACTAGGCCCCTGGGCCGTCGGTGGCTGAGATTAAGCGCAAAAATGTGAAACGAATATGAAAAAGAAGCCAAAACTCCGTTTTTCTGCGAGCTAGACAGCCAGGGTTCAGTTTTTTGTTAATTTTGTTCATCAATTGGCTGTAGCCGCCAGTTTTAGCGGGTTTAAGGCGAGCAGAAAAGGGTGCCACCCAAGGATTTTTCGCAACTGGCCAAGGCGCTATCAAGTGCAACCGGTTTGTTACATATGTCCATGACTGCGCCCATCGAACAAGCCAGCGAAAACATCGGCGCGACCAATCCCTTGGGCCTGTACCTGGCGCGATTGGCGCCCTCCAGCCAGTCGACCCTGCGCTATGTGCTGCAGGACACGGCCGACCGCCTGGAGTATGAGGACATGAACCTCGAGGACCCCAGCTGCAGCCGGAGCATGTCACCGCCCTGGTCGCGACCTTGCGTCGCGATGGCTACGCTCCCAATACCTCTTCGCTGTACGTCAATGCCCTGCGCGGAGTCATGAACATCGGTGAACCTTGACCTGGCCCGGGTGGACTTCGACCAGCGCAGCCTCGAGGTGCTGGCCAAGGGCAACAAGCAGTTGATCAAGTACGCGCCGGCCTGGGCCTTCCACAAGCTGCAAACCTGGCTCGACCTGCGCCGCGAACGCCTGCCCAAGGGGCAGGCCGATGATCCATTCCTGTTCAATCGCATTCGCCGCGGCGGCCATATCATCCGTGAACGTATCAGCAAGCATGCCATCTACTCCATCGCTCGGCAGCGAGGAGCCGAGGTGGGCGTGCGGATCACGCCCCATGATTTTCGTCGTTCGTTCATTACTCGGGGGATCGAAGAGCATGACCTGGCGATCGCCCAGAAACTGGCCCATCACACCAATATCCAGACCACCGCCAGCTATGACCTGCGCGACGACAACGAACGTCGTCGCGCCATGGACCGTTTCGACCTGTAGTCCACCGGACTCAGGCCGCCGGCGTGCCGGGGACGAGCTGGCCGGTCAGGTCCCAGACTTCCAGCATCCTGGAGTACTCACAGGCATGGCTCGGGTCGCTCAGTAGCCAGTCCTCGAAGGCCTGGCGTTCCGCGAGGCTGCAGTCGTCCTCGCGCAGGCGGATGCACCAGTGGGCCGCCTGCATCATTACGTACTCATCTGCTGCGTCGGCAGGCTCGGTCATTGTTCAATCCTTGTTCAGAGTGGAGCTCACTGCGCCCGCCATGGGCGGGTATCGCGCCAGTATCAGGCCGAATCGCGTGCGCCGCCAAGGCGTGGCTCAAGTTGCTGTTGTCGCACCCAGGACATGTGCCAGGCCCTGGGTGCAAATCCTTACCCGAGTACCCGGGGCCGGCAGGTGGGGGCCCTGATTGCGTACCGGCACCAGCTGCTCGCCACCGCTAGCGGTGGCCAGGGCGACATTGAGGGTGCAGGTGTTGCCGGCGAAGTCGCAATCTTTGACCACGGCGACGCAACCGGTTGCGACCCCGCTTCCCGGGGCCTCTGGAGCCAGTTGCAATTGCTCGGGGCGCAACATGATCGTGGCTTGGCCCCTGGCAGCCGAATCGCGTACAGGCAGCACGCCGAGGTCGCAGTGGGCCAGTCCGTTGTCCAGGTGCGCCGGTAGCAGCACGGCATCGCCCAGGAACAACGCCGTCTGCGCATCCTGCGGGTGCTGGTACAGCTCCAGGGGAGGGCCGGCCTGGATCAGCCGGCCCTGGCGCATGACTACCAGTTGGTCGGCAAAGGACAAGGCTTCGGCCTGATCGTGGGTAACCATGACCGTGGTCACTCCGGCATCGGCCAGCAGGCGGGCGACGGTCTTGCGCATCGAGGCCCGCAAGCCCGTATCCAGGGCGGAGAAAGGTTCATCCAGCAACATCAACCGCGGGCGTTGGGCCAGGGCGCGGGCCAGGGCCACTCGTTGTTGCTGGCCGCCGGACAGCTCATGGGGCCAGCGTGTTGCCATGTTGGCCTCCAGGGCGACCATTTCCAGCAGTTCAGCGATGCGCTGGCGCTTGCTGTCCTGGCTCCCTGGCAGGCCGAAACCGACATTGGCCGCCACGCTCAAGTGCGGGAACAGCGCGCCATCCTGCGGGACATAGCCGATCAGGCGCTGGTGGGCAGGTACCGCGCCCTGGTCGTCGACCATGACCTGGCCGTCGAGGGTAATGCACCCGCGGTCGGGGAATTCGAAACCGGCAATCATGCGCAAAAGGGTGGTCTTGCCGGAGCCCGAGGGGCCGACGATTGCCGTGCGACTGCCAGAGGGTACGCAAAGGTTGATATCGGTCAGCGCCGCTACTGGGCCGAAGGATTTATGCACTGCATGGAGTTCAAGGGTATTCATCGGCCTGCGCTGCGCCTGGACTGTTGGTAGAGAAGGCCGGTCAACGGCAGTGAAAGCACGATCATCAGCAAGGCATAGGGCGCTGCCGCGGCATAGTCGATTTCGCTGGTCATGGCCCAGAACCCGGTCGCCAGGGTCCGGGTGCCGTTGGGTGCCAGCAGCAGGGTGGCCGTCAGCTCGTTGCTGATGGCCAGGAATACCAGCGCCGCCCCGGCCGCCGCACCCGGGGCCGCCAGGCGCAGGGTGATCCACCACAGGGCCTGCAGCGGTCCACGGCCCAGGCTGCGAGCGATGTTTTCCAGCTCCACCGGGGCCTGGGCGATACCGGCCCGCAAGCTGACCAGCGCCCGGGGCAGGAACATCAGGGCGTATGCCAGGAGCACGCAAAGGCTGGTCTGGTAAAGCGGCCGGGCGAATTTTACGCTGATGGTCACCAGCGCCAGGGCGACGACGATGCCCGGCAGGGAGCTGCTGATGTAGTTGCAGCTTTCCAGCAACCGCAGCAATGGGCCCGGGGCGCGGATCGACAACCAGGCCAGGGGCAGGGCGACCAGGGTGGTCAGCAATGCGCCGAGGCTGGCCAGGACCAGGGTCTGTTGCAGGCTGGGCAGCAAGTCCGCGCTTTGCCAGACGGCTATCCCGCCAGCCAGCAGCCACTTGCCCAGGGTCCATAGGGGAACGCCCAGGGCCAGGAGGCTGGTGAGTGTCGTCAGCCCCAGGCCGGCGCAGCGCGAAATCGCCTGCAAGCGCATGGCACGTTGTGCCCTGGGGCTGCCGGAGCCGACCCGGGCGTAGCGGGCGTGGCCTCGACTGGCAGACTCGATCGTCAGCAACAGCAAGCAGCACAGAACCAGCACCCCGGCCAGCATATTGGCCGCAGGTCCGTTATAGGTGGACTGGAACTGGTCATAGATGGCGGTGGTGAAGGTATCGAAGCGAATCATCGCGTAGAGGCCATACTCGGCCAGCAGGTGCAGGCCCACCAGCAACGCACCGCCGCCGATGGCCAGGCGCAGTTGTGGCAGCACCACCCGCAGGAACAGTGGCCAGGGCCGCAGCCCCAGGGACTCGGCAACGTCTTCGATAGCCGGGTCGAGCCGACGCAAGGAGGCAGCGACCGGTAGGTAAATGAAGGGGAAATAGGCAATCACCGACACCAGCACGGCGGCCGGCAATCCATGCAGGGCCGGCAGCAGGCTGACCCAGGCATAGCTGTGAACGAACGCCGGCACGGCCAGGGGGGCCACCGCCAGCAAGGACCAGGCCCGGCGCCCCGGCAGGTCGGTGCGCTCTGTGAGCCAGGCCAGGGCCACGCCCAGCAGCACGCACAACGGCAGCGTCAGGGCCAGCAGCAACAGGGTGTTGTACAGCAGCTCCAAGACCCGTGGGCGCAACAGCAGTTGGGCAATGGTCGCCCAGCCGGTCTGGATCGAGATACCGACGACGAACCCCAGGGGCAGCAAGGCCAGCAACGACACCAGCAAGGCCGTTGCCGACAGCCAGGGCACGGCCCCCGGGCCCAGGCCACGACGGCGATAGCCGGCCAGCGTGGTGTCCCGGGCCTTGCCGATATCGGCGGCGTTGGACAGCGACAGGTCGTCGGCCATGGCTTACAGGAGACCGGCCTGGCCCATCAGGTCCACGGCTTTCTTGCTGTTGAGCCTGGCGGCGTCGACCTTGGGGGCATCCAGTTCGGCCAGGGGCACCAGTTGCGAATTGGAAGGCGCGCCCTGGCCCACGGCATATTCGAATGAGCGACCGCTCTTGAGTACCTCTTGGCCCTGCTTGCTGGTAATCCACTCGAGGAAGGCCTGGGCCTGTTCCTGGTGTTTGCTGGAGGCCAGTACGCCACCCCCGGAAAGGCTGACGAAAGCCCCCGGGTCCTGGTGCTTGAAGTAGTACAGGGCGGTGTTCTTGCTGTTTTCCCCGGTCTTGGACTGGTCGACGAAGCTGTAGTAGTGATAGATCACGCCACTGTCCACCTGGCCGGCATTGACGGCCTTGAGCACCGCGCTGTTGCCGCGATACAGGCTGGCATTGGCCTTGATGCCCTTGAGCCATTCCAGGGTGGCGGCTTCGCCCTTGAGCTCCAGGACGGCACTGACGATGGCCTGGAAGTCAGCTCCGGCGGGCGAGGCGGCCCATCGGCCTTTCCAGGCCGGTGTTGCCAGGTCCATTAGCGATTTGGGCAACTGGTCGGAGCCGAGCTTGGCCGGGTTGTAGACAAACACGGTGGAGCGGGCTGCGATTCCCACCCAGTTGCCATGGCTCGGCCGGTAAGCGGCACCGACCTGCTCCAGGGTGGTCGGCGCGACCTTGGCCAGCAGCCCGGCGTTATCCACCAGGGCCATGGCCGGGGAGTTCTCGGTCAGGAACACGTCTGCCGGGGAAGCGTTGCCTTCCTGCACCAACTGGTTGCCCATCTCGCTGTCATCGCCATTGCGCAGGGTGACCTTGATCCCGGTGTCGCGGGTAAAACCTTCGACCCAGGCCTTGGTCAGGCCCTCATGCTGGGCGTTGTAGACCAGGATGCCGTCGGCATCCGCCGCCCAGGCATGCCCGGCAGCCATCACGGCGCCGGCGAGCAGGGCGGACTTGAAGATAGAGGGGGTACGAATGGCCATGGTGAAGCAGCTCCTGGTTTTTTGGATGCATCGGTCCGGACCTTGGCTTGGGAAGTCGCCGTTTCACGTTGACCAATAGGAATCATTTGCAGGTGAAAGCTGGGCGCAATGTAGAGCGGCAAACAAGAAAAAATCGTCAAATTTATGCGTAATTCCTGTCATGTCCGAGCTCATGCCGAATGGCTTGTGATGTGGGCCACAGCTTGGGTGGAGCAGGCTAAGAAAGGCGCAGGCAAGGCTCTGGCGCTGATTTATACTCAGCGCCGGAAAATCGCTGGAAATGGAATTGACAGATCAAATGAGGGAAGACCGATGAGCGCCAGACTGTGCAACAACATCAGTGCCGTGACCTTTGTCAGCAAGTACAAGGCCGTGTGCCAGCCGATCGCTGATCAACTGGACCTGCCGGTGGAGAATATCCTTGGCCTGGCGGCCCAGGAGAGCCAGTACGGCACCGGGCGCATCGCCCGTGAATTGAACAATTTCTTTTCCATGCACGCCCCGGCCCCGCTGCAGATCGGCGCCGAGGCGCCCCTGGGCAATGCGGCCATCAAGGTGGCCAAGTTCGCCTCCTTCCAGCAGTCGGCCCAATCCTTCGCGCAAAGCTTCGGCGCTTCGGTACGTGGCAAGCGCGAGCCCATGGAATTCGCCCAGGCCCTGGTACGCAGCGGCTATAACAGCGGCGATGCGGCCACCGGCGGGCGCAACGGCTTCGCCAAGTACCTGGCGGACATCATCGTTGCGGTCAGAGGGCGCCTGGCATGCTGAACAACCGCCTGGTTTTCCGGGGGCTCGGCGTGCTTCTGGCCTGCGCGGCCTTTAGCGCCTGCGCCGCTGGTGGCTTGCAACCGACCCAGATCGAGCATTCGGGGCTGACCCGCGAACAGGCCCAGCAGGTGTTGCTGGTGGCCCTCAAGCACCAGGATTACCAGATGGACAAGCCCGGGGTGTTCGTCGATGGCAACCTGCAGGACGAAAACGGCAAGCCACCGCATCCGGGCTACTTCGACTTCAGCCTCGGCTACGAGGATCCCAAGGCCGGCGCCACCGAGTACTGGGGGCTGTTCTCGGTCAGCACGGCCACCGGCGATGTCTGGGAAATCAACAGCTGCAAGCGCCTGGATGGCAGTGAACTGCGGGCCTTGCAGGGCCAGATCATGGGCCGTACCGGCAAGACCCTGGTGGACGAGGAGCCACAACGCCGGGGCTTGGGCTGCGAGGACGAGAAGTAGTACGGCAGGCGAGTAGGCTGGACGGCGTGCTCGCTTGGTTTCGCCCCCGTCCGGTGTACCCGGCGGGCTAGTCCATATCCGCTTCGATACGCTGGATCAGGTAGGGATAGAAGGGATTGGAGGTCAGGCGCATCAACTCATCCATGGGCAGGACCAGCACCCCCCGTTCGCCACGGGCGGCCAGGGTCCCCAGGTGCACGCCGAAATTCTCGGTGCTGGTGGGCTGGGTGCCATACAGCGCATCGTCCACGGGGAAGGGCAGCGCCACATGGGATAACGAGAACACTTGCGGCGGGTAGGCCAGGTCCAGGGACTGCCGGCTTTCCTGCCGGCTGCCGGCAGCGGTGCTCAACAGCTGTACCGTGTTGTTGCCGGTGTCCTGGTTGCTCAGGATCCGCGTGCTGTAGTTGCGTGGCGGCGGTGGTAGCAGGCTGGCCGCGGAGGTGGCATTGGCCGGATCCAGCAACCCCTCGAAATCCCGGGCACGGTTGAGGTCCAAGAGCACCAGTTCGCTGCCATTGGCCGGCAGTTGCCGATACAGCCCCTCGACCAGGGCCGGTGTGCTGACGGTGGAGTCCACCAGGGACTGGAACGCCAGGATCGGCGGCAACCCGACCAGGCGTGAGTCGTTCGCCAAGGCTTGCAGCTGGCTTTGCAAGGCGTCGGTGAGCAGCCAGGACTGGCGGGCAGCGTTGACCGGGAACGAGTTGTACTTGAACGGGTTGTATTCCGGCCGCAGGTTCAGCCACGCCGTCTTGCTGAAGGCCGGGAACACTGCCGGCCAGGCAGCCAACCCGGCGAAGCGCGCGGAGGCCGCGACCCCGATCATCGGCGAGACCAGCACCAGGCGCTGGGCCTGGGGCAACTGCGGATCGAGCAGGGCATCCAGGGAATACTTGACCGCCAGGGCGCCACCGTTGGAGTAACCCACCAGATGCAGTGGCGCCGGTGCCGGAACTTCGGCCCGGGCGGTGCGCAGGGCCAGGCGCGTGGCGGCCAGCCAGTCTTGCCAGCGGGCATCGGTCAGGCCTGCGGGCACCGTGCCGTGGCCGGGCAGGCGCAGGCCGATGGCCAGGTAGCCGTGCTCGACATAGCGCTGGGCGATGTGCCGCAGGCTGTAGGGCGAGTCGGTAAGACCATGCACCAACACCACCACGCCCCGGGGGTGCCCCTGCGGGCGCAGCAGGTAAGAGCGGTTCCAGTCGGTGGCGAACCCCGGGGGATAGACCCGGCTGTCCTGGCGATAGCGATTGAACGGTGGCACCCGGGTCGGATCCAGCGAGGCGCTGACGGCTTGTTCGACCTCGGCGAATACCCGGTCCTCGGCCTTGAGCCAGCCGGTCCAATCGCTGCGGTCGAGCTCCCCGGCGTCCAGTTCGTGGGGAACATACAGGTGCCAGGGTTGCAGCGCCGGGCCGCGTTCACTGTCATAGATCCGCCAGGCCGAGAGGGTCAGGGCCGCGACCGTGAACACCAGCGCGCCCTGCTTGAGCAGCCAGGCGAGCTTGCTCATGAGTCGGCGCCCGGGGCGCTGATGCGGTATACGCAGCGCCGGTCGCCGGTGATCAGGTGTTCCATGCGCCGTACTTCGCCCAATTCGCCGATGGCCGCCTGGAACACTTGCAGTTCGGAGCGGCAGAAACCCTGGCATTGCCGCGCGGCGACACAGATCGGGCAGTGGCTTTCGATCAGCAACCAGTCATCGCCTGCGCTTTCCACATGGGCCATGTAGCCGGCCAGGTCACGAATCCGTGCCAGGGCGCGGACCCGTTCTTCCAGGGTCGACAGCGGGGCGCAGGTGGCCAGGTACTCGGCGTTGTTGATCCGTTCCATGTCGCTGACGATGCGCTCGACACCCTCGGCGCCGAACACTGCGCGGATCGAGTCGATCAACTGCAAGGTCAGGTTGGCGTGGGTATCGGGGAAACGCGCCTGGGCCTGTTCGGTCAGTACCCATTTCTGCGACGGACGTCCGGCGCCCTGGGCCGGCATCAGTTGGCCGGCGATAAGCTGGCTATCCACCAGCTTCTGCAACTGTTGACGGGTGGCCTCCAGCGACACCTCCAGCAGTGGCGCCAGGTCGGCGGTTTTCAACGGGCCGCGGGTTTTCAGCAAAAACAGGATCCGCTCGGCGGTGGCGCCGGGGTTTTTCTTGTCGGCCGGGGAAGACATCGTAGACATGCTGGACCATTGACCAAGGGGCGATCGGGAACATTCGAGTGCCTGCGCAACGCAGATAGCCGGGCAAGCATAACAGGCTCCGCCGGCCTGGCCTGGAGATTGTCCTTTGTGGGTTCGCTAAGAGCGGGGCGTGGTCGATGTTGAAAAAACCAATTATCAAAGCAATTGCTTGTGTAATACAGTGCGGCCTTCTCGAACAACCAGACAGGAACAAGCCATGGCATCGACAACGGGCTGGTCGGCACTGCTACTGGGCAAGAATGGGCTGCGCTCCGCAGCCCTGGCCGGGGGCGTCGCGCTGCATGCAATCAACATCTACCTGGTCACCACTTTGCTGCCGTCGGTGGTGCAAGACATCGGCGGCCTGGGCTACTACGCCTGGAACACCACGCTGTTCGTGGTCGCCTCGATCATCGGCTCCGTACTCTCGACCCGGGCCCTGGCAGTGCTGGGCCCGAAGCTGGCGTATGCCCTGGCGGGCCTGGTGTTCATGCTGGGCTGCGGTTTGTGTGCGCTGGCGTCGGACATGGCCTGGCTGATTGTCGGGCGCAGTGTCCAGGGGCTGGGCGGAGGCCTGTTGTTCGCCTTGCCCTACGCGATGATCCGCCTGGTGTTCGATGAACCGCTGTGGCCCCGGGCGATGGCGCTGATCTCGGCCATGTGGGGCATGGCTACGCTGATCGGGCCGGCGGTGGGTGGGGTATTCGCCGAGCACGGCAGCTGGCGTGCGGCATTCTGGGTACTGTTGCCTTGTACCTTGCTGTTCATGCTGCTGGCCGTCGCCCTGTTACCGGGAAAGAACGGCGAACCGGCACCACGTACGCCACTCCCCGGACTGCAGTTGATGCTGCTGACGGTCATGGTCCTGGCGATTTCCGTTGGCAGCATCAGCGCCTCGGCGCTGTACAACGTCCTGGGGTTGGCCGTGGGCCTGGGCCTGTTGCTGGTGGTGGGGGCCATGGAGAACCGTTCGTCTAAACGCCTGTTGCCCCGTGGCAGCTTGAGGTCCGGCAACCTGTTGCTGTCGCTGTACCTGTCCATGGCGTTGCTGGTGGTGGGCATGACCAGCGAGGTCTTCGTGCCATTGTTCCTCCAGGTGCTGCATGGCCAGACGCCGTTGCTGGCCGGTTACATCGCCGCCTTGATGGCTGCGGGCTGGACCCTGGGAGCGCTGGCCAGCTCCGGGCTGGGGGCGGGCGCTGCGGCCCGGGCCGTGGCCAGCGCGCCGTTGCTGGTGGTGACCGGGCTGCTCCTGGCCTACCTGGCCATGCCCGCCGCCAGCAGCCTGGCGAGCCTGGGGGCAATATGCCTGGCCATGGTGTTGGTGGGGGTCGGTATTGGCCTGGCCTGGCCGCACCTGCTGGCGCGGGTGCTGGAGAACGCCCCGGCCGACCAGAAGGAGCTGGCCGGGGCTTCGATCACCACCGTGCAACTGGTGGCTACAGCGCTGGGAGCGGCGCTGGCGGGGATGATCGTCAACCTGGCGGGGCTGGGTAGCGGTACTGACCTGGCCGGGACAGCCCGGGCGGCCGGCTGGTTGTTCGGCTCGTACGCCGGGCTGTCGTTGCTGTTGTTCGTTTCGGTGCGCCAGGTACGCCGCGCCCCGCCTGTGGTCGTGCAGCTCTAGTGGCGAGGCTGTTGCAGATTGTGGCGGGAGCGTCATCGGGGTTTAATCGACGCCTTTTCTTGTGATTGCAGGTTCGCCATGGATGACTCCGCCCGCCATATCGTCGACTTGTACCAGCGCCATGCCACGGCCTGGGACCAGGTTCGCCGCGCCAATACCCGTGGCTTTCAGTCCGAGCTGGCCTGGTTGCAGCGCTTTCGCCAGCTCATGGGCGCTGGGCGGCAGGTGCTGGACCTGGGCTGTGGCGGCGCCGAGCCGTTGGCGAGTGACCTGATCGAGCATGGCTGCGAGCTGACCGGGGTCGACAGCTCCAACGCATTGCTGGATCTGTGCCGGCAACGACATGGCGATCAGCGCTGGATCCATGCCGATATGCGCGACCTGGCCCTGGGTGAAGATTTCGACGGCATCCTGGCCTGGAACAGCCTGTTCCACCTGGCGCCGGACGATCAGCGAGCGATGTTCGCAGTGTTCGAACGCCATGCCCGTCCGGGTTGCGCGCTGATGTTCACCAGTGGCCCGGCCGCGGGCGAGGCCATTGGTGAGTTCGAGGGGGAGGCGCTGTACCACGCCAGCCTCGATCCCGGGGAGTACTGCACGCTGCTCGACACCCATGGCTTCGAGGTGGTCCGGCATGTCAGTGAAGACCCCGACTGCTGCGGGTTCACCGTATGGCTGGCGCGGGGCCTGGATTATTAAGGCTCAGATAATCCCTTGTTGCCGGGCGATGCTGTGCAGGCAGAGGCCCAGGGCGCGCCTTTCACAGTCGTCCGGATTGAAGCCGAGGAGCCATGGCTCGGATCAGGGCGCGAAAGAGCCTGTCGCTGCGGTCCAGCTCCTCCGGGTTTGCTTCAGCACCGGGTCCAGTGGTTTTCCGGTCCCGTGCTCACTGCGATAAAGCGTCATCAACTCCACCTGCGGCAGGGCGGTCTTGCCGCTGTGAGTAGACACAAAAAAGCCGCTGGCCGTGGCGGGACAGCGGCTTGTTTCAAACCGTGCAGGCTCAGTGCTGCATCTTGCCGTGGTCCATCGAGCCATGATCCATCGAGCCATGGCCCATGGCGCCGTGGTCCGGTGCGTTGAGAGCACGAGCCTCGGCGTCGACCTTGATGCTTTCCTTCTCGCCCTTGGCGTTTTCCACGGTCAGGGTCAGCGGTACCTTGTCGCCGGCCTTGATCTGGCCTACCAGCTCCATGAGCATCACGTGGTAGCCCTGGGTGTCCAGGCTGACCTTCTGGCCGGCCGGCAAGTCGATAGCCTGCACCTGCTGCATGCTCATCACGTCGTTGTGCATTCTCGATTGATGGATCTGCACGTTCTTGGCCACCGGCGACTGCACTTGCACCAGCTTGCTATCGCTGCTGGCCGTGATGTCCATGAAGGCACCGCTGGCATGCTGGCCGGCGACGGTGGCGCGGACCCAGGCGTTGTCGACCTGGGTCGCAGCGCTGGCGGCGTTGGCCAGGCCCAGCAGGGAAGCCAGCAGCAGGGCGGATTTGAAACGCAATGAACGGGGTTGCAGAGTCATTAACAGACCTCCATGACGGTGAGCAGATCTTCCGCGCACTCCTGGGCGTTCAGGGACTGGGACAGGCCCAGGCGCAAGGTGCCGCGGGAGTCGTAGACGAAACTGGTAGCGGTGTGCGAAAGGGTATAGGTGTCGCCGCTGGGGATCTTTTCATAGAACACCCCGAATTCCTTGGCCGTGGCCGCGGTTTCTTCCAGGCTGCCGTACAGCGCCTCGAAGCTCGGATCGAAGGCCTTGACGTAGGCATCCAGCACTGCGGGAGTGTCGCGCTCGGGATCCAGGGTGATGAACACCACCTTGAGGCGATCGCCGTCACGACCCATCAGCTTCTTGGCCTGCGCCGCGCGGGCCAGTGTCGTGGGGCAGACGGCCGGGCACTGGGTGAAACCGAAGAAGATCATCGGCATCAGGCCACGGTAGCTGGACAGCGATTTGGTTTCGCCCTGGGAATCGGTGAGCTTGAAGGTACGACCGAGAATCTGATTGCTCAGGTCCTTGCCGTATTTGAAAGACAGCCGGGGACTGTTGTCACAACCGGCCAGCAGGCCCAGGCCGAGTACTCCGGCGCTGGTGAGCAGCGTGCGGCGAGTCAGTAGAACACTCATGAAATAACGCCCTTTGAACAGCCAGACAGGCAAAAAACCCGCGCATGGTAACAAACGGACGGCGAACACGGCGGGCTAATTAGACCAAGGCCTGCGGCCATCGGTCGCAGTCCATGGCCCGTGCCGGGCACTCACCCGCACTTGTCGCCAGGGGATGGCAACTGGCGCAGCCAGAGGGCGATGTCCTCTACCACGGTGGGCATGTGGCTTTGTCCGTGGTGATCGTCGAAGCGATGGCCCAGCCCGGGATAAGACCGAAAATCCACTCCCGGGCGGGCGTCCCTGCGCAGTTGCTCGATCATCGCCATGACCGCCGGCACCGATACCGACTGGTCGGCCATGGCCTGGATGACCAGCGCGGGGCTATGGCTATCTTGCAGCAGGGCCAGTTGATCAAGTCGCAGTACCTCTTGCCACCAGCGGGCACCGTGGCCACTGGCTCGCAGGTCGGCCGGTGGCTGCCCTTGCACCTGTTGGATGAAAGCCTGCAAACCCTGGCGCGCTTCGGCTTTTTCCGCCACCGGCAGATCGCTGCTATCGACGCTGTGCAACAGGTCGTCGGCAAACCACTGGCCACCGCCATTGAAGGCCACGGTGGCATCGACGACACCTGGGCGTGCGGCCAGGGCATGGGCGATCACCGCGCCTTCGCTGCCGCCGAGGGCAATTACCGAGGCGTAATGGCGTTGTTGGCGCAGGTGCTGGATCACCGCTTGCAGGTCGTCCGTGCGCTGCGTCGGACTGTCGTGCTCCAGGTAGGCCTGCGGGCAATTCGCGCGTTCGGCGTCCTGGCTGTAGGGCAGGGTCGCCTCGAGCCCGTACTTTTCCACGGTCAGTACATCGGCCTCGGGCATCGCCTGGGCCAGGAGGGGGATGCTCGTTATGTGGCTCACGCTGTTGCAATCCGAACCCTGGAGGATCACCAGCAGCGAGCTTGACGGCCCGGATGGCTGGCGTTGCTGCAGGTAATAGCTGATTGACGAGCCATCGGGCCGAAGCAGGTGCTGTGGCGCTGGTTCCCCGGCCCTGGCCAGCCCGCCAAGGCCCAGCAGCACGACGAGGATCCAGCGACCTGTGCCGATCAAGACTCCACCGCCGCGATCTGCACCAGCGCCCGTACCGCGGTGCGGGTGGCCTGGGTCAGCGGTTGCGGCAGGCGATCGAGTTCGAACCAGGCGATCTCGCTGTGCTTGTGCGGTTCGAGGTTGCAAGGCGCCATGGCGGGCGCCGAAGCCAGGTACACCGGCGCCACCCAGTGTTCGCCGCGCTGCGGGTCGATCTGGTCGACCACGCATAGCAAGCTGACACCCTGCAGCGTCAGCCCCAGTTCTTCGAGAATCTCTCGGCGCATGGCCTGTTCCACCGGCTCGAGCCAGTCGACCTTGCCTCCCGGCAGGCCCCAGTGTCCGGCCTCGGGCTCTCGCAGGCGCTTGACCAGCAGCAGTCGACCGTCGCGCACGATGGCGGCGCCGCATCCCAGGCGGGGTTCTTGTGGCATGGCGGTTCTCCTCGGAGGGTTGGACGGGGCGGGCACCGACGGCCCAGGACGACAATATCGGTTAGGGGTATGACAACCCTGCTGGGCTTTGTTGTTCATTTGTAATCGGGCGCGGCCATTCCACGACGAGTCAGCAGCGCAGCCCGATTCCCCACAACCAGCAAGTGCGTACCAGCATCGCGCCCAGTACCCCCAGGGCCAGGAGGATGAGCAGCGCCCCGGTGCAGCGCTCGAACCACGGCAGGGCCCGGGAAAAGCGTTGGCGGACCCGGGCATTGCCGATGGCCACGGCCACCAGTACATCCCAAGCCAGTACCGCGCTGAACATCCACAGACCGTAGGCCAGCTTCCAGCCATTGCCGATCCCGGCACCGACCAGCGATGCCAGGCTGGCGTAGAACAGTGCGTTCTTGGGGTTGAGGATGCCTGAGAGGAACCCCATGCCCAGTCCGCGCCACCAGCCGGCCCGGTCCTGGCCATGGGACGTCACCGTGGTCAGCGAACGACCGCCGGCATGGCGGATGAACAGCCCACCCACGTACAGCAAATAGGCACAGCCGGCCACTTGGATTACCAGGAACAGCAGGCCGTCCGGGCGCAATACCGAGACGCCGGCAAATGCCAGGACGATGAATACGCCGTTGGCCAGGGCGATTCCCAGGCAGGCCCCGGTGGCCGATCGCCAACCGGCGGCCATGGACATGCGCGCCACCAGGAAGAAATCGGGGCCGGGGGAGAGCAATGCGAGAAAGTGCGCGGCGGCCACCAGCAGGAACTGTTCGAACATGGACAAGACTTCCACAGAGCAAGAGGGGCAGGAAGTCTGCTTGGGGCCACGGGCCGGGTATTGAAGAAAATTGCGCGGCCTCAGGCCTTGTACAGCCCTGGGGTGACGCCGACATGGGCCTTGAACACCCGCTGGAAGTGCGCCTGGTCGGCGAAACCCAGGCGTTGCGCCAGGGCCGCCGGGGCCTCGCCGGCCTGCAGTGAGGATCGAGCCTGGATGATCCGCTGGTTCAGCTGGAAGGCGTGGGGTGTCATTCCGGTGGCGCTGCGAAAGGCCCGGATCAACTGGTAGCGGCTGATGCCGGCCAGTTGCGCCAATTCTGCCAACGGGCTTGCCGCTTGCGGGGCCTGGCGCAGGAAGGCCACGACCCGGCGGACTCCGGCGCTGGCCTGGGCAAGGTCCGCGGCCAGGGCGAGCGTCGGTTGCTCCCGGGTCGAAAAATCACCGATGAACTCGATCAGCGCTGCTTCCTTGTCCTGCCAGTTGGCGGCGGAAAACAACAGATCGTTGAGCCGACAGAAGCCTTGATAGAGCCGCGGGGTGTCGCTGAGCAGGATCTGGCGCCTGGATATGGCTGGGTCGTCGAGCTGCTCCTGGCGCAGGGCCTCCACCCAGGCGGCATCCAGGTGCAGCATCTGGTAGCTCCAGGCCGTGCCCGAGCGAGGATTGCAGGCGTGCACGCAATTGGCCGGAACCCACACCACACTGCCGGCACGGATCAGCGTCGGCCCCGCTGGGGCTCCCGTGAAGATGCTTTCGCCACGGTCCACCGCGCCAATGGAGAGCGTGGGGTGGCTATGGGCCTTGTAGTTGGCGCGGCTGTCACAGGCCCGGCGACTCTCGACGTAGGGCAACTGTGGATCGCGCCAGAACTGGGCGGTGCAAGACATCATCGGCAGGGCCTGGGCAGGGGCTGGGCGATCAAGACTAACGCTGATCGGTGCCCGGCAGAAGCTCGCTCGTCGAGGTTTCCGAGGCCGAGGTCAGTGGCCATTGGGCTTCAGGCTAGCGAAGAAGTCGTGGACGATCAGTTTCATTTCGCCCGCGGCCTGGAGCTTGTCCTGGGCATCCTTGATGCTGATGGCCGCCTGGGTGAGGAAGCCGTAGACCAGGTTGGTCAGGTTGTTCGGGTCGTAGGGCTTGACCCGCCCGGCGGCGTGCAGCTCATGCATCAGCTTGGCGATGTGGTGCAGGGTGTAGCGGGAGTCGATGGCTTTCCAGTCCTCCCAGCCCAGCACACTGATCACTTCCTGCAACGACAACAGCTGCTTGCGGTGACGCATCACTGTATCGATGAACGCCGTGGCCAGTAGCTGGGCACGTAGCCAGGGGTCCTCCGTCACCGGCACCTGGTCCAGGGCCTGGGCGATCATCTGCATCTGTCGTTCATAGCACTGGGCGAGCAACTCCTTCTTGTTGGCGAAGTGGTGGTAGAACGCCCCCTTGGTCACCCGCGCCTGGCTGGCGATGCTGTCGATGGAGACTGCGTTGTAACCATGGGCGATGAACTGCTCGCGGGCGCTGTCCAGCAGGGCATCGCGGGTCAGTTCGGAGTTTTCCTGTTGCCGGCTCTTGACATTCATACTCATGCCTTTTTACATACTGTCGGTATGTAATGCTAGCACGCGGCGCTCGCAAGTACAGGACGCTGCTTCATTCAGGTTCGTCCAGGAATGCAGAGGTATCCATGCTGAAGATGAAAACCCGTTGTCAGGCCTGCGCCAGCGCCTTGAGCGATAGTGGCGGGGCGTACATCTGCTCTTATGAATGCACGTTCTGTGAGCCTTGTGCCGTACGGTTGGCCTATCGCTGCCCGAACTGCGCCGGCAACCTGGTGCAACGGCCCTGGCGCACTCGCCAACCCGCCCGGGTGCTGGTCGATCGCCTGTTCAAGCGGGGAGGGCGAACATGAGCCGCGAGGTGGAGATTCAATGCGCCGACGGCGTCGTGCTGCCGGGTGATTACCATGATGCCCAGGGGCCGGCGCAGGGAGTGATCCTGGTGTCCGGCGCGTTGGGCGTGCGGCGCGGCTTCTACCGGGCTTTTGCGACCCTGGCCGCCGAGGAGGGTTTCGATGTGCTGCTGTACAGCTATCGCGGAACACAGGATGAACCGCCCTCGGAAGCCCGATGTTCGCTGGCCGACTGGGGAGTGCAGGATATCAGCGCCGCCATCGAATTCTGTCGCGCCGAGCGTCCGGCCATGCCGCTGTACTTCGTCGGTCACAGTATCGGCGCCCAGTTGCTCGGGTTATCCCACGCAGCGGGGCAGTTGCGGGCAGCGGCCTTTATCTGCGGATCATTTCCCTATTGGAAGCGTTGGACAGGGCTCGAACGGCTGCGCATGGGCTTGCTGTTCGGCCTGCTGATTCCGCTGGTTGCCAGGTTCGGCGCGACGTTTCCGGCGCGGCTGCTGGGCCTGGGCAACCAGAACCTGCCGAGCCGGCTGATGCTGGAGTGGTCACGCTGGGTACGGGAGCCCGACTACCTGCTGGCCGAACGCTTTGGCCTGGCCCGGCGGGGCGGTTACGCCAACCTGGCGATTCCGCTGGTCAGCTGGGTGTTCGACGACGACCACTATGTGCCCTGGGTCGCCGCGCAGCGGATGCATGACGCCTATTCTGCGGCCGCATTGCAGGTCAAGCGCACGCCACGCAGTGCCGGCCCGGTGGGGCACTTCGGTTTCTTCCGCAGTACGGCCCTGCAGGGCGAACTGCTGCAACAACTGCGGAGTTTCTCAGGTTAGGCATGGCCGGTTGGCGGGTTGCGGCACATCGATCACCGCCAGCATGTCGTCACCGTCCTTGTCCATGCCGGTCTCGACGAAACCGAAACTGGAGTAGAAGTTACCGGCTACCGGGTTCTCGGGGTGGTAGCAGATCTCTATCTGCGCCAGGCCCTGGATGTGTCGCAGCTCCTCGAGCAACAAGCCCAGGGCCTGGCGGCCGATGCCGCGATGCTGATGCTGTTTGTCCACCATGAAGCGCCATATGGAGACTTTTCCCGGACTCTCGGCGCTCCACAGGAACAGGCCGACGGGGGCGTCCTGGTAGTAGATGGCGCGGGCAGTGCAAGTCGGGTTGTAGCTGGCCTGCACCAGCGACCAGAGGTTGGAGGCGACGTAGGCTTCCTGTTCCTCGAACACTTCCAGGTCGCAGATTCGTTCGTAGTTGGTTTGATCGACAGCAGTGAGCTTTACCTTGGACACCTTGAATTTCTCTTGGGCTGGCAGGGGGCGCAACATAACAAAGGGTGAGTTCTGCCGCATCCACGACCTGACGGGTCTTCCAGGGTATTTTTCCAGCTTGATGATTTCTGCTCGATCTCGCCTACGCTCGCCCATCGTGATTATCAACATTCTCCCATAATGAGTGGGCAAGCCTGGAAACCAGTATCCGAATCATTCCTCGCCTTGAATCGACGCAATGCAACGAGTGGCGATGAGAAGTGCGGGCTAGAGCGTCAACAGTCGAGCTGACAATACGGATGATTAGTATCCTTTGACATAACTATTCTTCCGCGATCGGCAAGTCTTTCCCCTGAGTTTGCCATGCTTGAGCCAGCATACCGTTCATCGAATAATCATGCGTCCATAAGAAAAAAACAGTCATTGCCCATTGGTTTGATCTAAACAAAGATGGGCATTCAACACCCGTGATTAGTACTGAAACGATACATCTTATTTGGTGAAATTTTTTCTTGACATGCCTGCAATTCCAAGCGGAAGGTATCAGCAAGAGGTCTGGTCCCGACTCTTTTTGTAAATCTCAAGCTTTAGCTTCGCTGAGTACGTAGAGGGCAATTAACCATATAGTTAAAGTTTCACCAAGGGACTGCATGCAACCTGCCCGAAGGGTTGGTTATTAATGGATAAAGGAAATATCAAGATGAAGCTGTCGACGTTTTCCACTTCTATTAATGAGCGTTATTTCGAAGATTATATCGAAGGCTCGGTATTCGAGTATGGTCCATTGAGGGTCGGTGAATCCGAGATCATAGCGTTCGCCAAGCAATTCGACCCGCAAATGATGCACCTCGATCCGCAGGCTGCGGCAAGTGGTCCTTTTCAAGGATTGATTGCCAGCGGATGGCATACGCTGGGCCTGATGATGCGCCTGTTCGTTGATAACTATCTGTCTTCCGTGGCAAGTCGTGCCTCACCTGGGGTCGATGAGATACGGTGGTTCAAGCCTGTTCGTCCTGGTGATCGACTGCGGTTGCGGGTTTCGATCCTGGAAACCAGGCGCTCTCGTTCCAAGCCCGATCGGGGCATGGTCGTCTCCCTGCTCGAAGGCATCAATCAAGACGATGAAGTCGTGGCGAGCGTGAAGCCGATGAACTTCCTGGCACTGCGCGACCCTGTCGCTCAATAGAACTTCTATTTCAGATCCTGTTATTGGGCGCAAGCGGCGTGATTTCTTGTCGCTGACTCGACATTACTAACCTGAGCATTTCAACTAACGCACTATGGCGAGGTGAGAACATGCCAACCAGAGCAGATATCGATAGTGTCGTGAACCAGTCACTGGCCGAGAGCATTGCCAGCCAGAGCAATGGCCTGTCGGTTGAAGACATGAGCAAGATAACCATATATGGAGTGGATGGCCTGTTCGACTCCCTGCAGTTGGTGACATTGATGATGCGAATTGAAGAGTTGATCGCCGACAAGTACGACTTGTCTGTATCACTGACGTCCGATCGTGCTATTTCGCGGAAAGTAAGTCCATTTCAAAACCCATCGACGCTGGTCGAATTCATCATGGAAGAGATACCCGCTCTAGAAGCCAGCTAGGCAGCTTTTATGCTGATCCTTGTTACGGGAACGCGTACCGGACTAGGTCGAATGTTGGTCAAGCATCTGATCGGGAAAGGGCATACGGTCATTGGTTGTAGTCGCAGGGATGCAGCCAAGATGCCTCCCGGCTACATGCATTTCAATGTTGACCTGACTGACTCCAGATCTGTTTCAGCAATGTTCCATGCAATAAGGAAACGCTATGGATTTATCGATGCGTTGATCAATAACGCGGGTGCATCCGTCATGGAGCCATTTCTGCTGAGCGACTTGGACAACACCAAAAAGCTCTACGACCTGAATGTATTCTCAGTCATGCAGTGCTGCCGTGAGGCGGTGAAGTTGCTCAAGAACAGCAGTGGTTCGGGGGCAATATTGAATATCTCTTCGGTGGCGGCTTTGTTCTCCCTGGAGGGGCAACTTGCCTATGCAACCAGCAAGGCGGCCATAGAGCAGTTCACTCGTTCTCTAAGCCGGGAAATCGCCCCCTTGAATATCCGCGTGAATACCCTGGGATTGCCCCCGCTGCGAACAGCGCTTACCAGGACCCTGGGCAAGGACAAGATCGACGCACTCATTGCCCGCCAGGCCATCAAGCGGCCCTGTGAGTTCCAGGATGTGGTCGGGCCGGTGGAGTTCCTTATTTCCGAGGCGTCGGGTTTCGTATCCGGTGAGACGCTCTATCTAGGAGGGGTCAGATGATCAATTCAGGTTGGCTGCGCGGCCTGGAAGCTAGGGGCGTTCGTCGAGCACTGGTGGATGGGGACATCGTGCTTTCGTACATGCAGGTAGCGCAGAAGGTCAGGGATCTGGCCACGCATTTCATGCAGTCCGGCATCGCGCCGGGGCACGTGGTGGTGCTGCATGGGAATTATTCGGCCAATGGGGTCCTGGCCTTGCTGGCCTTGGCTGCCATCAAGGCCATCGTTGCGCCGGTCACGAACCTGACGTCCTCGGTCGAGGAAACTCTGAAGGTGTCCTGCGATGCAAGTTTCATGGTCAGGGCCTTGGATGATGTAGCCGTCGAGCCTTGTCCCGGCCAGTCCCGGCACCCTTTGTATTGCTCTCTCAAGACCCGTGGGGCCGCTGGATTGATCCTGCTTTCCAGCGGCAGTACCGGAAGACCGAAGGCGATTCTGCATGACCTGGACAAACTGATCGCTGAAAAAGACAAAGAATCCAGGGGGCGGCAACTTGTGGTCATCCTGTTTCTGATGTTCGACCACATCGGCGGCGTGAATACATTAATCAACATATTGTTTTCCGGTAATTGTGCGGTCGTCGTGAGGGAGAGAACGCCGGATGCCGTGTGCCGGGAGCTGGAGATGCACCAGGTGCAGGTCTTGCCTGCCAACCCGACATTCTTGAACCTGTTGCGCCTTGGGGATTTCCACCACCGCTACGACTTGTCGGCATTAAGGCTCATTACTTACGGCACGGAAGCCATGCCAGCGCAGCTTCTGGTCTATTTGCGAGAAATATTTCCCCGGGTGCGGCTGCTCCAGACTTTCGGCACTTCTGAAACAGGAATAGCCGGGACACAGAGCGCTTCTTCGCAAAGCACGCGCTTCAAGATCGTCGACGAGAGTTTTGAATATCGCATTGTCGATGGCGAACTCCAGTTGAAGTCACCGAGCCAGTTCCTCGGCTATCTCAATGTCGAAAACACTTCGCTGACAGAAGATGGTTGGTTCCGCACCGGGGACCTGGCCGAGTCGGGCAGTGACGGAGAAATACAGATCCTGGGGCGGATGAACGAGGTGATCAACGTCGGTGGAGAGAAGGTCCTGCCGATTGAGGTCGAGTCCTTGCTTCTTGGATGCCCATTGGTCCAGGACTGCCTCGTATACGGGATCAACAACGCTATTACCGGCCAGGCGGTAGGGGTGAATGTAAAACCGGCGTACCCGATCAGTGCCGAGGGTTTGAGAAAGGCAACCCTGGATTTTCTCGCAGGCAAGCTGGAGCGATTCAAGATGCCCGTGAGAGTCAGGATGGTTGATGAAATTGCTGTTTCGGAGAGAGCGAAGAAGAAACGCAACGTCGAGCGTTAATTGGACTTGAAGGAGAACAGGAATGTTACCAGGCAATGTAGTCATCATTGGTGGTGGGCCGGCCGGGTCGGTGGCGGCGCTGACTCTGCTTAAGTTGGGACACACGGTCACGATCTATGAAAAAGAGACTTTTCCCCGGTACAGGATTGGCGAGTCGTTTCTTCCTGGGACCATGTCGATATTCAACAGGTTGGGCTTGCAGCCACTCATCGACGAAGCCCAGTTCGTCAAGAAGCCTTCCGCGACCTTTCTCTGGGGACAAAACCAGCCGCCATGGACCTTTTCCTTTTCAACCCCGAAGAGCACGGCTGAATGGGTTTTCGATCATGCCATCCAGGTCAAGCGAGAAGTGTTCGACCATTTGCTCTTGAAGGAGGTCATGGCCCGAGGCGGGACGGTCCATGAGGGGGCGGCGGTAACCCATGTCGATTTAAGCGATCCTGAGAGGGTCACTCTGGAAGTGCGCCAGGGCGATTCATCCTCGACGGTATCTGGCGACTACCTGATCGATGCGTCAGGTGCCAACAGCGTTCTCGCCCGGCAACTGAAAATTCGTCGTTATGACGAGTTCTATCGCAATCTTGCTGTGTGGTCTTATTTCTCTTGCCCCGATCCGTTTCAAGGAGACTTGCGCGGCACGACCTTCTCGATAACTTTCGAAGATGGCTGGGTGTGGATGATTCCGCTTGAGGGCGATATCTACAGCGTCGGTGTGATCGTCGATATCAGCAAGGTGGGCGAGATAAAGGAAGTCGGGCCGGATGAGTTCTATAAGCGCACGCTGGCCAAGTGCGTTCGTGCCAAAGAGTTACTGGGCGATTCGCAGCAGATCGATCAGGTCAGGGTCGTTCGCGACTGGTCATACGACACCAGCACCTTTTCCAGCGGGCGTTTCTTCCTTTGCGGCGACGCGGCCTGCTTCACCGATCCGCTGTTTTCGCAGGGCGTGCATCTCGCCTCACAATCCGCAGTTTGCGCGGCTTCGGCGATCGATTACCTGTCCCGGCATCCAAGCGAAAGTCCCCAAGTCCATGAGTGGTACAAGAGCACTTATGGCGAAACCTATGAGCAGTACCACGAATTCCTCGCCTCTTTTTACACCTACGCCTCTTTCACCGAGCCCGATTCCGAGTTCTGGAGCAAGCGCAGGATAGTGGAGAGCGAGGATGATCGTTTCAATCGCCGTCAATGGTTCGATCAACTCTGCGACAAGGCAGGCGGGGCGGAGTGGGCGATCTCGGACTTCAAGGACCGGGCATCCACGATGATTGCCCTTGGTCGACATCAGCGTAGTGAACTCTCCGACGAGTTTTCCGATGCGGAGCTGACGCCAATGAGGGTCGGCTGGATTGGCAAGTTGCTGAAGCAATTGTCCAGCATATCCGAGTTCAGCTGGAACGGCGGGGCGGTCACCTTGCAGGACTACTACAAGGTCAATCCTCTGGATTTCAAGCTTGAACCCAAGGAAGTGCTATCAAACGGCGAAAAACGCATGACCAAATATGCCGCCAACTCCAAGGTCAGGGAAATATTCTCCGACTTGATCAAGGAGAAATTCGACTACAAGACCTTGATCGGTCGATTGAATGCTGCTGGTTACTCCGAACATGCCTTGCAGATGGTCATACGCCTTTTCGAGGCGGGCCTGTTGTCGGGCAAGAACCTGAGGGGGGAAAAAGTGCATATACAAGACCGCCTGCGATTCGATGGTGTAGGTATCGAGTACGAAGTTTGAATCAAGCGGCCGCTCGTCATGCTTTCCCGAGCGCAGTGCCCATGGGCGATCACGAGTGATCTGTTTCGGACATTTTCAATATCCCGGAGATCCAGATGAAAATCGATCAAGAGTTTGAGAAACACTATTCCAGGCCCGACCTGGAACAGAAGATCTTCTCTGCATTGCGCGCCAGCGGGAAAGATCCGCAAAGGCTGGATTTCGAAGACCTGGCGCCGGTGGATGAAATCCACATCGGCGGGCGTCAAGCCACTGCCGACCTGGCCGACAAGCTGGGGCTGCACGAGGATATGAAGGTCCTTGATGTCGGCTGCGGGCTGGGTGGGGCGACCCGCTACTTTGCCAGCACCTTCGGTTGTGAAGTCCATGGCATAGACCTGGCGCCCGACTACATCAATGCGGCCTCTACATTGGCTGCCCGTATAGATGGAGGGCTGAAGGTCAGTTATCAGCAAGCCAGCGCCCTGGCGCTGCCCTTTCCCGATGATTTCTGCGATGTGGTGACCATGCTGCACGTGGGGATGAACATCGCTGACAAGCCGCGGTTGTTCGAGGAAGTCCGCCGAGTACTGAAACCTGGCGGCAAGCTCGGGATTTACGACGTGATGCGGGTCGGGGAGGGCCAGGTTCTCTATCCGGTTCCCTGGGCATCGAATCCCAGTACGGACTTTGTCGCGCCTCTGGCTGAATACCTCACGCATCTGAAGCAGGCGGGGTTCACGGTGGTCAGTGAAACGGATCGCTGGGAGTTCGGCGTGGCGTATTTCGATGATTTGAGAAGCCGGAACCTGAAGCAGGGGGTATCGCCACTTGGACTGCATATTTCATTTGGCGCCACTGCCATGCGGCAGATGGTCAATATTTCAACGCTGATCAAGAGCCGGGTGCTCAGCCCCGTTGAACTTGTCTGCAAACTTGGCGAATGAGGCCGGCCATGACTGATCATGGAGACTTGTATTTCGAAGACTTCGTCAAAGGGCAGGTCTTCACGCTGGGCAGTGCGCAGGTGACGCAAACAGGCATCATCGATTTTGGTCGTGAATTCGATCCACAGGCATTCCATGTCGACCCTGTCGCGGCGCTCGACTCACCGATGGGAGGGCTGGTCGCCAGCGGTTTTCATACGCTTGCCCTGAGTTTTCGGCTCTTCATCGACTTGGGGTTGCTCAGGGCCTGTAGCGTGGGCGGCGCGAGCTTGAATGATGTGCGCTGGCTAAAAGCGGTGCGTCCGGACGATCTCATCAGCGGGGCGGTAACGGTTCGTGACGTGCGCAATATCCCCTTGCCCGGTAATCGGGGCCTGGCGCAGTTTTCGTTCGAGATCATCAATCAGGCACAGGAGCGTGTCTTGTCTTACCTGGCCACGATTGTATTGAAGGGACGAGAGTCCTAGCGGTTGGGTCGAGCCAGGTAACAGGGCAGGCGAGGGGGCTGGTTTACATCAGGGCCAGCTCCATATCCCAGCAATCCAGGCCTGGCCCATGCCCGTCTGGCGTCACTTCCAGCAGCACGAAACCCAGGCTGGCATAGAAACCCTGGCTGTGCTGGCTGGTGCTGATGCGCACCGCGCGGGCCTGGCCCTGCTCGCGAATGGCTCGTAGCCGCGCCTCGGTCAGCAAGCGTCCTATGCCCTGGCCGTGCAGCGCCTGGTCGACCATGCCCCAGCACAGGCTGGCGATGCCGGTTTCGGGGTGCAGGGCATGGCCACCACAGGCGACGATCCGCCCATCGCGTTCGATGACCAGCAGGTTGGCTGTCGAGCGTTCGAGGAAATGCAGGAAGTCCGGGCGCTCCAGGGGATCGAAGAAGGCCGGGGTATTGCTGTCGAATAGTTGCAGGCAGGCGTCCAGGTCATGGCTGGCGAAGGGACGTAGGAAGGTCATGGCGTTCATGCTCGGCGAAAGATCCCGGATATTCGGGATCTTTCGCCGGTGCGGTCAAGTGCGGTGGTCGAAGAAGTGCCCCATCAGCTTCAACAGCGGCCGGCGTCGGTTGGTCCAGGCGAAATCCCACTCGCTGACCTGCGAATCCCCTGGATGATGCTCATGTTCGTGCAGCAGTTTGTGGGCTTCGGCCAGCCGGTACCAGGGCACCGAGGGGAAGGCGTGGTGCACGATGTGCAGGTTGAAGTTGAGGATGATGAATCGCGACCAGAGCGGCAGGCTCTTGCAGTCGTGGGACACGACATCCTGTTCCCAGTACTGCAGGCGGTCGGCGTCCTTGGTTTGCAAGGGTGCCTCGGCGTGGTGCGGCAGGTTCAACAACTCCACCATGAAGAACAGGAACAGCCAGATGATGAGGTAGAACATCACCAGGTCAGCCAGGTGCCCGAAGTACAGTGCGACCCCGGCCATGGCCAGGTAAGCCACCAGGTACAGGCGGGCGAAGCGGATTTCCTTGAGAATCCGCGGCGAGTTGTCGCCCTTGGCGCGGGCGATGAACGGTGCCCGCCAGTTCAGCAGGAAATGGTTGGCCGCGATCATCGGGATCCAGTGCTTCCACATGAACTCCAGGGTTCGTTCCTGTTTCTTGGTCATGACCGAGAACTTCTCGATCATGCCGCGGTTTTCCGGGTCGTTGAGCGGGTGGGAAGTCCAGGTGTGGTGGGCCGTGTGGAAGCGGCGGCGGACCAGGAAGGGCAAGGCGATCAGCCAGCCGTTGCAGTGCCCGATGAAGTTGTTGACTCGGCGGTTTTCCGAAATTGCGCCATGCAGGGCCTCATGCAGGATCAAGTAGATCTGCAGGGTGGCGACGCCGGCCAGCACCAGGCCGAGCAACTGCAGCCCGGTGGATGAACTGAGCCAGAGGTTCCAGGCCAGTACCAGGACCAGCATGTCGGCAACCCACAGCATCACGGTCCAGGGCTCCTTGGCCCCGTCGGGAATCTGTTTACGGACGTTAAGCCATTGTTCTTTTGTCACTTGCTTGACTCTCCAATAATCATCCGATGGGATGCGGGTCTCGATGGATTAGCTGTCGATACGCGGAGCGTGGCCGGGGCGGATGCTGCACAGGTTGTCGCCCAGCCTGGCGTAGGCCTGGTCGAAGAAGGCGACCTCTTCATCGAAGCCGTGGCTGCGCGGAGCCTGTTCGAACTTGTGCCATACCAGGTGGATGCAGTCGTAGCGGGCCCCCCCTTGCAGGTGCCAGGCCGGCAAGTAGGCGGTCATCGCATAACCCAGCCGCATCAGGCCGCCGAGCAGCTCCAGCTTGTCGGCCAGCACATGAACGCTCACGTACTCGACATCCTTGTGTGCTTGCACAAGTGTCTCGAGCTGCTGCAGCACCTCGCGCTCGGAGGGATAACCGCCCAATTGCCCGGACACCATCAGCGCATTGGCCTCATGATCCTGGGTGTAGAGCAGTTGGCCGTGGCGCTCGGTCCCCGGCGCGCCACTGAGGTAGGTGTTCGGATAGGCGCCCAGCAGCGGATCCAGTTGCAACTGGCCATACAGGTATTGGCTGATGAAATCGTTACCCGAGGATCTGGCATACCACGGGGCAATATGGACGAAACCGTCCCGGGCCGGCGGGTGGATGGCGGTCAGGTGATATTCGCGGATGCCGTCGACCTTGTTCGGGCCACCGTCATGGCCAACCAGCACTGCCGGCTTGATCTTGCCCATCACTGAATGGATGGCGACATTGCGAGGGGTGTAGTAGCCCAGCTCCATGGCGTCGGGTCGATGATCTTCCAGGCAGAGCCTGATCAGGTTCGAGATCGCACCGCCGCGGCGCGCATCCGGATGGATCACGCCATGGCCAACCTCCCAGGACTGGTTCCAGGGGCGCCGGGTGATACAGACGCAGCCCAGCAGCGCGGACTGGTTCTGAACGACGAACCAACGTTGCTGATCGGAGCTCATCGCGTTGCGGATATACACCGGGCTCTGGCACGGATGGGTCGTGTGCCCATAGATGGACTGGAACAGCTCGGCAAGGTCGTCGATGTCTGCGAGGGTGCCGGGGCGAAATTCAAATGCATCGGCTTTGGAGTCGATGTTCAAGGGCATGGAAACAGGCGTTTCCAGATAGCTTGTCGTGGTCATTGCACACCAGGTTGGCTTTGTTCGAGGCACGTGAAGGCGGTGACTGCCTCGGGCATGTCACGGCTCGTGGATAGACGCTTGAAGTGTTGGGCTAACGGCCGCCATCGCGTCGTGAAAGACGCAGGCAAGAGGTGAGGGCGGTCAGCGACAGCTGGCTGGGTTGCGTATCAACCCCGCTGTACTGGCAATGGGCGTCATCCTTGATCGGGTACATCTGGAGCTCCTGTCCATGATTCGATAGCTGTGCCGGCAACTGGACTCCTTCCAATTTGCCGCGGCTGCACTATAGGTTGCCGACAGGCATCGGCATATGTGACCGGTCGGTCGTTGTCCCGATAATCCCCGTCTTTTTGGTCATTTTTAGCCGCTTCGCGGCAGCATGAGAGAAACCGTAGGTGAATCAAGGTGTTGGAGCTTAGGGAAGGGTAGGAAAATGCCCCTTGGTAAGGGACATTGCCAGGCTAGGAACCTGCGGCGCGCATTACTGGGACAGCAATGGACTAAAGGCAGTTGGCGCGGGTAGGGCACGCCTGGTCAGTTGGCTGAGCCGTGAAATACAAGAAGGATGAGAGAAGAAAGTTCAGGAATGGTTAGATTGATAGCGAATATAGAATTTTCTATTAGTGCATGACGTGTAATGAAGAGGTATTGAGTGCGCTGATTCCTCGGAGCCTATAACAAACTCTGGTGCGTGCTCACCCTACAGGTCACGCACCAGAGCACTCTGATAATTACCATTGACCGCTTACAAGGCAGCCGACAATTTCCCAGCCGCTGTATTCCCACCAGGAATATCGTTCATCGGAACAACTCCTGGCCAAACTAGCCAGCTTGATTTCGCCGGTTGCTTGTTGGCTTCCGAAAGGGGTTTTGGCAGAAGCTGTCACTTGGTTGACGGTCTGGGGAGGCTTGATAGTAGTCGGATGCACGGAAGCGTTCGCGACACTTGCGGTGAAGGCAAGGGTCGCAGATATGGCGATAACAGTTATGAAGTTTTTCATGTTCGATTCCTTTCAGTTATCTGACATGAGGCTTAGGCATTAGCCTGACCTGCCTTGACAATAATCTGAACAGATCAGGCAGGCGCGCAGGGTGGCGCCATGAAAGGCTACCATCGCGGTGCCCGCCGCACAGTCGCTCAAGGGAGCTATTGACAAGCAGGCAAAAGCCTGGATTCCCCATGGGGAGAGTTATTCAAGCTGGGACAATCCAGTTCAGTCTTTCTGTGGATGAACTTGATAAAGATCGGATCAACGCTATCCTCTCCAAGCAATTTCACAATAGGTGTTAACTACTTGGGCAGGAGCCAAGAAACATGACAGGGAAAGATCTGGTTGATGCAATAACGGGTAATCCAATACTCATGGGTTTGAAGGATTGTCCTGCAGTACCCGCTCAAATGAGTTGCGCCGTCTACGGGAAGGTGCAAGATGACGTTGGAGATGATGTCATCAAGAATGATTCGAAAATGAAATACCAAATTGAACAGGCGCTGTTATTTCGAGGTGATAACTCACAAACAGCTGTTTGGCACTTTCTTGTTGCGGGTTCAGCGATTCATCACTTTGTCGTTATTCCTTGGTACAAATCGTCAGTCGGAACAGTGTATACACTGTTCATGGCCTACGAGAATAAATATTCAGTGGAGAGTTATGTCAAACATGTCAGTCCGGCCCCGGGTGCGGATAAGGGCTATAAGGAGTACTGGACGGCAAGCGGACTGAGCACCATGCTCGCTGATTTGCTGACTCATAGTAATGCTTGGGAAGAGTATTTTGGCCAAGTTGGGCAAGCCCAGGCAAATGCAATCAATTACTACAAATATAAAATAACAGCATTAAGCACTGCAGTTTCCAATGTGAACCAGTTCCACAAAATCTGCGGGAAAACGACGTGACCATCCTGGCGGCTACTTCACGCCTGGCCAGAGTTTCACTTTATCTGGCAGCTGAAAGCGAATTGAAGGTAAGCCACGCCTTGGTGCCGGACGTTCCTGGCGAGGAAGGTTCCTTTGTTTAATGCCGCCGATGTCAGTGAGAGCCACAAGCCATCGATGGCGAAAATCGACTGGACCGTCGCTCACTGCAAGGCGGTCTTGCTGATCAACGATTTTCCTCATGCGGTGTTCGCTTTCGAGGCCAAGCAAGGATATTGCAGATCGGGGTTTCCACCGCAGGCTGGCAACGGCAGGTCCGAAGGCGGTCACCAGCGGGACGATGCAGCACGTGATCTGTTTGCTTGATCAAACGCCTGGCATCGCCAGGCGTTTCACCTAGGGGCATGGAATCTGGAAGGCAAGCAGGCTCGGCAAATCTGGCCTGCACTGGCCCCTGACATCCAATATATAAATGCGCATAATGTATATTATGTTAAATTATGAGTGTTTCGTAAGTAAGGCCCTGACCGCTGGGTTCTCCTCGATGACTACAGCGCTCAAAACTAAACCTGCGAAATGCGGAAAAATGAGGACGCAAAACCGGACACCCTGCAAAAGCCGCTCAGGCGTCACCGATTTTGTCCCGGTAAACGGCGACGCCACCTCCTGGCATCGATCACTTTGGACTTGCCACACTCATGTCATGTTTGCCTTCGGCAAAACCACGACATTACTTTTTTATCCCACGGGCGGCGGCACTCTGAAGTGTCTTCAAGTGAGCCGCCCTGCTGTTCTTTCCGGCGCCTCACTACTGCCATTAACTTCCGGCTCTAAAGGCTCTGTAAAATGACAGAGATACCGGGGACGTCGGGTGTCTGCTTCAATAGCGATAACGGTCACCTTCCTTCAAGCTAAGCGTGCTCTCAAGTTACTCGGGCAGCGCGTGTCTCAGCGGCTGTCCGGCGTCACTTATTTTTCACTTTCGACTGTAATTCAGCCCTCTCTGCGGCTGACTGTTTATTACTGTCTGAAAATAGTCGCTGTCATGGATTAAACACCGTCTCTTGTTCCCTCAACTTTCCAGCGCTGCGCTTGCCGCAGCCGATGAGTGCATGACCATGGAAGAGCTAAGTTATCTGAAGAAAGTCGAAGCCAATGCACGCACCTATGCCGCCAACTTCCAGCGCCTGTTCGTCAGCGGCAATGGGGTGTGGCTCAGGGATGCGCAAGGCAAGGAATACCTCGACTGCCTGGCCAACGCCGGTACCCTGGCACTGGGTCATAACCCGCCGGAAGTCAAGGACGCGGTGCTGGAGTTCCTGGGCTCCGACCAGTTGCAGCAAGCACTGGACCTCGCCACCCCGGCCAAGCATGCCTTTGTACAGGAGCTGTTTTCACAACTGCCGGCAGGCATGCGCGACACCAGCAAGATCCTGTTCTGCGGCCCCAGCGGCTCGGATGCCGTGGAAGCTGCGATCAAGCTGGCGCGCCACTACACCAAACGCGCGGCATTGATGGCGTTTCATGGTGGCTATCACGGCATGACGGCTGGCGCGCTCTCGGCCATGGGCAATCTCAACCCCAAGGGCATCCCCAGCGTTACTGCACAAAACACCCATTTCCTGCCCTTTCCGTACCGCTTCCGCTGCCCGTTCGGTACCGACGGCGAGCAAACCGATCAACTGTCGCTCGAGTACATCCGCACCGTGCTCTCGGACCCTGAAGGTGGCGTCACCCGCCCGGCCGCCGTGCTCGTCGAAGTGGTACAGGGCGAAGGCGGCTGCATTCCCGCCTCGAACGCCTGGCTGCGCGGGCTGCGCGAAATCACCCGCGAGCTGGGTATCGTGCTGATCATCGACGAAGTCCAGACCGGCCTGGGCCGCACCGGCAGCACCTTTGCCATCGAGCACGCGGGGATCGTCCCCGATATTCTGGTGTTGTCCAAGGCCATCGGTGGCGGCTATCCGCTGTCGGTCATTGTCTACGCCGAACACCTCGACACCTGGGGCCCGGGCATGCACGCCGGTACCTTCCGTGGCAATCAGATCGCCATGGTCGCCGGGCGCGCAACCATGCGCCACATTCGCCAGGCGGGCCTGGTGGAACACGCCGCCGCCCGCGGAGCGCAACTGCTCGCCGGCCTGCAAGACATTGCCCTGCGCCATGATGCGATTGCCGACGTGCGTGGCCGTGGCCTGATGATCGGCGTCGAGGTCACCAAACCGCGTACAGAGAACCGTGCCGGCCTGGGCGATGGCACCCTGGCCAAGGCAATCAAGCTCAACTGCTTCGACAACGGCCTCGTCATCGAAACCGGTGGGCGCCACGGTTCGGTATTGCGCTTCCTGCCTGCCCTGACCATCACCGAAGCCCAGGTTGGCAGCGTCCTTGATCGTTTCGAAGACGCCATCGCCAGCGCCACCGCGCACCGTTTGCAGGTGGTCGGCTAAAGCGCAGAAAAACAGCAGCAGCGCAGAGCTGCTGTTGTGCCATACCCAACCTGCTGCAATGAAAAGCCCGCCAACCGACACCGGTTGGCGGGCTTTTTGGTGTGCGCTTCAGTCCCGGGCAAGCGACTCGATCGGATCCAGCCGCGCGGCATTACGCGCAGGTACAAACCCGAAGATGATGCCGATCAGGCTGGAGCACACAAAGGCGGTGACAATCGATTCCAGCGAAAACACCATCTGCCATTCCGTGATCACCAGGGAGAACACGAACCCGATGCCAAACGACAACGCAATCCCGATCACCCCGCCAATCAGGCACACCATCACCGCCTCCACCAGAAACTGTTGACGAATGTCCGACTGCCGCGCCCCGACCGCCATGCGAATACCGATTTCGCGTGTGCGCTCGGTCACCGACACCAGCATGATGTTCATCACCCCGATGCCACCCACCACCAGTGAGATCAGCGCAATCAACGACAACAGCAATGCCAGCGACTGGCTGGTTTTCTGCACGGTTTGCATGATGCTATCGAGGTTGTAGGTGAAAAAGTCCTTGGTCCCGTGGCGCTGTTGCAACAGCTTGACCACGTTATCCTCCACCACCTTGCTCGGCTGGCCATCCTTGATCCGCACCGTGATGCTGTCCAGGTAGCGTTGACCCAACAGGCGCCCGGCGGCGGTTTCGTAAGGCACCCAGACGTTGAGCGCCTTGCTGGTGTTGAAGATATTCTTATTGTCCGCCGTCACCCCAATCACCGTGCACGGCAGGTTGCCCACCAAAATGATCTGGCCCAGCGCCTCGACGTCCGGGCCGAACAGGCGATTACGGGTGTTGTGGTCAATCACCACCACCTGGGCCTGGCGGGTGTCGTCGTCCTGGCTGAAGGTGATGCCTTCGGCGATCTTGATCCCGCGGACCTGGAACGAGCTGGCACTCACGCCATTCACCGTGGCGTTCACGTCGATATTGCCAAAGCGCAACAGCAGGTTGCGCCCGGCGTTGGGCGTGGCGCTGTCGATGTAATGCAACTCGCTCAGGGCGGTCACGTCGGACAACACCAGGGTTTCGATCGCCGACGCATGGCTGTCGCCAAAGTCGGTGCCCGGGTAGATGTCGATGGTGTTGCTGCCGATCGCCTGAATATCATTCAAGACATAGCGCTTGGCGCCCTCCCCGATGGCCACGATCGACACCACCGACGTGATGCCGATCACGATGCCGAGCATGGTTAACAAGGTGCGCATGCGGTGGGAAATCAACGCCACCCAGGCCATCACGAAGGCTTCCTTGAACAACCCCAGGCTCGCCACCAGACGCCGCCCCGGCGTGGCCTGGCCCTGGGCGGGAACCGGGGCCTCGACCTCCGGTGCGGCGCGTTCGTTGAGGCGGTCACTGAGCACTTCGCCGTCGCGCATCTCGATGATGCGCTCGGCATGGGCCGCAACCTTGGCGTCGTGGGTCACGATAATCACGGTATGCCCCGCCGCATGCAGCTCCAGCAGGATGTTCATCACTTCCTTGCCGCTGGCGGTATCGAGGGCGCCGGTCGGCTCATCCGCGAGGATCACTTCGCCGCCGTTCATCAAGGCCCGGGCGATACTCACCCGCTGCTGCTGCCCACCGGACAACTGGCTCGGCCGGTTGACCAAGTGATTGGCCAGGCCCAGCCGGGCCAGCAGTTCCTTGGCGCGGCTATGGCGCTGGCCTTCCGATACTCCGGCATAAATCGCCGGCATCTCGACGTTATGCATGGCGCTCAAGTGCGGCAGCAAATGATAACGCTGGAAGATGAAACCAAAATGGTCGCGGCGCAGTTCCGCCAGCTCCTGGTCCGCCAGGTCGCGGGTTTCGCGACCGCTGATGGTGTAGCTGCCGTCAGTGGCGTAGTCCAGGCAACCGAGAATGTTCATCAGGGTCGACTTGCCTGAGCCCGACGCCCCGGTGATCGCCACCATTTCCCCGGTGTTGATGGTGAGGCTGACATTCTTGAGCGCCATGAACGCTTTTTCACCGGCCATAAAGCTGCGGCTGATGCCTTTGAGTTCCAACAATGCCTGGGTCATTGTCAGCTCCCCGCCACGGCCGGCGTCGGCTCACCGATGACGACCTGGTCGCCCTCCACCAGGCCATCCTTGATCTGGGCCTTGACCTTGTTGTTGATCCCCACCTGCACGTTGCGCTCCTGAGCGTGGCCGGTCTCATCCACCACCCGCACTACGTACGAACCGTCGTCATTACGCTTGCCCAGCGCCGCAACCGGCACCATCAGTACATCCTTGGCGGTGTCGCGCACGATGCGCACCTGGGCGGTCATCGAGATGCGCAGGCGATGATCAGGGTTCGGCACATCGAACAGCGCGTTGTAGAACACCGCGGTGTTCTGTTTGGCGGTGCCGGCGGCCTGGGTGTCCAGGTAGTTCTGCGGTGCAGGTTCAGTGCCGCGCAGCTTGCCGTAGTAGCGTTTATCGGACTCGCCAAGGATGGTGAAGTACACCTCCTGGCCTGGGTGGATGTGAATCACATCGGCTTCCGACACCTGGGCCTTGATGGTCATGGTGTCCAGGTCCGCCAATTTCAGCAGCACCGGCGCCAGTTGCTCGGCGATCACGGTCTGGCCTTCCTGGGTGACGATGCCCACCACGTCACCGTCCATCGGGGCGACGATACGCGTATAGCCGAGGTTGACTTTGGCGGTGTCGATCTGGATTCGCGCGTTTTTCAGTTGCGCATCCAGGGCCACCAGGTTGGCGCTCTGTACCAGGTAATTGGATTCGGCGGTCTCGAAATCCTGGCGAGAGATGGCCGCGTCCGATTGCAGGCGGGTGTAGCGCTCCCACACCGATCTGGTCTGGACCACTTGTGCCGCCGTGGCTTTGCGTTGCGCTTCGAGGTTTTCCTCGTTGACCTGCGCCTGGCGCAGGGCGTTCTGCAGCACCAGTGGATCGATTTCCGCCAGCCACTGGCCCTTCTTGACCTTGTCGCCGAGCTTGACCTTCAGCGATTTCAACTGACCGGAGACCTGGGCGCCGACGTCGACCTGTTTGACCCCCTGCAAGATCCCGGTGGCAAGCACCGAGTTCTCGATTTCGCCCCGCTCGACCCTGGCGGTCAAGTACTGGGGCGGCTCAGCCGGTGACTGCACCGAATAGACAATCAGGCCGGCAACAACGGCCAGGCCTACGCCCCAGACAACCTTGCGAAACTTCGACTTTTCCATAGATGACCACTAATACGTTGAAAGGTAGACCCGGCCGCTGGCCGGGCTTGCGCTAAGTTGCTCGAATGTTCGCTTCAGGTAAGGGCGCAAGCGCCCGTGCCGGCTCCCCCTGTATCACACGTCATGAGGTCACCTTGCCGGCCGGTACGAGGAGGCCGTCGTGCCACCAGGACGCCAGGCTGTAGACGTGCGGCGCCTTGAGCAGGGTGAAATGGTTACCCGGCCCGTACCAGGTCTGCAGGTGATCCGTGTGTCGGCTCCAGCCCTCGATCATGCCGGCCTGCTCGCGCTGATTGCCCTGTGCATCCAGCGTCGGATCATCGGCCAACACCAGGCGCACCGGGCCGTTGTAGCGCTGGCGCGGCTGGTAAACCGTGCGCAGCGCAGCGCCAAAGGCACGCGCCGGCCCTTGCATCACCTCAGGCGTGGAGCGCGCCGAGAGCATGCCGACGCGCACCATGGCGGCGTGCAAGGTTGCCAGTTGTGCCGATTCATCCAGATCAACGAAGGCCTGCCGATCAATCCCGAACGGTTTTCCAGCCGCCAGTTGCAGGGTTTCGATCAGGCGCAGTAGCACGTCGGTTGCGGTGTACGGCTTGCCGGCCGCGCCCGAACTGCCCGGTGATTCACTGTCGACCAGGGTCAGCGACAACACTTCGCGCCCCTGGGCCTGCAGACGCAGAGCCATCTCGAAGGCCACCCAGCCGCCAAAAGAATGCCCGAGCAGATGCACCGGCCCATGCGGGCATTGCTGTTCCAATGCCTGCAGATAGGCCTGCGCCGCCGTTTCCACGCGGCTGTGGGGCAACGCCTTGGCGTCCAGCCCGCGGGGTTGCAGGCCATGGATCGGCCAGGCCGGCCCGAACGCATCACTCAGGCCGATAAACCCCGTGACGCTATCGCCGGCCCCCGGAATGCAGAAGATCGGTGCCTGCCCGGGCTGCCCGCTCTGAATCGTCAGCACCGGCTGGTAGGGCGTGTTGGCCGGTGTCGCCGGCAAGGCCTTCAAGGCATCGCCGATGGCCTGACCCAACGCCGCGATGTGCGGCGCCTGCATCATGCTCTGGTGGTTGCCTGGCACCCTGATGTGCCGCAGCAGGTCCGTCGGCAGAACCTGGTCCCAACCCAGCGTGTCACTGCTGCGCGAGGCCTCATCCATGCGTTCTTCGGCCGTGAACAAATGCACCGGCATGGTCAGCGGCAACACGCTGTAATGGGCTTGCGCATGGCCGTGGGCGACTTCACGGTCCAGGTAGGCCCACAAGGCGTCACGGGACAGCGCCGCCAACTGCGGTTGCAGCAAGCCGGCGTCGCAGCAGCGTCGCCACAGGGTGTCGAAGTCCATCTGTGCCGCGTCACCCTCCAACTGCCCGAGGGTGGCCAGCGCCTGTCCATCCGCCGGCCGTTGAACCTCGCAGAAGGCGCGGCACTGTTCGAGCAGGTGCAGGCTGTGGGCATGGGCCACCGACCAGCGTGCCTTGCCTTGATCGACCAGACGCGGCACGTGGGTGTCGAGCAGCCCGAGGAAGCTCACCTCCTCGTCCATGCCGATCAGCTGCGCGGCGATTTCATAGGCCAGCAAGCCGCCGAACGACCAGCCGGCCAAGCGGTACGGACCGTGCGGCTGCACGCCACGCATCATGTCGATGTGCCGTGCGGCCAGGCATTGCAGGGTCCGCAACTGCGGCTCGCCCCAGGCCACGCCTTCCAGGCCATAGACCGGAATGTCCGCATCCACATGCCGGGCCAGCGCCGGGAAATACACATTCAGCCCGCTGAACTCATGCACCAGGAACAACGGCGCCTGGGTGCCGCCGGCACGTACCGTGACCAGGCCTTGCTCAAGTGCCGGCGCCTCGCTGTGCAAGCGCAGCAGCGCGGCCATCGACGCGACGCTGGCATGTTGGAACAACTGCGCCAGGGTGACCGGCAGGCCGTCCTGGGTCAGCAGGCTGACCAGGCGAATCGCCAGCAGCGAATGCCCGCCCATTTCAAAGAAACTGTCGTGGCGCCCTACCCTTGCCAGCTTCAGCACGTGGGCCCAGTGGCCCGCCAGGCGTTCTTCCAGCGCCCCGACCGGTGCCGCATAGTCGCGGCTGAGCACCGCCTGCTCAGGCGCCGGCAACGCCTTGCGGTCGAGTTTGCCGTTCGGTGTCACCGGCAAGCTGTCCAGTTGGACATACGCGCTCGGCAGCATGTACTGCGGCAGGTGGCTCAGCAGTTCTTCACGCAATTGCTCGATCGAGCCCGGCGAACCGCACAGGTAAGCCACCAATTGCTTGCCGGCGACCTGCCCTTCACTGTCGTCGCGCGCCATGACCACGGCCTCTCGTACGCCTTCGCAGGCCAGCAGCGCGCTTTCGACTTCGCCCAGCTCGATACGGAAACCACGGATCTTCACCTGATCATCGTTACGCCCCAGGTATTCCAGGGTGCCGTCCGGCAACCAGCGGCCGAGGTCGCCGGTCTTGTACAGGCGACCCGGGCTATCGCTGAACGGGTCGACCAGGAAGCGTTCACTGCTCAGTTGCGGCTGGTTGAGGTAACCGCGGGCGATCCCGACACCGGCCAGATGAATCTCACCAGCCACCCCCAGGCCCGTTGGATGCCCATGGGCGTCCAACACATACACTCGGGTGTTGGCGATCGGACGCCCAATGGCACGTGGATGCGGGTTGGCGGCGAACACTTCATTGGCGGTGGCAATGATCGTCGCTTCAGTCGGGCCATAGGTATTGAGCAAGCGCGGCGTGTGGCCGCTGCGCAGGAACCAATGCTGCACCGCCTCCGCGCTCAGTTCTTCGCCACCCACCACAATGACCCGCACGGAAGCCG
This sequence comes from Pseudomonas sp. MSSRFD41, assembly GCF_014230245.1. Lineage (NCBI taxonomy): Bacteria > Pseudomonadati > Pseudomonadota > Gammaproteobacteria > Pseudomonadales > Pseudomonadaceae > Pseudomonas > Pseudomonas sp. MSSRFD41. The sequence goes on along the minus strand of NZ_JACKZK010000012.1, from coordinate 105,560 downwards.
GAATGACAGTGCTGTGATCGTCCGCCAGGCCTTGCCAGAAGCGCGTCGGCAAGCTGATCACCGACAGCCGTGCCTGCGCCGCCAGGCCCCAGAACTGCGCGGCATCGGTCAACCAGTCGGCACTGCGCAGCACCAGGGTGGCGCCGCAAGTCAGCGCGCCAAAAATCTCTTCGATGGACGCGTCGAAGTTGATGGTCGCGAATTGCAGTGCACGATCCCCCTCCCCCAAGCCGGTCAAGCCACGAATCGCCTGGATCTCATTGCACAGGCCGGCGTGCTCGATCATCACGCCCTTCGGCGTGCCGGTCGAACCGGAGGTATAGAGCACATAGGCCAGGTGTTCGCTGGCCAGCCCCAACTGTGCAGGCTGCGGGTTGTGCGCGCCCAGCTCACGCCAGGGTTGCAGCGCGCTGTCCAAGGTCACCACCTGCATGGCCGGCGGCAGCGTGCCGAGCAGCGGCAGCACCGCGTATTCGCTGAGCAACACCCGTGGCGCACTGTCACCGAGCATGAAGGCCAGGCGTTGCGGCGGGTAAGCCGGGTCGAGCGGTACGTACGCAGCACCGGATTTGAGGGTGGCGAGCAAGGCCACCACCATCTGCATCCCGCGCTCCAGCGCGATAGCGACACGGTCGTCAGGCTGCACGCCAAGGGCAATCAAATGATGGGCCAACTGGTTGGCCTGGGCATTCAGTTCGGCGTAACTCAGCGCCTGGCCGTCGAACTCCAGCGCAATCGCGCCGGGGCTACGCAGTACCTGGGCCTCGAACAGGCCATGGATCAATTGATCCTGAGCCTCGTCGGTATGCGTCTGGTTAAAGTCCAGCAGCACCTGCTGACGTTCGGCCAGCGGCAGAATCTCCAGGCTGCTCAGCGATGCGTCCGGCGTACGTTCCAGGGCATCCACCAGGCTGTCGAGCGCGCCGTGCATATAGCCGCAGACCCGTTGTGCGCCGACTTGCGGGCTGACCTGAACGGTCAGGGCGAAGGCCTGGCCAAAGTCGTCGACGTCCAGCGACAGTGGGTAGTTGCTGCGTTCTTCACCGCCCAACGCGTGGATGCCGGTCCATGCCGCGATCTCTTCACTGGAGGCGGCACCGGCACTGTGACGGTAGTTGAGCAAGGCACTGAACAAAGGTGCCGGGGCGGCCACACCGCTGCAACGCTGGGCCAGGGCCAGGGACGCGTGCTCATGACCGAGCAGCGTGCTCAAGCGTGCATGGGTGGCCTTGACCCCGGCCTGCGCACCCTCGGCGCCCACGCTGACGCGCAACGGCAAGGTGTTGAGAAACAGCCCCAAGGCGCGTTCACCGCCCTGCAGCCCGCCCATCAGCACCGTGCCGAACACCACCTCATCCTGGCCGCAGACATGCGCCAGTACCTGTGCCCAAGCCACATGCATCAGGCTTGCGGCGCTGACGCCCAGTTGCCGTGCGGCGCTGCGCAGACGCTGGCCAAGGTCCTCGTCCACAAGCAGTTGCGCCGCTTCCAGCGTGCCGCCGGCTTGCACATCGTGCAGGCCGAACGGCAAGGTCGGCTCGTCGATGTCTGCCAGCATCGCGCTGAAAAACGCTTCATGCTCCTGTTCCGTCAGGCCCAGGCGCGCCTGGGCCACATAGTTGCGGTACGGCACGGGCGCGCTCAAGCGGTCTTGCTGGCCGGTGAGGAAAGCCTGCAACTCGTACTGCAAGAGATCCATGGCGAGGTGATCGAACAACATGTGGTGGAACATCAGCAGCGCACACCACTGCTGTTGCGCAACGTCATAGGCACCCACCAGGCGCATCAGCGGCGCGGCGCGCAGGTCCATGCGGAAATGCCGCGGGTTGAAACGCTCACGCAGTTGCGTACCGGCATCGCCTTCGCCGTCCAGGTGCAACTCTTCCAGGGCGAACGGCACGTGGCGCAACACCACCTGCACCGGCTCGCTCAAGCCTTCCCAGCGCATGGTGGTGCGCAGGATGTCGTTACGCTCGACCACGCCTTGCAGGGCTTGGGCAAAGGCATCGAGGCGCTCGCGGCTATCGAAACTGAACGACGCCTGCTCCAGGTACAAGTCGCCCTCATCCGCCAACAGGTGGTGATACAGGATGCCTTCCTGCAGCGGCGTCATGCCGTAGATGTCCTGTACGTTGGCCAGTTGGCCCGGCACGCTGGCAACGATGCTGTCGATCTCGTCCTGGCTGAGGCTGGCCAGCGGCAGCATCTCAGGCGTGATGCGCCGGCAATCAGCCTCGATGGCATTGGCCAGAATCACCAGCGCGCGGTGGCTGCCGACGACGTTGGCCAATCCGGCCAGGGTCGGATGGGTGAACAAGGCACCGACGTCGACCCGCAGGTCTTCCTGGCGCATGCGCTCCACCAGCTTGACCGCCAGCAACGAATGGCCGCCGAGCTCGAAGAAGTTGTCATGCCGCCCCACTTGTTCCAGCTGCAGCACTTGCTCCCAGACCAGCGCCAGGCGGCGTTCGATACGCCCTTGCGGCGCCTGGTAATCACGGCTCGCCACCGCCGACTGATCCGGGGCCGGCAAGGCTTTGCGGTCCAGCTTGCGGTTCGGCGTGAGCGGCAGCGCTTGCAGGGTGACGAAGGCTGACGGAATCATGTATTCCGCCAGCAACGGCGCCAGGTAGCTGCGCAAACCGGCGGCGCTCAGCTCGACCCCGGCATGCGGCACCACGTAGGCCACCAGGCGTTTCTCGCCGGGGCGGTCTTCGCGTGCAATCACTGCAACTTCCTTGACGCCGGCGCAGTTGCCCAGGCGCGATTCGATTTCCCCCAGCTCGATGCGGAAACCACGCACCTTGACCTGGAAGTCGTTACGGCCCAGGTACTCGATCGAGCCATCCGCCAGGTAACGTGCCAAGTCACCGGTCTTGTACATCCGCGCACCCGGTACCGGGCTGAACGGGTCGGCAATGAAGCGCTCGGCGCTGAGCTCTTCAAGGTTCAGATAACCGCGTGCCACGCCGTCGCCACCAATGAAAATCTCCCCCGCCACACCGAATGGCACCGGCTGCTGCCGGCTGTCGAGCAGGTAGATGCGGGTGTTGGCCATCGGCTTGCCGATGGTGGTGTTGCCATTGATGTCGCCGGTGTAACTCACGTAGGCCGTTGTGCAGGACACCGTCGCTTCGGTCGGGCCGTAGGTGTTGATCAGCCGTACATGGGCCGGGCGCGCCTCGTCCCAGAGCTTGAGTTTTTGCGCCGACAACGCATCCCCCGTCACGTTGATCAAGCGCACATCGCGCAGATGGGCCTGGGCCTGCTGCGGGTCGTGATGCCATTCAGCGGCCAGGGTGTGCCAGTGAGCGGCCGTCAGGTGCAGGAAGGTCGGCGTAATGGCCGGGTCCCGCGCGGCTTCGGTGCCGAACACATGGCGGCTGGGTGCCAGGGTCGCGCCCGCCAACAGGGCCGGGAAGATCTCCTCCACCGACAGGTCGAAGTTCAGCGTGTTCTGTTGCAACACGGTGTCCTGCGGCGTCAAGCCGAACAGGCGCGCGGCGTCGAGGCTGTAGTTGACCAGCCCGCGGTGTTCGATCATCACCCCCTTGGGATTGCCGGTGGAGCCGGAGGTGTAGATCACATACGCCAGGTGACGGGCATTGAGGCCTGGCACCACCGGGTTGTGGTCGGCACCCTCGACCGGTTCATCCAGCAACACACTCGGGATCGCCAGGGCCGGCAGGCGGTCCTGCAACGGACGCTGGGTCAGCACCGCCGACGGCGTACTGTCGGCGATCATGTAAGCCAGGCGCTCCGGCGGGTAATTGGGGTCCAGCGGCACATATGCGGCGCCGGCCTTGAGCACCCCGAGCAGGCCCACTAGCACCTCGTCGCCGCGCTCGGCGCAGATCGCCACGCGCTCGTCCGGGCCAATGCCCAGGCCGATCAGGTGATGCGCCAGGCGGTTGGCCCGGCGGTTGAGCTCGGCATAACTGATGCGCTGAGGTCCGAACGCCACCGCAATGGCCTGCGGCGTGGCCTCGACCTGGGCTTCAAACAACTGGTGGATAGTGGCCTCGTGCGAGTAGGCGACTTCGGTTTTGTTGAGTGCGTGCAGCAGGTAATCGCGCTCGTCCTCATCCACCAGCGCGATATGCGCCAACTGCGCCTGGTCATCGGCGACCATCGCGTGCAGCAGTCGCTTGAAATACCCCAGGTACCGTTGCAGGGTGGTTTCGTCAAACAGCGCCGTGGCGTACTCCAGGTTACCGGCGATGTGGCCTTGCACTTCCCCCAGGTCCAGGGACAGGTCGAATTTGGCGAAGCTGCTGGTCTCGCCGACCGCTTCGAACTGCAGGTCACCCATCACCAGGCTTGGGCCGTCGCTGTTCTGCCAGGTCAGCAGGGTCTGGAACACCGGGCTATGGGCCAGGCTGCGCGCCGGCTTGACCACTTCCACCACTTGCTCGAACGGCAAGTCCTGATGGGCTTGCGCTGCCAGCGTGCGCTCCCTGGCATGCGCCAGCAAAGCGGCGACGGTCAGGTCCTCGCCCGCACCAATACGCACGGCGAGGGTGTTGACGAACAGGCCGATCAGGCCTTCGACTTCGGCACGCATGCGGTTGGCGGCCGGCGAACCGATCACCACCTCATCCTGGCCGGACAGGCGGCAGAGCAACGCGCCCCACGCGGCCATCATGGTCATGTACAGCGTGGTGCCGTGGCGTTGACTCAAGGCCTTGAGCCCGGCGGTAAGCTCGACGTCGAGCAACAGGGTCAAGGTCGCGCCGCTGTAGTCCTGGCGCGCCGGGCGTGGACGGTCGGTGGGCAGCATCAGCAAGGCCGGCGCATCCGCCAGCGCTTGCTGCCAGTACTGGCTCTGTTGCTGCAACACCTCGCCACTCAACCAGCGGCGCTGCCACACGGCAAAATCGCCGTATTGCAGGGCCAGCGGCGGCAGCGGGTCCGGCTGGCCGTGGCGGAAGGCTTCGTACAGCGCCATCAGTTCACGGGTCAGCACGCCCATCGACCAGCCATCGGAGACGATGTGGTGCATGGTCAACAACAGCACGTGATGGTCGTCGGCACGCTGCAACAGTTGGGCACGAATCAGCGGCCCCTGTTCCAGGTCGAACGGTTGCAGCGCGTCGGCGCTGATGTGCGCTTGCACAGCGGCCTCGCTGTCGACGTCCAGGCGCCGCAGCGCAAAGGCACGCTCGGCCGGGTCGATACGCACCAGCGCCTCGCTGTTGTGCTGCACGAAACGACTGCGCAGGGCTTCGTGGCGCGCCACGATGGCCGTGAGCGCGCGTTCCAGCGCGTCGGCATCCAGGTGACCGCGCAGCCTGAGGGCGATCGGCATGTTGTAGGCGGTGCTGGCACCTTCCATCTGCGCCAGGAACCACAAGCGCTGCTGGGCAAACGACAGCGGCAAATCCTGGTCGCGCGGCACCGGCAAAATCGCCGGCAAGGTGCTGCGCGATGCCTGTGCCAGCACCTGGGCCAATGCGGCCAGTTGCGGGTGGGCGAACAGATCGGCCAGGGCCAGCTCCACACCCAGACGCTGGCGCACCTGGGAAATCAGGCGCATCGCCAACAGCGAATGACCGCCCAAATCAAAGAAATGCCCTTGCCGGCCAATCTGCTCCAACCCCAGCAGGTCCTGCCAGATATGCGCCAGGGTGGCTTCAATCTCGCCCTCGGGCGCTTCATACACGCCGCTGACCACGGCGTTAAGACCTGGCGCCGGCAAGGCCTTGCGATCCAGCTTGCCGTTGGGGTTCAGGGGCAATGCGTCAAGTTGCACATAGGCCGACGGCACCATGTACTCCGGCAGTGCGCTTTGCAGGTAGGCGCGCAGCTCTTCGATCTGCGGCGCGAGGCCGGTGAAGTAGGCCACCAGCCGCTCATCACGTACCAGTACCGCTGCCTCGGTTACTTCCGGGTGGGCCGCGAGCAGCGCTTCGATTTCGCCCAGCTCGATGCGCAGGCCGCGGATCTTGACCTGGTCGTCGTTGCGGCCCAAATAGTCGAGCGTGCCGTCGGTGCGGTAACGCGCCAGGTCACCGGTTCGGTACATGCGCCCGCCCGGCGTGAACGGATCGTCGAGGAAGCGTTCGGCGGTCAGCGCTTCACGGTTGAGGTAACCACGGGCCACACCGGCGCCGCCGATGTAGAGCTCACCGACGCTGCCGGTCGGCACCAGTTGCCCGTAGGCGTCCAGCACGTAGAGCGTGAGGTTGCGCAATGGCCGGCCCAGCGGAATATCGGCGGCACCGTAGCGGCCCAGGTCGGCGTCGACCGCATGCCAGGCAACCACGTCGCTGCACTCGGTCGGGCCATAACTGTTGATGAACTGCGGGCGCGGCACCTGCAGTTTTTCCAATTGCGCCAGCTTGATCGGTTCGCCGCCCAGCACCACGCGGCGCAGCCGGCTCAGGGCCGACTGCGGGTCGGCGTCGATCAGCGCATAAAACGCGCTGGGAGCCAGGTTGATGTGGGTGATCGCCTGGTCGCTGATCTGGCGCACGATGCTCGAAGGATCAAACGGGCTGTCCGCCAGGTGCAAGGTGGCACCCACGGCCAGGCTGGCGAAGATGTTTTTCTGGGTCAGGTCGAAGCTGTGGGACGTCAGCAGCAACACCGCATCGCTGGCATTAAGACCCACGTCGTCAAGGTACCAGCCAAGCATGTTGACCACGCCCTGATGCTCGACCATGACGCCCTTGGGCTGGCCGGTGGAGCCTGAGGTGTAGATCACATAGGTCAAGTGCGTGGCCGTCAGTTCGGCCACCTGCGGGTTATGCAGGTTCGAGGTGTACGCGTCATCACGGTCGAGGTCGACCACCGGCAGGCCCGGCTCGCCGGCCAGGTGCGCGGTCGCACTGTGCACCAGCAGTGCCGCCGGGGCGCTGTCCTGCAACATGTAGTGAATGCGCTCCAGCGGATAGTTCGGGTCGATCGGCACATAGGCGCCGCCGGCCTTGAGAATCGCCAGCAGGCCGACAATCAGCTCGGCGCTGCGCTCCACGCAGATGGCCACGCGGGCATCGGGCTGTACGCCAAGCTCGCGCAAGTGGTGGGCCAGTCGGTTGGCACGCTCGTTGAGCTCGCGGTAGGTCAGTGAACCGTTGCCGGCCTGCACGGCACGGGCATCCGGCGTGCGCAGCGCCTGAGCCTCGAACAGGCTGTGCACCGTGGCGCCCGGCAACGCAGTGCGCAGGCCGCCAAGACCGGCCAGCTGCTGTCGGCGCTCGTCATCATCGAGCAGCGGCACACGGGCAAGCAGCGCCTGATCGTCGGCGACCATGGCGCGCAACAGGCGCTCAAGGTAGCCGAGGTGACGGGTCAGGGTCGGCGCATCGAACAACGCCGTGGCGTAGCTCAGGGAGCCGATGATATGGCCCTGGGCCTCACACAGCTCCAGCGACAGGTCGAACTTCGCCGTGCTGTTGATCTGGCCGCTGCCTTCCAGCACCAGGTCACCGAGTACCGGTGCCACGCTTTCGTTGTTCTGCCATGTCAGCATGGCCTGGAAGATCGGGCTGTAGGCCATGCTGCGCACAGGTTTGACGATATCCACCACCTGTTCGAACGGCAGGTCCTGATGGGCCTGCGCGCCCAGCGTCTGGGCCTTGACCCGCGCCAGCAAGGTGTGCACGGTCGGCTCACCCGAGGTATCGATACGCACGGCCAGGGTGTTGACGAACAGGCCGATCAGACCTTCGACCTCGACACGGTTGCGGTTGGCCACCGGTGAACCGATCACCACTTCATCCTGCCCGGCCAGACGGGCGAGCAACGCGCCCCAGGCCGCCAGCAGCGTCATGTACAGCGTGGTGCCATGGCGTTGGCTGAGGGTCTTGAGGCCCTGGGTCAACTCGGCATCCAGTTGCAGGTTCAGCACCGCTCCGCGGAAGTCCTGCTGCGCGGGACGCGGGCGGTCGGTGGGCAAGGTCAACAGGGCCGGCGCACCGGCCAGCGCCTGTTGCCAATACAGGTTTTGCTGGTGCAACACCTCGCCACTCAACCAGCGGCGCTGCCACACGGCGAAGTCGGCGTATTGCAGGGCCAGCGGTGGCAGCGGGTCGGCCAGGCCCTGGCTGAAGGCGCCATACAGCGCCATCAGCTCGCGGGTCAGCACGCCCATCGACCAGCCGTCAGAAGCGATATGGTGCAGGGTCAGCAACAGTACGTGGTGTTCGTCAGCCATGCGCACCAGGCGCGCACGCAGCAACGGCCCGTTGACCAGGTCAAACGGGGCCAGCGCTTCGTGCTCGGTCAAAGCCTGCAACTGCTGCGCTGCATCGGCCAGCTCGCGCAGGTCATTGTGCTCAAGCACGAAGGCGCCTTCGACCGGGGTGATGACCAACCGCGGCGCATCGTTATCGACCACAAACACACTGCGCAGCACTTCATGCCGGCTGACGATCTGCGCCAGGGCACGCTCCAGCGCCAGCGCATCAAGGGCGCCACGCAGGCCCAGGCCAACCGGCATGTTGTAGGCGGCGCCGACATTGTCCATCTGCGCCAGGAACCACAGGCGCTGCTGGGCAAACGACAGTGGCAGCGCCTCGTCACGGGACACCGGCACAATCGGCGGCAGACTGCTGCGCCCCGCCTTGGCCACCGCCTGGGCGAGGGCCGAGAGTTGCGGGTGGGCAAACAGCGCTGCGAGCTCCAGTTCCACCCCCAGGTGCACGCGCACCTGGGAAATCAAACGCATGGCCAACAACGAATGCCCGCCCAGCTCGAAGAAGTGATCTTCACGCCCGACCTGCTCGACCTTGAGCAGTTGGCTCCAGATCTGCGCCAGCGCCACTTCCACCTCGCCCCGTGGCGCTTCATAGCCACGGCTGAGCAAGGCCTCCTGATCCGGAATCGGCAGCGCTTTGCGGTCCACCTTGCCGTTATTGGTCAACGGCAGGCTGTCGAGGCGCACATAGGCACGTGGCACCATGTACTCCGGCAGTTGCTCTTGCAGCCAGGTGCGCAGGGCCTGGATGTCCAACGCCTGGTGCTCGGTGAAGTAGGCCACCAGGCGCTTGCTGCCCGGCTCGTCCTCACGGGCCAGCACCACGACCTCGTTGATCTGCGGGTGTTCGCCGAGGCGGTTTTCGATCTCCCCGAGTTCGATGCGGAAACCACGGATCTTCACTTGGTCGTCATTACGGCCCAGGCAATCCAGTTCGCCCTTGGCCAACCAGCGGCCAAGGTCGCCCGTGCGGTACATCAACGCGCCCGGCTCGTGGCTGAACGGGTCCAGAATGAATTTCTCGGCGGTCAGCTCGGGCCGGTTCAGGTAACCCTTGGCGACGCCTTTGCCGCCAATGTAGATCTCCCCGACAACGCCCAGCGGGACCGGCTGCTGGCGTTGATCGAGCAGGTAAATGCGCGTATTGGAAATCGGCCCGCCGATCGGCACGCTCTCGGCATCGTCGGCCAGCGCACGCACTTCAAAGGTGGTGGCGTAGGTGGTGGTTTCGGTCGGGCCGTAGCAATGCACCAGGCGCAGCTTGGGCGCATGCTCGAGCAGGCTGCGGAACGCCGCCGGGTCCGCGCGTTCGCCGCCACACAGCAGCATGCGCAAGCCCTTGAGGGCGTCGGGAATCAGCTGTACGTACTGGTTGAACAACGCCGTGGTGGTGAACAGGATCGTGACCGCCGATTCGCTCAACACGGCGCCAAAACGCAGCGGGTCAAGCAGCGTGTCGTGGTCGATCACCACCACTTGGCCGCCATTGAGCAAGGCGCCCCAGACGTCCATGGTGCTGGCGTCGAACGCCGGGTTGGAGGCAAAGGCAATACGGTCATGGGTATTGAAATCGGCATAACCGCCGTTGATCACCAGCCGGGTGATGCCCCGATGCGGCACCAGCACGCCCTTGGGCACGCCGGTGGAGCCGGAGGTGTACATGATGTAGGCGACCGACTCGGCAGACTGTTCAAGGGCCGGGTCGTGGGCCGGTGCGTCGCTCAGGTCGAGGCTGTCCAGGTCCAGGCGCCCGCCGCCTTCGGGGGCTTGATGGGCGCTGGTGGTGAGCAGCCATTGCGCGCCGCTGTCCTGGCGCATGAAGGCTTGACGGTCGGCGGGGGCGTTGACATCCAGCGGCACATACACCGCGGCGGCCTTGCTGATTGCCAGTTGGCTGGCCAGCAAGTCCACGGAACGCTCCAGCAGGATGGCGACGCTGTCACCCGCCTGCACGCCCAGGCCGATCAGGTGGTGGGCCAGGCGGTTGGCGCGCCGGTTCAATTGCGCATAGCTCAGCGACTGTTCAGCATGAACCACCGCTACAGCGTCCGGCCGGATGCGGACCTGAGCCTCGAACAACGCGTGTACGGTCGAGGTCTCTGGGAACGGGCGCTCGCTGTCGTTGAAGGCTTCCAGCAGTTCCTGGCGCTCAGCCTCGGGCAAGACCGACAGGTCCTGCAACGGCGTACCGGGCGCCTGTTCCAGGGCATCGACCAATTGCGCCAGTGCCGCTTGCATATAGATGCAGACACGCCGCGCACCCATCCCCACCAGCGCCTGGGCATTGAGTTGGAAGCCGCTGCCGAAGTCATCGACGTTCAGCACCAGCGGGTAGTTGGTGCGCTCTTCCATGCTCAGCGCCTGAATGCCGTCCCAGGCGGCAATGTCGGCGGTGGAGACTGGCGCGGCCGCACTGTGGCGGTAGTTGAGCAAGGTGTTGAACAACGCCTGCGCCGCCGGCATGCCGCTGCAATGCTGGGCCAGCGACAAGGACGCATGTTCGTGGGCCAGCAGTTGCGCCAGTTGCGTGTGAGTGGCGCGCACTGCCTCGCGGGCCCCGTGGGCGCCAATGCTGACACGCAATGGCAAGGTGTTGATGAACAAGCCCAGCGCACGCCCTGCCCCCTCAGCGCCTTGCAAGCGGCCCAGCAGCACCGTGCCGAACACCACGTCATCACGGCCACTGACCTGCGCCAGCACCTGGCCCCACGCCAGGTGCATCAGGCTCGCGGCGCTGACCCCAAGCACCCGCGCCTGCTCGCGCAGTCGCCCGCCCAGCACGCTGTCGAGCATCAGGTGCGATTCCTCCACCCCCCTGCCGTCGCCCTGCACATTCTGCAGGCCGAACGCCAGGGTCGGTTCATCGATATCACCCAGCATCGCGCCGAAGAACGCTTCGTGAGCCTGGCGATCGGCGCCCAGGCGCGACTGCGCCACATGCTCGCGATACGGAATCGACGGCGGCAACTGTGCGCTCTGGCCTTTGAGGCTGGCCTGGACTTCCTCGATCAGCACCTCCAGCGCGGTATGGTCGAGCACCATGTGGTGGAACAACAGGATGCCGACCCAGCGCTGGTTGGCACGGTCCTCGGTGTAGGCCAAGTGCATCAGCGGAGCACGGGTCATGTCCAGGCGATAGTGGCGCGGGTCGAACCGACTGTGCAGTTGCGCCAGCACGTCACCCTCGGCCGGGTCGATGGCCACTTGCTCCAGGCCCAGCGAAGCCTGGCGCCATACCACTTGCACAGGCTCCACGAGCCCTTCCCAGGCGATACTGCTGCGCAGGATGTCGTGACGGTCGATCACGCTTTGCAGAGCCTTGGCGAACAGGTTGAGCGGTTCGGGGCCGGTAAACGAAAACAGCATGTGCAGCAGGTAGGCATCGCCCTGATCCGCTGCCAGGTGGTGGTAGAACATACCGTCCTGCAGCGGTGCGAGGCTGTAGATGTCCTGCACATTGCGCACGCCTCCGGGCACGCTGGCGACGATGCGGTCGATGCTGCTTTGGTCCAGTTCGGCCAGGGGCAGCAAGTCCGGAGTGATCTGCTCACAGCCAGGCTCGATCAGGTTGGCCGGCACCAACAGTTGCTTGTGGCCGCCCACGGCGGCCGCCAGGGCCGCCAACGTCGGCTGGCCAAAAAGGACACGCACGTCGGCGCTCAGTTCGAGCTGGCGCATGCGTTCGATCAACTTCACCGCCAACAGCGAATGGCCGCCCAGTTCGAAGAAGTTGTCGTGCCGCCCCACCCGTTCCACGCCCAGCAACTCTTGCCACAGCGCGGCGAGGGTGTGCTCCACCTCCCCTTCCGGACGCTCGTATTCGCGCCGCGCCAGGGCCTCGCCATCCGGCGCCGGCAAGGCTTTGCGATCCAGCTTGCCGTTGGTGGTCAACGGCAAGCGCTCAAGCATCACGAATGCGCTGGGCACCATGTAATCGGCCAGGGACACCAGCAACTGCCGGCGCAGGTCGGCCGCCACAAGTTCGGCGCCATCGGCGGCGATGACGTAGGCCACCAGGCGCTTGTTGCCGGGCTGGTCCTCGCGCGCAATCACCACCGCGTCACGCACGCCGTCACAGGCCGCGAGATGCGCCTCGATTTCCCCCAGCTCGATACGGAAACCACGGATTTTCACCTGGTCGTCATTGCGGCCCAGGTAGTCGATGCTGCCATCGGGCAACCAGCGGCCCAGGTCGCCGGTCTTGTACAGGCGAGCGCCGGGGCGGCCGCTGAACGGGTCGGCGATAAAGCGCTCGGCATTGAGTTCCGGGCGGTTCAAGTAACCACGCGCCACCCCGGCACCGCCCACGTACAGCTCACCCACGACGCCCACCGGCACCGGTTCACGCGCGCTGTCGAGCACGTAGAGTTGCAAGTCCGGAATACGCCCGCCAATCGGGCTGCTCCCCACCAACTGCGCATCCGCCGCTTCAAGGGCACGGTAAGTCACATGCACCGTGGTTTCGGTGATGCCGTACATGTTCACCAGTTGCGTACCGGCGTTGGCGGTACGCGCATACCAAGGCTTGAGTATCCCCGGTTCCAGCGCTTCGCCACCGAAAATCACCTGGCGCAGGGAATGCTTCAAGGCACTCTGGCCCTGGGCGGCGATCAATGAACGGAAGGCACTCGGGGTCTGGTTGAGGATGGTCACACCGGCGCTGCACAGCAGCGCATAGCATTCATCCGGCGAGCGGCTGGTCAGTTGCGGCACTACCAGCAACTGCCCACCGTGGATCAGCGCGCCCCAGATTTCCCAGACCGAGAAGTCGAAGGCGAACGAGTGGAACAGCGCCCACACGTCCTTGTCATTGAAGTTGAACCACCCTTCGGTGGCGGAGAACAGCCGCGCTACGTTGCGATGCTCGATCATCACGCCTTTGGGCAGGCCGGTGGAGCCCGAGGTGTAGATCACGTAAGCCAGGTTGGCCGAGGTCAGGCCAGGCACTTGCGGGTTCTGCATTGGCTGCAGTTGCAGGTCCGTCGCGTCCAGGTCGATCACCGGCACCGCGAGTTCGGCAACCCGCGCCTGTGTCGCCGTCTGCACCAGCACCGCCACCGGCGCACTGTCCTGCAGGGTGTAACTGATGCGGTCCTGAGGGTAGGCCGGATCGATCGGCACGTAACCGGCGCCCGCCTTGAGGATGCCGAGCAAGCCGATGATCATTTCCAGCCCGCGCTCCACGCAGATCGCCACCCGCTCATCCGGGCTTACGCCCAGGCTCAGCAGGCGGTGCGCGACCCTGTTCGCGCGCGTGTTCAGCTCGGCGTAGCTCAGGTGACTGTCTTCAAACACCACCGCGATGGCATCGGGTCGCTCGGCGGCCTGACGCTCGATCTGGTGATGAATCAACGCGGCATCGGCATACAGGCTGTCCGTGGCGTTCCAGTGTTGCAACAGTTGCTCACGCTCAAGCGCCGGCAACATGCCCAGGCTTGGCAGCGCGGCCTGTGGCGTCTGTTCCAGTGCCTGCACGAGGTTTTCCAGCACACATTGCATATAGCCGCAGATGCGTGCGGCACCAATGGTGCCGTCGGCCATGACCGACAGGCTGAAGGCATCGCCCATGTCGTTGACCGACAGGGTCAGCGGGTAGTTGGTGCGCTCCTTGCTGTCGAGGATGCCGATACCTTCCCAGGCGGCCTGCGCGGCCTGGGACACATCCCCACCGCCAAGCTGACGGTAGTTGAGCAGCGAGCTGAACAGCGGCGTAGAGGGCGCCACCTTGCTGCAGCGCTGCGCCAGCACCAGCGACGCGTGCTCATGGCCGAGCAAGCCGGTCAGGCGCGCATGGGTCGTTTTGACCAGGCTGCGTACGCCCGCCTCACTGAGGCTGATGCGCAACGGCAGCGTGTTGATGAACATCCCCAGGGCGCGGTCGGCGCCTTCGCCACCTTGCAGGCGCCCCAGCAAGACTGTGCCGAACACCACGTCATCGCGGCCGGAAACACCGCCCAGCACCCGGGCCCAGGCCAGGTGATACAGGCTCGCCGGGGTCACGCCCAATTGCCGGGCCTGTTTGCGCAGGCGCGTGTTGAGGGTGTCATCGAGTTGCAGCAGCACCTCTTCCACCCCGTGGCCATCGCCTTGCACATCCTGCAGGCCAAACGGCAGGGTTGGCTCGTCGATATCCCCCAGCATTTCACTGAAGAACGCTTCGTGTTCTTCGCGGCTCACGCCCAGGCGCGCCTGCGCCACGTAGTTGCGATACGGCACCGAAGCCGGCAATTGTGCTTCTTCACCGCGGGTGTACGCTTCGACTTCGGCGATCAGCATGCGCAGGGAGGTTGCATCGTCCACCAGGTGGTGCAACAGCAACACGGCCACCCAGCGTTGGTTGGGGGCGTCCTCGCTGTAGCCGATGCGCATCAACGGGGCCTGGCGAATGTCCAGGCGATGGTGGCGCGGGTTGAGGCAGGCGGTCAGTTGTTCAGCGATATCACCGGCGGCCGGGTCCAGGGGGATTTCATCGAGGCCCAGTTGGGCCTCGCGCCAGACTACTTGTACCGGCTCGTCCAGGCGTTCCCAGACCACCGCCGTGCGCAGAATGTCGTGTCGCGAAATCACGCCTTGCAGTGCATCGGCGAAACGTGTCAGCCGCTCGCGGCTGGTGAAGCTGAAGGTCACGTATTGCAGATAGGGGTCGCCCTGGGCGGCCGCCAGATGGTGGTACAGGATCCCCTCCTGCAGGGGCGCCAGGCTGTAGATTTCCTGGACGTTGCGTGCCCCGCCCGGCACCGTCGCCACGATGCGCTCGATGGCGTCCTGATCGAGGTCCGCCAGGGGCAGCATGTCCGGGGTGATGTGATCGCAACCCTCGGGCACACGATTGGCGGGCACCTCCACGTCCTTGCGCGCACCGGCGACCGCCGAGGCCAGGGCCGCGAGGGTCGGCTGGCCGAACAGCACACGCACATCGGCACCGAGCCCGACCTGACGCATGCGCTCGATCAACTTGACCGCCAGCAACGAGTGGCCACCCAACTCGAAAAAGTGATCCTGGCGCCCGACCTGCTCGACATTGAGCAAGTCCTGCCAGATGGTCGCGATCGCCGCTTCGACCGCGCCTTGCGGCGCTTCGTATTGACGCCGCGCCAGTGCGTCGGCGTCCGGGGCCGGCAAGGCCTTGCGGTCGAGCTTGCCGTTGGTGGTCAACGGCAAGCTGTCGAGCATGACAAACGCGGCGGGCACCATGTACTCGGCCAGATGCACCAGCAACTGGGTCCGCAGGTCGGCGGCGTTCGGCGCCATGCCCTCATCACCAATCACATAGGCCACCAGGCGTTTGTCCCCCGGCGTGTCTTCACGGGCAATCACCACGGCTTCGCGCACGCCGTCACAGGCGGCCAGGCGCGCTTCGATTTCGCCCAATTCAATGCGGAAGCCGCGAATCTTCACCTGGTCGTCGTTACGCCCCAGGTAGTCGATGCTGCCGTCTGCCAGGCGCCGGCCGAGGTCACCAGTCTTGTACAGGCGAGCGCCGGGGCGGCCGCTGAACGGGTCGGCGATAAAGCGCTCGGCATTCAGTTCCGGGCGGTTCAGGTAACCACGGGCCACGCCCGCGCCACCGACGTACAGCTCGCCCACCACCCCGACCGGCACGGGCTCGCGTCGATCATCGAGCACATACAGCTGCAAGTCCGGAATGCCCCCGCCAATCGGGCTGCTCCCCACCAACTGCGCATCCGCCGCTTCAAGGGCACGGTAAGTCACATGCACCGTGGTTTCGGTGATGCCGTACATGTTCACCAGTTGCGTACCGGCGTTGGCGGTACGCGCATACCAAGGCTTGAGTATCCCCGGTTCCAGCGCTTCGCCACCGAAAATCACCTGGCGCAGGGAATGCTTCAAGGCACTCTGGCCCTGGGCGGCGATCAATGAACGGAAGGCACTCGGGGTCTGGTTGAGGATGGTCACACCGGCGCTGCACAGCAGCGCATAGCATTCATCCGGCGAGCGGCTGGTCAGTTGCGGCACTACCAGCAACTGCCCACCGTGGATCAGCGCGCCCCAGATTTCCCAGACCGAGAAGTCGAAGGCGAACGAGTGGAACAAAGCCCATACGTCGTGATCGTCGAAGTGGAACCAGGCCTCGGTGGCGGTGAACAGGCGCGCCACGTTGCGGTGTTCGATCATCACGCCCTTGGGCAACCCGGTGGAACCGGAGGTATAGATCACATAGGCCAGGTTCGCCGGCGTCAGGCCCGCGACCTGGGGGTTGTCGGTTGATTCGTCCTGGCAGTCGCCCGCATCCAGGGTGATCACCGGCACCGACAATTCGGCCACCCGGGTGTGGGTGGCCTGTTGCACCAGCACGGCCACCGGCGCGCTGTCTTGCAAGGTGTAGCTGATGCGTTCCTGGGGGTAGGCCGGATCGATCGGTACATAACCGGCACCGGCCTTGAGAATACCCAACAGGCCAATGATCATTTCCAGACCGCGCTCGACGCAGATCGCCACCCGATCATCCGGACGCACGCCCAATGCCAGCAGGCGATGCGCGACCTGGTTGGCGCGCTGGTTGAGGGCGCCGTAGCTCAGGCGCTGCTCATCGAACACCACCGCGACAGCGTCAGGCCGTGCCGCCGCACGGGCTTCGACCTGGCTGTGGATCAGTGCGCCATCGGCATACACCGTTGCGTTGCTGTTCCAGGCGCGCAGCAGATGCTCGCGCTCGGTGGCCGGCAGGATACCCAGGGTTTGCAGCGGCGCCTGCGGAGTGTGTTCCAGCGCATCGACCTGACTCTGCAAGGCGGCATTGAGGTAGCGCGCGACGCGCTCGGCACCGATGTCGGGGCCCGCGAGTACGGTGATATGGAAATCCTCACCCAGGTCATCGAAGTTGACGGTCAAGGGGTAGTTGGTGCGTTCCTGTGCCCCGAGCGCTTGCATGCCGGCCCAGGCGGCCTGGGCTTCGGTGCTGGCGCCGGTGGCACTGTGGCGGTAATTGAGCATCGCGCTGAACAGCGGCGTGGGCGTGGCCACGGCGCTGCAGCGCTGGGCCAGGGCCAGCGAGGCGTGCTCATGTGCAAGCAGCGCGGTCAGGCGCTGATGGGTCAGCTTCAGGCCACTGCTCACGCTTTGCGCGCCGACGCTGACACGCAGCGGCAAGGTGTTGATGAACATGCCCAGGGCACGGTCGGAGCCCTCGCCGGCGTGCATGCGACCCAGCAGGACCGTACCGAAGACGACTTCCTCGCGCCCGGACACTTTGCCCAGCACTTGCGCCAGCGCCAGGTGCACCATGCTGGCGGCGCTCACGCCCATCTGGCGCGCCTGGGCACGCAGGCGCTTGCTCAAACCGCTGTCGAGCATCAGGTGGCTTTCGTCGATACCGCGACCATCCCCCTGGACGTCCTGCGCGCCGAAAGGCAGGGTCGGCTCATCGATGTCGCCGAGCATTTCGCGAAAGAACGCTTCATGCTGCTGTTGCGTCACACCCAGCAGAGCCTGGGCCACGTAGTTACGGTACGGCACCGGCTCGCCGAGGTGCTCGACCTGCCCCAGCAGGAAGGCCTGCATTTCGTGCTGCACCACCTCCATCGCGGTATGGTCCAGCGCCATATGGTGGAACATCAACACCGCCACCCAACGCCGATTCGCTGAATCCAGCGCAAAAGCCATGCGCATCATCGGCGCCTGGCGAATGTCCAGGCGATAATGGCGGGCATCGAAGCGACCTTGCAGTTGGGTCAGCACGTCACCGTCGCGCGGGTCCAGGTGCACTTCCTCACTGACCAGCGCGGCCTTGCGCAGCACCACCTGGACCGGTTCATCGAGGCTCTCCCAGACCACGGTGGTGCGCAGGATATCGTGACGCTTGATCACGTACTGCAAGGCCTCGGTGAACTGCTCCAGGCGCTCGCGGCTGTCGAACGCGTACTGCGATTGCAGCAGATACGGGTCACCCTGCTCGGCGGACAAGTGGTGGTACAGCATGCCTTGCTGCAACGGCGCCAGCGGGTAGATGTCTTGCACGTTGGCCAGGCCACCGGGCACGGCGTCGACAATCCGGTCGATGGTCGCCTGGTCCAGCGTCGTCAATGGCAGCATCGGCGGGGTAATGCGATAGGCCGGGCTCAGCCAGTCGCCACCGTTGCGGGCGATCAACTCAAGCAATTGCGCCTTGTGCCTGCGCAGGCTGTCGATCACCCCGTCATCGAGTCCCTCGTCGTCGCCCAGGATGATCAGGTCCTCCTCTTCACGTTGAAGATGGATCGCGTGAGTCGAAAGAACTGCCATCAATTCGCTGAAATGCATGATGTGACCTGCTTAAGATTCGAAAACAATGACGAAAAAAGCCCGACGTCGTGCGTAACCGAAAAACCGGGCATCGAGCGTCGGCGCATGCCTTCCATGGGCTGAGGCGCCGCTGCCGACAGGTGCAAAAAGTGATGGGATGAATGCGTGCCACAGACCTCCCCACAGGGCAGGAAAACTAAAACATCCGCACTGAGGTGTATGTCAGGGGAAGTCGGGACAATGCGCGGGGGCCCAGCGGATAAACACGCGGCAGCCGGTTTGCCCGGCTCCCACGGTTAAAGGTTCATGCCAGCGAGATTGGCCACACCGAAGCGCCCATGCGGGAGCCTTCCGGCCAAAGCACAACAGCTCCCACAGGGGAGCTGTTGCGCATCGCGTCAAATGCGCCGCTTGCGCTCAAGGGTCGGCACGCTGGACTGCGGCACCACCACGTGCTCCACCTGCCCCACCGCTGCCGCCATGGCGGCCAGCGTCGGTTGGGCGAGCAGCACACGCAAGTCAGCGTCCAGCCCTTGCTTGCGCATCTGCTCAACCAGGCTGACCGCCAGCAACGAATGCCCACCCAGCTCGAAGAAGTGGTCATGACGCCCCACCCGTTCAACCTTGAGCAGCGTTTGCCACAGCTGCGCCAATGCCACTTCCACCGGTCCCTCGGGCGCCTCGTAGGCACGGCTGAGCACCGCGTCCTGGTCCGGCGCCGGCAAGGCCTTACGGTCGACCTTGCCGTTGCCGGTCAGCGGCAGGCTGTCCAGGCGTACATAGGCGGCCGGCACCATGTACTCCGGCAACTGCCCCTGCAGGCGGGCGCGCAGAGCCTCGATATCCAGGCTTTCGCGTTCGGTAAAATAGGCCACCAGACGCTTGTGCCCTGGCTCGTCCTGGCGGGCCAGCACCACGGCCTCCTTGACGCCGGGGCAGCCGGCCAAGCGGGTTTCGATCTCGCCCAGCTCGATACGGAAGCCACGGATCTTCACCTGCTGGTCGTTGCGCCCCTGATACTGCAACGTACCGTCGGCGCGCCAGGCCACCAGGTCGCCGGTGCGGTACATCAGGCCGCCGTCGCTGAACGGGTCGGCGAGGAATTTCTCCGCCGTCAATTCAGCCCGGTTGAGGTACCCCAGCGCCACACCCTGGCCACCGACATACAGCTCGCCGGTCACCCCGACCGGCACCGGTTGCCGATGCGCATCCAGCACATAAGCGCGGCTGTTGCCGACCGGTTTGCCAATCGGAATGCTGCCCTCGTCCGCCCGGGTGATCTCATGGGTGGTCGAGAAGGTCGTGGCCTCTGTCGGGCCATACCCGTTCAGCAGATGCCTAGGGGCACCGCCCTTGAGTACCCGGGCAATCACGCTCGGGTCCAGCACATCGCCGCCGACGATCAGGTAGCGCAGGCGGGCAAAGGCCGGCAGCAAACCCTCGGCGTACTGATGGAACAACCCGGCGGTCATCCACAGCACGCTGACGGCCTGCTGCTGCAACAGAGCGGCAAACGGCTGTTGCGCCAACAGCGTGTCCTGGTCGATCACCACCACCGCGCCGCCATTGAGCAACGGCGCCCAGACTTCCAGGGTGCTGGCGTCAAATGCCGGGTTGGACGCGAACGCCACGCGGTCGTGCTGATTGAAATCGGCATAACCGTTATTGATCACCAGTCGTGTGATGGCGCGATGCGGCACCCGCACACCCTTGGGCGTACCGGTAGAGCCGGAGGTGTACATGATGTACGCTGCCGCCTCGCTGCTGACCACTGCCGCCGGATTGTCATCAGACCAGTGGCCCAAGTGCGTCTGGTCCAGATCGAGCCGCTGCACCTGCAACGCCTTGCCCAGCCCGGCGTGGCTTAACAGTAACGTCGCCTGGCTGTCGCTGAGCATGAAGGCCTGGCGTTCGACGGGGGCATTGACGTCCAGCGGCACATACACCAGCGCGCATTTGCTCAGGGCCAGTTGGCTCACGAGCAGGTCAATCGAACGCTCCAGCAGCACCGCCACGCTTGAACCCGCCGGCATCCCCAGGCTGGCCAGGTGATGGGCCAGACGGTTGGCACGGGCGTTCAATTGGGCATAGCTCACCTGTTGCTCGCCATGCACCGCCGCCACGGCCTGCGGCTGCGCCTGTGCCCACGACTCGAACACCTGGTGCACCGGCAGGCTCGCCGGATAGTCACGTACGGTGGCATTGAACCCGTGCAGCACTTGCCTGCGCTCCTCCGCGGGCAGGATCGACGGGTGCTGGAAAGCGGCATGGGGGGCCTGCTCCAGGGCATCGAGCAGATCGCCCAGCACCGTGGTCATGTACCCCAGCACGCGCTGGGCACCGACCGACTGCGGCGCCAGGGCATTGACCTTGAAGTCCTCGCCCACGTCGTCCACCGAAAGAATCAACGGATAGCTGTCGACCCCTTCACCGCCGATCATTTCGATCCCTTCCCAGGCCGCCCGGCTGGCGTCGCTGGCGCTGGCCGAACCGTGACGGTAATTGAGCAAGGCACTGAACAACGGCGCCGGCGCGGCAACCCCACTGCAGCGTTGAGCCAGGGTCAACGACGCATGCTCATGGGCGAGCAACTGGCTCAAGGCGGCATGGGTACGCTTGACGGCCACCGACACACTGTCATCGGTCAGGCGCACACGCAGCGGCAACGTATTGATGAACATGCCCAGGGAGCGGTCGGCGCCCTCGCCGGCCTGCAAGCGACCGAGCAACACCGTGCCGAACACCACGTCGTCGCGCGCCGACAGCGCGCCGACCACCTGCGCCCATGCCCAGTGATACAGGCTGGCCGCACTGACGCCCAGTTGTCGCGCCTGCCGGCGCAGACGCTGGCTGAACGCCGCGCCCAGCCAGTGTTCGGCTTCTTCGCTGGGGTCCCGCGCGCTGTCGATGCGTTGCACGCCAAACGGCAGCGTCGGCTCGTCGACGTCGCCGAGCATTTGGGCAAAGAACGCCTCATGGGCCGCGCGATCCTTGCCCTGCATGGCCTGGGCGACATAGTTGCGGTACGGCACCGAAGCCCCGAGTTGCGCCTCACAACCACTCATGTGCGCTTCGATTTCCGCCACCAGCACGCCCATGGACGTGGCGTCGTTGACCAGGTGGTGGAAGCTGAGCATGCCGATCCAGCGCTGATGCTGCGGATCATGGGCGAAGCCCAGATGCATCATCGGTGCCTGGCGGATGTCCATGCGGTGACGCCCCGGGCTGAAGTGTTCGCGCAGTTGCGCCAGCACCTCGCCCGCTTGCGGGATGAACGCCTCAACCGTCAGTGGCGCCTCGCGCCAGACCACTTGCACCGGTGCTTCCAGTCGCTCCCAGAACAGGCTGGTACGCAGGATGTCATGGCGCGCGATCACCCGTTGCAGGGCCTGGGCGAACCCTTCCAGGCGCTGGCGGCTGTCGAACGCGAACAGCGCATGTTGCTGGTACGGGTCGCCCTGTTCGGCGCTGATATGGTGGTACAGCAAGCCCTCCTGCAGCGGTGCCAGGGCATAGATGTCCTGCACGTTGGCCACGCCGCCCGGGACACTGGCGACAATCCGCTCGATACTCGCCTGATCCAGTGTGGCCAGGGGCAGCAGGTCCGGGGTGATGTGCGTGCAACCCGGCTCGATGCGATTGCGCGGCACCGCTACTTCGTGACCGGCGCCCACGGAAGCGGCGAGCGCCGCCAGGGTTGGCTGGCTGAACAACACGCGGACATCGGCCTGCAACCCGGCCTGGCGCATCCGTTCCACCAGGCCCACCGCCAGCAATGAATGCCCGCCCAGTTCGAAGAAGTTGTCGTGACGCCCCACCTGCTCCAGCTTGAGCACTTCGGCCCAGATCTGCGCCAGGGTGGTTTCCACTGCCCCTTCAGGTGCTTCATAGCCACGGCTGGTCAGCGCATCCAGCCCCGGTTCCGGCAGCGCCCGGCGGTCGAGCTTGCCGTTGGCGGTGAGCGGCATATGGTCGAGCCGCACATAGGCGCTCGGCACCATGTACTCGGGCAATTGCGCCTGCAACCAACTGCGCAAGTCCTCGATCGACACGGCTTGCGTCTCGGTGAAGTAAGCGACCAGGCGCGCCTCCCGCGCCAGCACCACGGCTTCGCGAACCTGGGCATGCTCGCCCAGGCGGGTTTCGATTTCCCCCAGTTCGATGCGCACACCGCGGATCTTCACCTGGTCATCGTTGCGCCCCAGGTAATCCAGCGTGCCGTCCGGCAACCAGCGCGCCAGGTCGCCGGTGCGGTACATGCGCGCCTGCGGGTCGTGGCTGAACGGGTCCTTGAGGAAGCGTTCGGCGGTCATTTGCGCACGGTTCAGGTAACCGCGCGCCACCCCGGCCCCGGCCACGTACAGCTCGCCGGCAACACCGACGGGCACCGGCTGTTGCTGCGCGTCCAGCAGATACACCTGGGTGTTGGCCACCGGCCTGCCGATATGCAGCGCCTGGCCGGCCTCGACCACGCCGGAGGTGGCAACCACCGTGGCTTCGGTCGGGCCATAGTTGTTGACCAGTTTGCAGCGCTGTGGCGTGTGGAACTGACGCAGGCGGTCGCCACCGACCAACAGGGTCTTGAGGGTCGGGTGTTGCAGGTTCTGGCTGAAGGCGTACTCCGCCACCGGCGTGGGCAGGAAGCTCACATCCAGCGGCTGCGCCAGCCACCACTTGAGCAGCGCATCGATGTCTTCGCCGCCCTCCCGGGCCGGTGGCAGGTGCAGGGTGGCGCCCACGCACAGGGCTGGCCAGACTTCCCAGGCCATGGCGTCAAAACCGAACCCGGCAACGCTGGAGGTGTGGCTCCCGTGCCGCAGCTCAAACGCGTCGCAGTGCCAGTTCACCAGGTTTTCCAGGGTCTGGTGCTCAACCATCACGCCCTTGGGCAGCCCGGTCGATCCGGAGGTGTAGATCACGTACGCCAGGTGCGCCGGGGTGAGCCCTTTGATCTGCGGGTTACCCTTCGACGGCCCTTGCCACAGGCGACTGTCCAGCTCCAGCACTGGCGCGGTCACGTTCGGCAGGCGCGGCGCCAGGACGGGCTGGATCAGCACGGCCACGGGTGTGCTGTCCTCCAGCAGGTAACTCAAGCGTTCGGCCGGGTGCGCCGGGTCGATCGGTACATAGCACGCGCCCGCCTTGAGAATCGCCACCAGCCCGACCAGCATTTCCAGGCTGCGCCGCGCGCAGATGGCCACGCGATCGTCGGGCCGCACGCCCAGTTCGAGCAACTGGTGCGCCAGCTGATTGGCCTGCCGGTTCAACTCGCTGTACGTCAGGCTTTGGCCCTGGTACACCACGGCCAGCGCGTGGGGGTACAGCTCGACCTGGGTTTCAAAACGCTGGTGAAGGGTGTGCCCGACGGGGAAGTCGATCCGCGTGGCGTTGAATCCGTTCAACAATTGCTGGCGTTCATGAGCCGGCAGGATCGACAGGTGATGCATCGGCGTGTCCGCTGCGTGCTCGAGCGCCTGTACCAGGCCCTCGACCACCCCCACGACATAGTCGCAGATGCGCTGCGCGCCCACCGAGGCCACCACCAGCGCGCTGAGGCTGAACTCCTGGCCCTGATCGTTGACGCTCAAGGTCAGCGGGTAGTTGCTGTGTTCCTGCGCCTGCAACAGCTGCATGCCTTGCCAGGCCTCGGCTTCGGCAGCGGACACCGGCGCGCCATGGCTGTGCCGATAGTTGAGCAAGGCACTGAACAGCGCCGTGGATTGCGCGACGCTGCTGCAACGTTGCGCCAGGGCCAGCGAGGCATGCTCGTGGGCCAGCAGGCCGTTGAGCCGCGCATGGGTGGCCTTGAGCGCAGCTTGCACGCCGACACCTCCCAGGTCGACACGCAACGGCAGGGTATTGATAAACATCCCCAGCGCCCGCTCCGCCCCGTCGCCGCCTTGCATGCGGCCCATCAGCACCGTGCCGAACACCACGCGTTCGGTACTCGACACCACACCCAGCACCTGAGCCCACGCCAGGTGGAACAGGCTGGCGGGGCTGACGCCCAGTTGCCGCGTCTGCACCCGCAGGCGCCGACTCAGCTCGGCGTCCAGCGGCACATAGGCTTCCTCCACCGGCTCGTCATCGGCCATCCCTTGCAGACCAAAGGCCAGGGTGGGCTCCTCGATGTCCGCCAGCTGTTCGCGGAAGAACCGCTCGTGCGCCTGCTCGCCCTGCCCCAGGCGGGTTTGCGCCACATAGTTGCGGTACGGTACCGGGGCCTGCAGCTGTGCCGTCTCGCCCATGAGGAAGGCTTGCATTTCCTGCTGCACCACCTCCATGGCCACGTGATCGAGGATCATGTGATGGAACAACAGCGTGGCGACCACGCGGCCATCGCTGGCCTCTTCGGCATACAGCAGCTGCATCATCGGCGCCTGGGTCAGGTCCAGGCGTGGCTGGCGGATATCCGGCGACGCACGCTGCACCGACAGCCGCGCAGTGCGCCACACCACCTGCATCGGTTGTTGCAGGCCCTCCCAAACCACGGCGGTGCGCAGGATGTCATGGCGTTCGATCACCTGTTGCAGCGCTGCGCTGAACGCGTGCAAGCGCTCGACGTGCTCGAAGGCGTAGCGCAATTGCATGACGTAAGGGTCGCCGTGCACCGCGCTGAGGTGGTGATAGAGGATGCCTTCCTGCAACGGTGCCAACGGGTAGATGTCCTGCACGTTGGCCGCGCCACCGCTGACCGTCGCGACGATGCGCTCGATGCTCGCCTGGTCAAGGGTGGCCAGCGGCAACATCGACGGCGTAATGCGGGTGCAGTCGGCCGGGATCAGGTTGGCCGGTACCGCCTGCTCTTCGCTCGCCCCCACCGATGCGGCCAGCGCCGCCAGGGTCGGCTGATTGAACAAGGTGCGCACGTCCGCCTTCAAGCCGGCTTCACGCATGCGGCCCATCAAGTTGACCATCAACAGCGAATGGCCGCCCAGTTCAAAGAAGTGGTCGTGACGCCCGACTTGCTCCACCTCGAGCAGTTCGCACCAGAGCCGCGCCAGGGTGATTTCCGTCTCGCCCACCGGAGCCTCGTACTCGCGCACCAGCACCGACGTGCTGTCCGGGTCCGGTAGCGCCTGGCGATCGACCTTGCCGTTGGGGCTCAGGGGGAGCGCGTCCAGCAGCACATACGCCTGGGGCACCATGTAGCTCGGCAATTGCGCTTGCACCTGCGCTCGCAAGGCCTGGATGTCCAGGCTCGATGGCGCGCGGCAATAAGCGATCAGGCGCTCATTGCGCACCAGCACCACGGCCTCCTGCACCTCGGCATGGGCGACCAGGCAGGATTCGATTTCACCCAGTTCGATGCGCAAGCCGCGCAGCTTGACCTGGTCGTCGTTACGGCCCAGGTATTCGATGTTGCCGTCCGCCAGGTAACGCACCAGGTCGCCGGTTTTGTACAAGCGTCCGCCCGGGTTGAACGGGTCGGCCAGGAAGCGTTCGGCGGTCAGGTCATCGCGCCCCAGGTAGCCGCGAGCCACCCCGGCACCACCGATGTACAGCTCACCGGCGACACCCAGCGGCAGCAGCTGCAGGTGCGCGTCGAGCACATAGGCGCGGGCGTTGGCGATGGGTTTGCCGATCGGCACGACATCGAGTGGGCCTGGGTCGTTGAAGGTCCAGGAGGTGCTGTCGATGGTCGCTTCCGTCGGCCCGTACAGATTGACGATGCCGTGGCTGGTCAGCGCACGGGCCTGCATGGCCAATTGCGGGTCAAGGGCTTCACCGCCGCTGAACAGGTAGCGGCAGCGCACCCCCGTCTCGGGCAATTGCACCAGCAGGCGCAACAGGCTCGGCACGAACTGGGCAATAGTCACGCCCTGCTCCACCAGGGTACGTGCCATGTGCTCGACATCCCGCGAAGCCTCGGCCGGCAGCAACACCAGGCGCGCACCGATGGCCAACGGCGTCCAGATTTCCCAGACCGACGCGTCGAACGCCACCGAGGTCCGCTGCAGGAAGCGGTCTGTGGTATTAAAACCAAAGGCCTGGGTTTGCCAGCCGATGTGGTTGACCAGCGAGCCGTGTTCCACCATCACGCCTTTAGGGCGGCCGGTGGAGCCTGAGGTGAAGATCACATAGGCCAGGTCGTGGGCTGTGGCCAGGGCGGGCGGGTTGTCGAGCGGCTGCTCGGCCAAAGCGGCCTCCGCCAGGTCAACCAGCGGCATTGCCGTATCGCCCAGCACGCCACGGCTGGCGTCCTGCACCAGCACTGCCAGCGGCTGGCTGTCTTGCAGGGCGAATGCCAGGCGTTGCGCCGGGTATTCGGGGTCCAGCGGCACATAGGCAGCGCCGGACTTGAGGATGCCCAGCAAGCCAACAATCAGCTCCAGGCTGCGTGGCATGCAGATCGCCACGCAGCGATCGGCGCCCGCGCCGAGGCTGCGCAAATAATGGGCGACGCGGTTGGCCCGTTCGTTCAGGTCGCGGTAGCTCAACTGTTGGTCGTCCAGCACCACCGCAATCGCCGCCGGGTCCCGAGCGGCCTGGGCTTCGATCATCTGCACCACGGTGGTAGCGCGTGGGTAATCGGCGTCGGTGGCGTTGAACCCGAGCAGGGTCTCGCGCTCGGCGGTGGGCAATACCGACAGTTGCGCCAGGGCCGTGCGAGGGGCCATTTCCAGTGCATTGGCCAGGTTATCCAGGCTGATCAGCAGGTAGTCCAGCAGGCGCTGCGCACCGATTACCCGCGGTGCGCGCGCGGTCAGGCGGAACTCACTGCCCAGGTCATCGACTTCCAGCACCAGCGGGTAGCTGACGATGCTGTCGCTTTCCAGCCCGACGATACCTTCCCAGGCCTGTTGGCTGTGTTCATCAGCGGCTGTGATATGGCGGTAATTGAGCAGGCTGTTGAACAGCGGCGTTGGCGCGGCCACCGCGCTGCAGCGTTGCGCCAGGCTTAACGGTGCGTGCTCGTGGGCCAGCAATGCCGACAACCCGGCGTGGGTGTGCTTGAGTGTTGCCTTGACCTGCAGGCCGGCCATTTTCACGCGCAGCGGCAAGGTGTTGATAAACATGCCCAAGGCCCGGTCGGCGCCCTCACCGGCTTGCAGACGGCCCAGCAGCACGGTACCGAACACCACGTCATCCTGGCCCGACATGGCGCCCAGGATTTGTGCCCATGCCAGGTGATACAGGCTCGCCGCACTCACCCCGGCCAAACGTGCCTGGGCCCGGATCCGCAGCCCCAGCGCTGCCGGCACGCTGCCGAGCACTTGCTCGCTGCTCGCGGCGTCCATGGTGTCGAGCCAGCCGAACGCCAGGGTCGGCTGGTCAAAGTCGCCGAGCATGTCGCGGAAAAACGCTTCATGGGCGGCGCGGTCCTTGCCTTGGCGGGTTTGCGCCACGTAGTTGCGATACGGCACGCTGGCGGGCAACCGCTGCTGCTGGTCGAGCATATGCGCTTCGATTTCCGCCATCAGCACACCCAGCGAAGCGGCGTCATTGACCAGGTGATGGAACACCAGCATGCCGATCCAGCGTTGCTGGCGGGGGTCATGGGCGACCCCAAGGTGCATCATCGGCGCGCGGCGCAGGTCCAGCGGGAAACGGCTCGGGTCGAGTTGTTCACGCACTTGCGCCGCCACGTCGCCGTCTTCATCCACAGACAATGACGTGAGCCCCAGCGGGGCCTCGCGCCACACCACCTGCACCGGCGTTTCCAGGCCATCCCAGACCAGCGCGGTACGCAGGATATCGTGACGGGCAATCACCGCCTGCAGGGCTTGGGCAAACCCATCCAGGCGCTCGCGGCTGTCAAACGCAAACAGCGCGTGCTGCTGATACGGATCGCCGTGGCTGGCGGTGACGTGGTGATACAGCAGGCCTTCCTGCAAGGGTGCCAGCGCGTAGATATCCTGCACGTTGGCCACGCCGCCCGGGACACCGGCGACCACCCGATCAATGCCAGGCTGGTCCAGGTCGGCCAAGGGCAGCATGTCAGGGGTAATGTGCTCACAGCCCAGGCTGATGCGATTGGCCGGGGCCGCGCTCATGCGTCCGTTATCGACGGCCGCCGCCAACGCGGCAAGGGTCGGCTGGCTGAACAACACCCGCACATCGGCGCTGAGCTCGACCTGACGCATGCGTTCGATCAGGCTCACCGCCAGCAACGAGTGGCCGCCCAGTTCGAAGAAGTTGTCGTGGCGCCCCACTTGCTCGACCTTCAATACATCAGCCCAAATCTGTGCCAGCAGGGTTTCGATTTCCCCCTGGGGTGCCTCGTAGCCGCGGCTGAGCAGCGCGTCCTGATCCGGCGCCGGCAAGGCCTTGCGGTCGACCTTGCCGTTGTTGGTCAGCGGCAGGCTATCCAAACGTACGTAGGCGGCCGGGACCATGTAGTCCGGCAACTGATCATGCAGATAGTCGCGCAGCGCTTCGATGTCCACTCGGCTGCGTTCAGTGAAGTAGGCCACCAAACGCTTGTGCCCCGGTTCATCCTGACGCGCCAATACCACCACGTCCTTGACCTGCGGGTGTTCGCCCAGGCGCGTTTCGATCTCGCCCAGTTCGATACGGAAGCCGCGAATCTTCACCTGCTGGTCGTTACGCCCCAGGTACTGCAAGGTACCGTCGCCACGCCAGGCCACCAGGTCGCCGGTGCGGTACATCAAACCGCCGTCGTTGAACGGGTCGACCAGGAACGCGTGGGCCGTCAGGTCGGCACGGTTCAGATAACCCAGGGCCACGCCCTGCCCGCCGATGTACAACTCGCCGGCGACCCCCACCGGCACCGGTTGCTGACGGGCATCGAGCACGTAGGCGCGGCTATTGCCGACCGGTTTGCCGATGGGGATGCTGCCCTCGTCCGCACGTAGAATTTCATGGGTGGTGGAGAAGGTGGTGGCTTCGGTGGGGCCGTAGCCGTTCAACAGGTGCTGCGGTGCGCCGTCCTTGAGTACGCGGGCGATCACGCTTGGGTCCAGCACATCACCGCCAACAATCAGGTAGCGCAGTTGCGGGAAGACTGGCAGCAAACCTTCGGCGTACTGATGGAACAGGCCGGCGGTCATCCACAACACGCTGATCGACTGCTCTTGCAGCAAGGTCGCAAAGGCCTCGCGGGACAACAGCGTGTCCTGATCGACCACCACCACTGCGCCGCCGTTGAGCAACGGTGCCCACACGTCCAGAGTGCTGGCATCGAACGCCGGGTTGGAAGCGAACGCCACGCGGTCCTGCGGATTGAACTCGGCATAACCGTTGTTGATCACCAGCCGTGTGATCGCTCGGTGCGGCACCAGCACGCCCTTCGGCGTGCCGGTGGAACCGGAGGTGTACATGATGTAGGCCGCGGTTTCCGCTGACTGTTCCAGGCTCGGGTTGTGCTCGGGTTCCGCGCTCAGGTCGAGGCTGTCCAGGTCCAGACGGTGGCCAGTGATCTCGATCGCGCGGGTGGTCAGCACCCAGCGGGCGCCGCTGTCTTCGATCATGAAGGCTTGGCGATCCGTCGGGGCATTCACGTCCAACGGCACATACACTGCCGCGCACTTGCTGATCGCCAACTGGGCCACCAGCAAATCCAGGGAACGCTCCAGCAGGATCGCCACCCGCTCACCCGGCGCGGCGCCGAGGCCCAGCAAGTGGTGGGCCAGGCGGTTGGCCCGCGCGTTAAGTTGCGTGTAGCTCAGTGAAACCGCGCCCTGCACCGCTGCCACGGCGTGCGGCGTTGCCGCTGCCTGCTGCTGGAACACGTCGTGCACAGTCTGCCCGTCGGGATAGGCACGCGCCGTGGCGTTGAACGCCTGCAGCACTTGCCGCGCTTCTTCCACCGGCAACACCGTGACCTGCTCCAACGGCAGCTGCGGCGTCTGCTCCAGTGCCTGCACCAAGTGCGTGACGGCGGTCAGCAGGTAGTCACAAATGCGCCGTGCCTCAATCGGCGAGACCACCAGCGCGCTGAGATTGAACTGCTCGCCCAGGTCATCGACGCTCAGGGTGATGGGGTAGTTGGTGCGTTCTTCGGCGTGCAGCAGGTACATGCCGTGCCACGCCTGGTCCATCTCCACCGCGTCTTCGACCCCGGCACTGTGGCGATAGTTGAGCAAGGCACTGAACAACGGCGTGGTCGCCGCGACTCCGCTGCAACGCTGGGCCAGGGCCAGTGAAGCATGTTCATGCCCCAGCAATGCCGTGAGCCGCGCATGGGTGGACTTGACCGCCGCCCGCACACTGGCCTGCGCCACATCCACGCGCAGCGGCAAGGTATTGATGAACATCCCCAGCGCCCGGTCCGCGCCCTCGCCGCCTTGCATGCGCCCCAGCAGCACGGTGCCGAACACCACGTTCTGACGACCCGACAAGGTGCCCAGTACACGGGCCCAGGCCAGGTGGAACAAACTGGCGGCACTCACCCCGGCCTGGCGCGCCTGCTCACGCAGCCGCAGGCTGAGATCGAGGTCCAGCAAGTGCGTGGCCTCGCCCACACCGTGACCTTCGCCCTGCACATCCTGCAGGCCGAACGGCAGGGTCGGCTCGTCGATATCGCCGAGCATCTCGCGGAAAAACGCCTCGTGCTCCGCTTCGCTGCTGCCCAGCCGGGCCTGCGCCACATAATTGCGATAAGGCACGGCATGCCCTAGCGCCTGGCCATTACCCAGCAGGATCTTGCGCATTTCCTGCTGCACGGTATCGAGCGCGGTGTGGTCCATGACCAGGTGATGGAACATCAGCACCGCGACGATGCGCCGGTTGCCCAGGTCCTGGGCGTAGACCATGCGCATCAAGGGCGCCTGAGTCAGGTCGAGGCGATAGTGACGGGCGTCGAAACGCTCGCGCAGTTGCGCCAGCACGTCACCTGCCGCCGGGTCGCAGACGACCTCCTGCACCACCAGTCGGGCCTTGCGCCAGACCACTTGCATCGGGCTTTCCAGACCTTCCCAGACCAGGCCGGTACGCAGAATGTCATGCCGGTCGATGACCGCTTGCAGCACATCGGCGAACACCTGGAAACGCTCAAGGTTGTCGAAGCCGTAGCTGGATTGCAGCAGGTAAGGGTCACCTTCGTCGGTACGGATATGGTGGTAAAGCACCCCTTCCTGCAACGGCGCCAAGGGATAAATATCCTGCACATTGGCCACGCCGCCCGGTACCGAGGCGACAATGCGGTCGATGCCGGCCTGGCTCAGTTGGGCCAGCGGTAACAGTGCCGGGGTGATGCGCTCGCAGTCGGGGGTAATCAGGTTGGCCGGCACGGCCACCTCGCGTCCGCTGCCAACCGCAGCCGCCAGCGCGGCGAGTGTCGGCTGGCTGAACAAGACCCGTACATCGGCGCTGAGCTCGACCTGGCGCATGCGTTCGATCAGGCTCACCGCCAGCAACGAGTGGCCGCCCAGTTCGAAGAAGTTGTCGTGGCGCCCCACTTGCTCGACCTTGAGCACGTCGGCCCAGATCTGTGCCAGCAGGGTTTCGATCTGGCCCTGGGGCGCTTCGTAGCCACGGCTGAGCAGCGCGTCCTGATCCGGCACCGGCAAGGCCTTGCGGTCGACTTTGCCGTTGTTGGTCAGCGGCAGGCTGTCCAGACGCACATAGGCGGCCGGAACCATGTAGTCCGGCAGCTGGGCATGCAGATAGTCGCGCAGGGTTTCGATGTTGATGTTTTCGCGTTCGGTGAAATAAGCCACCAGACGCTTGTGCCCCGGCTCATCCTCACGCGCCAGTACCGCCACGTCCTTGACCTGCGGGTGTTCACCCAGGCGCGCTTCGATCTCGCCCAGTTCGATACGGAAACCACGGATCTTCACCTGCTGGTCGTTACGGCCCAGGTACTGCAAGGTGCCGTCAGCACGCCAGGCCACCAGGTCGCCGGTGCGGTACATCAAACCGCCGTCGTTGAACGGGTCGACCAGGAACGCGTGGGCCGTCAGGTCGGCACGGTTCAGATAACCCAGGGCCACGCCCTGCCCGCCGATGTACAACTCGCCGGCGACCCCCACCGGCACCGGTTGCTGACGGGCATCGAGCACGTAGGCGCGGCTATTGCCGACCGGCTTGCCAATCGGAATGCTGCCCTCGTCCGCCCGCTGAATCTCATAGGTGGTCGAGAAGGTGGTGGCTTCGGTGGGGCCATAGCCGTTCAACAGGTGCTGCGGCGCGCCGTCCTTGAGTACGCGGGCGATCACGCTTGGGTCCAGCACATCACCGCCAACAATCAGGTAGCGCAGTTGCGGGAAGACTGGCAGCAAACCTTCGGCGTACTGATGGAACAGGCCGGCGGTCATCCACAACACGCTGATCGACTGCTCTTGCAGCAAGGTCGCAAAGGCCTCGCGGGACAACAGCGTGTCCTGATCGACCACCACCACTGCGCCGCCGTTGAGCAACGGTGCCCACACGTCCAGAGTGCTGGCATCGAACGCCGGGTTGGAAGCGAACGCCACGCGGTCCTGCGGATTGAACTCGGCATAACCGTTGTTGATCACCAGCCGTGTGATCGCTCGGTGCGGCACCAGCACGCCCTTCGGCGTGCCGGTGGAACCGGAGGTGTACATGATGTAGGCCGCGGTTTCCGCTGACTGTTCCAGGCTCGGGTTGTGCTCGGGTTCCGCGCTCAGGTCGAGGCTGTCCAGGTCCAGACGGTGGCCAGTGATCTCGATCGCGCGGGTGGTCAGCACCCAGCGGGCGCCGCTGTCTTCGATCATGAAGGCTTGGCGATCCGTCGGGGCATTCACGTCCAACGGCACATACACTGCCGCGCACTTGCTGATCGCCAACTGGGCCACCAGCAAATCCAGGGAACGCTCCAGCAGGATCGCCACCCGCTCACCCGGCGCGGCGCCGAGGCCCAGCAGGTGGTGGGCCAGGCGGTTGGCGCGGCTGTTCAGTTCGCCATAGGTCAGTCGCTGCCCATCCTGTACGGCAGCCAGTGCCTGGGGCTGCGTAGCCACGAGCGCTTCGAAAACCCCGTGCACCGTCAGCGTTGAAGGGTACGCCCGTGTGGTGGCGTTAAAGGTCTGCAGCACCTGTTGGCGTTCGGCCGCCGGCAGTATCGCCAGGGCCTGCAGCGCCGTGGTCGATGACTGCTCCAGCGCCTGCACCAACTGCTCCAGCGCCTGGTGTACAAAGCCGCACACCCGTTGCGCGCCGACCTGAGCCAGCGTCAATACGGTCAAGCTGAAACCGTCACCCCACTCGTCCACGTTCAAGGTCAGCGGGTAGTTGGTGCGCTCCTCACCGCCGAGCCCTTCCATACCCTGCCAGGCTTGCTGGACTTGCTCGGAGGCTTCGGCCACGGTGCTGTGCCGGTAGTTCAGCAATGCACTGAACAACGGCAAGGGCGCGGTCACCTGGCTGCAGCGTTGCGCCAGGGCCAGCGACGCGTGTTCATGCCCCAGCAACGCGCTGAGGCGCACATGGGCCTGGCGCACGCCGGCACGGGCATCGCGCTGGTCGATATCAAGGCGCAGCGGCAAGGTATTGATAAACATGCCCAAGGCCCGTTCGGCGCCTTCACCGCCGAGCATGCGGCCCATCAGCACGGTGCCGAACACCACGCTCTGCTGGCCGGTCGCGGTCGCGAGCACCTGTGCCCAGGCCAGGTGAAACAGGCTGGCGGCACTGACGCCAAGCTGACGCAACTGGCCACGCAGGCGCCGATCGAGTTCGGCATCGACCACCAGGTGGGCTTCTTCGATCTGTTGGGCATCGCCTTGTACATCGTGCAGGCCGAAAGGCAAGGTCGGGGTGTCGATATCCCCGAGCCACTCGCGAAAGAACGCCTCATGTTCCTGCTCGCTGACCCCCAGGCGCGCCTGGGCCACGTAATGGCGATAAGGCACCGGTTCGGCCAGTTGCACAGCCGGGTCCACCAGGTAGGCCTGCATTTCCTGGCTGACCACTTCCAGCGCGGTATGGTCCAGGGCGATGTGGTGGAACAGCAGAATCGCCGCCACACGCTGCCGGGCCGGGTCCTGGGCATACACCAGTTGCATGAGCGGCGCGCGGGCCAGGTCGAGGCGATGTTGGCGGGCGCCGAACCGTTGCTCAAGCTGGGCCATCACATCATCGCCGGTCTCTTCCAGCGACACCTCTTGCACAGCCAACTCAGCCTTGCGCCACACCACTTGTACCGGGGCCGGCAGGCCTTCGAGCACAATCGCGGTACGCAGGATGTCGTGTCGATCGATCACGCGCTGCAGCGCCTGGGTAAATGCCTGCAAACGCTGCATGTCGGCAAAGCTGAAGCGCGCCTGCAGCAGGTACGGATCACCCTGCTCGGCGCTGAGGTGATGGTACAGAATGCCTTCCTGCAGCGGCGCCAGCGGGTAGATGTCCTGCACGTTGGAGGCGCCACCCGGCACGCTGTCGACAATCCGGTCAAGGCTGGCCTGGTCGAGGCTGACCAGTGTCAGCAGGTCCGGGGTAATGCGCGTGCACCCGGGTTGAATGCGGTTGGGCTCGACCGTCACTTCACGGCTGTGGCCAACGGCAGCGGCCAATGCCGCCAGGGTCGGCTGGTTGAACAGCACGCGCACGTCGGCCTGCAAGCCCGCCTGGCGCATGCGGCTGATCAGGCCGACCGCGAGCAACGAATGCCCGCCCAGTTCGAAGAAATGGTCATGGCGACCCACGCGCTCGACCTTGAGCACTTCGGCCCAAATCTGCGCGAGCGCGACTTCCACCTCACCCACCGGCGCCACGTAGTCACGGCTCGGTTGTGCGCTTTGATCCGGTTCCGGCAGCGCCTTGCGGTCCAGCTTGCCGTTGGCCGTCAGCGGCAGGTTGTCCAGGTGCATGTAGGCCGCCGGGACCAGCGCGTCCGGCAATTGGGCTTGCAGGTAGCGGCGCAGCTGCTCGATATCCAGCGCCTCACGCGCGGTGAAGTAGGCGATCAGGCGTCCGTCGCGGGCAATCACCACGGCTTCGCGCACATCGGGATGTGCGCCCAGGCAGCTCTCGATTTCGCCGAGTTCGATGCGCACACCGCGGATTTTCACCTGGTCGTCGTTGCGGCCCAGGTACTCAAGGCGGCCGTCAGCCAACCAGCGCACCAGGTCGCCGGTGCGGTACATGCGTGCCTGCGGGTCGGCGCTGAAGGGGTCTTGCAGAAAGCGTTCGGCGGTCATTTGCGCACGGTTCAAGTAACCGCGGGCCACCCCGGCACCGCCCACATAGAGTTCACCGGCGACGCCCAGCGGCACCGGCTTGAGTTGTGCGTCGAGCACGTACACCTGGGCATTGGCCACCGGTTTGCCGATGTGCAGGGGCTGCCCGGCTTCGATCACGCCGGAGGTCGCGACAATCGTCGCTTCGGTCGGGCCGTAGTTGTTGACCAGGGTGAAGCGCTGCGCCTGGGTGAACTGGCGCAGGCGGTCGCCGCCGATCAGCAGGGTCTTGAGGGTCGGGTGTTGCAGGTTCTGGCTGAAGGCGTATTCAGCCACCGGCGTGGGCAGGAAACTGACGTCCAGCGGTTGGGCCTGCCACCAGGTGAGCAGCGCATCGATGTCTTCGTTGCCCTGCGCTGCCGGTGGCAGGTGCAAGGTGGCGCCCACGCACAGCGCCGGCCAGACTTCCCAGGCCATGGCGTCAAAGCCGAACCCGGCGACGCTGGAGGTGTGGCTGCCGGCGTTGAGGTTGAAGGCCTCGCAATGCCAGTTCACCAGGTTGTCGAGGGTCTGGTGCTCGACCATCACGCCCTTGGGCAAACCCGTGGAACCGGAGGTGTAGATCACATACGCCAGGTGTGCCGGGGTCAGGCCGGCAATCCGTGGATTGGCGCGCGCGGGGCCGGCCAGCAACAGACGGTCAAGTTCGAGTACCGGTACGCTCATCGCCGGCAAGCGCTCGGTCAGCCCCGGTTGCACCAGCGCCACCACCGGAGCGCTGTCTTCGAGCAAGTAGCCGATGCGGTCCGGTGGATGGGCCGGGTCGACGGGTACGTAGGCCGCGCCGGCCTTGAGGATGGCGACCAGGCCCACCAGGGTTTCCAGGCTGCGCCGCGCACAGATGGCCACGCGATCGTCCGGCTGCACGCCCAGTTCGATCAGGCGATAAGCCAGGTGGTTGGCTTGCCGGTTCAGTTCGGCATAGGTCAGCGTCTGGCCCTCGTACACCACTGCGAGCGCCTCGGGGCTGCGCTCTACCTGCTGTTCGATACGCTGGTGGATGGTCAACCCGCGTGGGTAGTCGGCATGGGTCTGGTTGAAACCTGCCAGCACCTGGTGGCGCTCGGCATCCGGCAACACCGGCAGCTGGTTGACGGGAGCCTGCGGGTTTTGCTCCAGCGCCTGGATCAGATGGTCCAGGGCGGTATGCATGTAGTCGCAGAAGCGTTGCGCGCCCAGCACCGGCAAGGCCTGAACGGTAAAGGAAAAACCGTCGCTGTACTCATCGACGCTCAGGGTCAGCGGGTAGTTGGTGCGTTCTTCGGTATGGAAGAATTCGATGCCGCGCCAGGCCTTTTCGGCCTCGTCACTGGCGTGGGCCAGCGTGCTGTGACGATAGTTGAGCAAGGCACTGAACAAGGGTTGCGGTGCGGCGACGCCACTGCAGCGTTGCGCCAGCACCAACGGTGCATGCTCATGACCGAGCAATGCGCTCAGCCGGGCATGGGTGGCCTTGAGCGCCGCCTGGGCGCCTTGTTCAGCGATATCCACCCGCAGTGGCAAGGTATTGATGAGCATGCCCAGCGCGTGCTCGGCGCCCTCGCCTGCCTCCATCCGCCCCAGGAACACCGTGCCGAACACCACGCGCTGCTTGCCGGTGACGGCCGCCAGCACTTGCGCCCAGGCCAGGTGGCACAGGCTCGCGGTACTCACGCCCTGCTGGCGGGCCTGGGCACGCAAGCGCAGGCCCAACGTCGGCGCGACGGCCAACACGGCCTCCTCCAGGGCATTGCCATCGCCCTGCACATCCGCCAGGCCGAACGGCAGTGTCGGCTCGTCCACCTCGCCGAGCATGTCGCGAAAGAACGCTTCGTGCTGTTGTTCAGTCACGCCCAGGCGCGCCTGCGCCACGTAATTGCGGTACGGCACCGGCTTGCCCAGTTGCGCGGCGTGGCCCAGCAGGTATTGCTGGATTTCATGCTGCACCACGGCCAGCGCGGCATGGTCGGAGATGATGTGATGCAACATCAGCAAGGCCAGCCAGCGCCCATTGTGTGGGTCATGGGCATAGGCGATGCGGATCAGCGGCGCCTGGCTGAGGTCGAGGCGAAAGTGCCGGGTGTCGAAACGCTGCTCCAGTTGCTGGCGAATATCCC
Source organism: Pseudomonas sp. MSSRFD41 (assembly GCF_014230245.1). Classification (NCBI taxonomy): domain Bacteria; kingdom Pseudomonadati; phylum Pseudomonadota; class Gammaproteobacteria; order Pseudomonadales; family Pseudomonadaceae; genus Pseudomonas; species Pseudomonas sp. MSSRFD41. The sequence goes on along the minus strand of NZ_JACKZK010000012.1, from coordinate 67,917 downwards.
CATCAGCCGGGTCCAGCACGAGCTCTTCGAGCGGCAAACGTGCCTGGCGCAGCACGACTTGGTGGGGCTCGTCGAGCCCGTCCCAGATGACGGCGGTGCGAAAGCTGTCATGCCGGTCAATCACGCCTTGCAGGGCCTGGTTGAAATCGTCCAGGCACTGGCGGTTATCCATGCCGATGACGCATTGCAGCATATAGGGATCGCCCTGCTGCGCCGACAGGTGGTGGAACAGGATCCCCGATTGCAGCGGCGCCAGCGGGTAGATGTCCTGGATATTGGCGGCGCCGCCGGGCAGGTGCGCGACGATACGGTCGATGGCCGCCTGGTCGAGTGTGGTCAGCGTCAGCATGTCCGGCGTGATCCGCGAGCAACCGGCGACGATGCGGTTGGCCGGAATGTCCACCTGCCCGGCGCGCTGTGCCCTGTACTGCCCGGCATTGATCAAGGCGATCAGCGCCGCCTTATGCTCACGCAGTGAAGCGAGCACACTCGGCTCCTTCAATGCCTGCTTGTTGCCCTGTACGACGAGCTGGTCACCCTTGACGGAGAGCTGAACGTCTTTTTCTTTTAATGTCGCCAACAGTTCGAGAACACTCACAGGACCATCTCCATTCTTTCGGTAATTTCGGCGTACTCCCAGAGCGTGGGTTGCTCGAACAGCGCCTTGACGTTCGCATCGATGCCATCCTGGCGTAACCGCCCGATCAGGCTGACAGCCAGCAGTGAGTGGCCGCCCAATTCAAAGAAGTTGTCGTGACGCCCGACTTGCTCCACCTCGAGCAATTCGCACCAGAGCCGCGCCAGGGCGATTTCCGTCTCGCCCACCGGGGCCTCGTACTCGCGCACCCGTACCAACGTGCTGTCCGGGTCCGGCAGCGCCTGGCGATCCACCTTGCCGTTGGGGCTCAGGGGGAGCGCGTCCAGCAGCACATACGCCTGGGGCACCATGTAGCTCGGCAATTGCGCTTGCACCTGCGCTCGCAAGGCCTGGATGTCCAGGCTCGATGGCGCGCGGCAATAAGCGATCAGGCGCTCATTGCGCACCAGCACCACGGCCTCCTGCACCTCGGCATGGGCGACCAGGCAGGATTCGATTTCACCCAGTTCGATGCGCAAGCCGCGCAGCTTGACCTGGTCGTCGTTACGGCCCAGGTATTCGATGTTGCCGTCCGCCAGGTAACGCACCAGGTCGCCGGTTTTGTACAAGCGTCCGCCCGGGTTGAACGGGTCGGCCAGGAAGCGTTCGGCGGTCAGGTCATCGCGCCCCAGGTAGCCGCGAGCCACCCCGGCACCACCGATGTACAGCTCACCGGCGACACCCAGCGGCAGCAGCTGCAGGTGCGCGTCGAGCACATAGGCGCGGGCGTTGGCGATGGGTTTGCCGATCGGCACGACATCGAGTGGGCCTGGGTCGTTGAAGGTCCAGGAGGTGCTGTCGATGGTCGCTTCCGTCGGCCCGTACAGATTGACGATGCCGTGGCTGGTCAGCGCACGGGCCTGCATGGCCAATTGCGGGTCAAGGGCTTCACCGCCGCTGAACAGGTAGCGGCAGCGCACCCCCGTCTCGGGCAATTGCACCAGCAGGCGCAACAGGCTCGGCACGAACTGGGCAATAGTCACGCCCTGCTCCACCAGGGTACGTGCCATGTGCTCGACATCCCGCGAAGCCTCGGCCGGCAGCAACACCAGGCGCGCACCGATGGCCAACGGCGTCCAGATTTCCCAGACCGACGCGTCGAACGCCACCGAGGTCCGCTGCAGGAAGCGGTCTGTGGTATTAAAACCAAAGGCCTGGGTTTGCCAGCCGATGTGGTTGACCAGCGAGCCGTGTTCCACCATCACGCCTTTAGGGCGGCCGGTGGAGCCTGAGGTGAAGATCACATAGGCCAGGTCGTGGGCTGTGGCCAGGGCGGGCGGGTTGTCGAGCGGCTGCTCGGCCAAAGCGGCCTCCGCCAGGTCAACCAGCGGCATTGCCGTATCGCCCAGCACGCCACGGCTGGCGTCCTGCACCAGCACTGCCAGCGGCTGGCTGTCTTGCAGGGCGAATGCCAGGCGTTGCGCCGGGTATTCGGGGTCCAGCGGCACATAGGCAGCGCCGGACTTGAGGATGCCCAGCAAGCCAACAATCAGCTCCAGGCTGCGTGGCATGCAGATCGCCACGCAGCGATCGGCGCCCGCGCCGAGGCTGCGCAAATAATGGGCGACGCGGTTGGCCCGTTCGTTCAGGTCGCGGTAGCTCAACTGTTGGTCGTCCAGCACCACCGCAATCGCCGCCGGGTCCCGAGCGGCCTGGGCTTCGATCATCTGCACCACGGTGGTAGCGCGTGGGTAATCGGCGTCGGTGGCGTTGAACCCGAGCAGGGTCTCGCGTTCGGCGGCGGGCAATACCGACAGTTGCGGCAAGGTCGTGCCCGGCGCCGTTTCCAACGCATCCACCAGGCTGCACAACGCCGCCTGCATGTAAGCCACGACCCGCTCCGGGTCCGCGCCACACACCTGCGCCGTCAGCCGAAAGCCATCACCCCTGTCGTCCACGCTCAAGGCCAACGGATAGTTGGTGCGCTCTTCCCCGGCCAGGGTTTCGATCCCCACCCAGGCGTCACGGGTTTCGTGCATGACGCCATCGCTGGCGCTGTGGCGGTAGTTGAGCATCGCACTGAACAACGGTGAAGGCGCCACTACGCCGCTGCAACGCTGGGCCAGGGCCAGCGAGGCGTGCTCGTGCCCCAGCAGCGCCGACAAGCGGGCGTGAGTGGAGCGCACCCCGGCACGCACGTCCTGGTGATCGAGGCTCACCCGCAACGGCAAGGTGTTGATGAACATGCCCAACGCACGGTCGGCGCCGTGGCCACCCTGCATGCGCCCCATCAGCACGGTGCCGAATACCACATCCGGTTTGCCCGATGCCGCACTCAAGACCCGTGCATAAGCCAGGTGGAACAGGCTGGCGACGCTGACGCCCAGCGTCCGTGCGGCGGCGCGCAGGCGCAGGTTCAGGGCGGCGGGCAGGTCTTGCCCGGTTTCCCTGACGGCATGGCCGTCGCCTTGTACGTCCCGCAGGCCGAACGGCAGGGTCGGCTCATCGATATCGCCGAGCATCTCGCGGAAGAACGCCTCATGCTCCTGCTCATCCATGCCCAGGCGCACCTGGGCCACATAGTTGCGATACGGCATGGCCGGTGCTGGTGCGGCGGTCGAGCCGGCCAGGCTGGCGGCGATTTCGCGGCTGACCACCTCCAGCGCCGTGTGATCCAGCGCCATGTGGTGGAACAACAGCACCGCCACCGTGCGCCCGTTGTGCTCATCCCGGGCGTAGGCCAGGCGCAGCAACGGCGCCTGGCTGACATCAACGCGGTAATGGCGGGCATCGAAACGCGCATGCAGTTGGCTCAGCACGTCACCCTCGGCCGGGTCGAGGATCACCTCTTGCAGCGGCAACCGGGCCTGGCGCCACACCACTTGCGCCGGAGTGCCGAGGTCTTCCCAGGCAATCGCGGTGCGCAGAATGTCGTGCCGGTCGATCACGCCCTGCAAGGCCTGGGCAAAACGCTGCAGACGTTCGACGCTGTCAAATGCCATTTGCGATTGCAGCAGGTATGGGTCGCCCTGCCCGGCGGTGATGTGGTGGTAGAGAATGCCCTCCTGCAACGGCGCCAGCGCGTAGATATCCTGCACGTTGGCCACGCCGCCCGGCACCGTGGCGACGATGCGGTCGATGCTCGGCTGATCAAGGTCGATCAACGGCAACAACTGCGGGGTGATGCGGGTGCAATCCGGGGTAATCAGGTTGGCCGGCACGGCCACCTCGCGTCCGCTGCCAACCGCAGCCGCCAGCGCGGCGAGTGTCGGCTGGCTGAACAAGACCCGTACATCGGCGCTGAGCTCGACCTGGCGCATGCGTTCGATCAGGCTCACCGCCAGCAACGAGTGGCCGCCCAGTTCGAAGAAGTTGTCGTGGCGCCCCACTTGCTCGACCTTGAGCACGTCGGCCCAGATCTGTGCCAGCAGGGTTTCGATCTGGCCCTGGGGCGCTTCGTAGCCACGGCTGAGCAGCGCGTCCTGATCCGGCACCGGCAAGGCCTTGCGGTCGACTTTGCCGTTGTTGGTCAGCGGCAGGCTGTCCAGGCGCACGTAGGCGGCCGGAACCATGTAGTCCGGCAACTGGTCATGCAGATAGTCGCGCAGCGCTTCGATGTCCACTCGGCTGCGTTCAGTGAAGTAGGCCACCAAACGCTTGTGCCCCGGTTCATCCTGACGCGCCAATACCACCACGTCCTTGACCTGCGGGTGTTCGCCCAGGCGCGTTTCGATCTCGCCCAGTTCGATACGGAAGCCGCGAATCTTCACCTGCTGGTCGTTACGCCCCAGGTACTGCAAGGTACCGTCGCCACGCCAGGCCACCAGGTCGCCGGTGCGGTACATCAAACCGCCGTCGTTGAACGGGTCGACCAGGAACGCGTGGGCCGTCAGGTCGGCACGGTTCAGATAACCCAGGGCCACGCCCTGCCCGCCGATGTACAACTCGCCGGCGACCCCCACCGGCACCGGTTGCTGACGGGCATCGAGCACGTAGGCGCGGCTATTGCCGACCGGTTTGCCGATGGGGATGCTGCCCTCGTCCGCACGTAGAATTTCATGGGTGGTGGAGAAGGTGGTGGCTTCGGTGGGGCCGTAGCCGTTCAACAGGTGCTGCGGTGCGCCGTCCTTGAGTACGCGGGCGATCACGCTTGGGTCCAGCACATCACCGCCAACAATCAGGTAGCGCAGTTGCGGGAAGACTGGCAGCAAACCTTCGGCGTACTGATGGAACAGGCCGGCGGTCATCCACAACACGCTGATCGACTGCTCTTGCAGCAAGGTCGCAAAGGCCTCGCGGGACAACAGCGTGTCCTGATCGACCACCACCACTGCGCCGCCGTTGAGCAACGGTGCCCACACGTCCAGAGTGCTGGCATCGAACGCCGGGTTGGAAGCGAACGCCACGCGGTCCTGCGGATTGAACTCGGCATAACCGTTGTTGATCACCAGCCGTGTGATCGCTCGGTGCGGCACCAGCACGCCCTTCGGCGTGCCGGTGGAACCGGAGGTGTACATGATGTAGGCCGCGGTTTCCGCTGACTGTTCCAGGCTCGGGTTGTGCTCGGGTTCCGCGCTCAGGTCGAGGCTGTCCAGGTCCAGACGGTGGCCAGTGATCTCGATCGCGCGGGTGGTCAGCACCCAGCGGGCGCCGCTGTCTTCGATCATGAAGGCTTGGCGATCCGTCGGGGCATTCACGTCCAACGGCACATACACTGCCGCGCACTTGCTGATCGCCAACTGGGCCACCAGCAAATCCAGGGAACGCTCCAGCAGGATCGCCACCCGCTCACCCGGCGCGGCGCCGAGGCCCAGCAAGTGGTGGGCCAGGCGGTTGGCCCGCGCGTTAAGTTGCGTGTAGCTCAGTGAAACCGCGCCCTGCACCGCCGCCACGGCGTGCGCCCGCGCAACCACTTGAGCTTCAAACACGCCATGCACGGTCTGCGTCGATGGGAAGTCCGTCGCGGTGGCATTGAATGCCAGCAACACCTGATCACGCTCTGCCGTCGGCAGGATGCTCAAACCGTCGATCGGCGCATCCGGAGCCTGCTCCAGCGTCAGCACCAGTTGCTCCAGCGCATTGTGCATGAACCGGCAAACACGCTGCGCGCCCACGGACGCCGGCGTCAGCACGTTGAGGCTGAACGCATCGCCCAACTCATCGACGTTCAAGGCCAGCGGATAGTTGGTGCGCTCCTCGCCGCCGAGCACCTCGATACCGTGCCAGCCTTCCAGGTTTTGTGTATCGGCCGGCTGGCTGTGCCGGTAGTTGAGCAGCGCACTGAACAACGGCGCGGGCGCCGCCACCCCGCTGCAACGCTGGGCCAGCGCCAGTGAGGCATGCTCATGCCCCAGCAACGCGCTCAGGCGTGAGTGAGTGGCTCGCACACTGGCGCGCGCACCTTGCCCGGCCAGGTCGATACGCAGCGGCAAGGTGTTGATGAACATGCCCAGGGCACGCTCGCTGCCCGCGCCGCCTTGCATGCGGCCCATCAGCACGGTGCCGAAGACCACCGTGTCCTGGCCCGAGACGGTCGCCAGCACGTGCGCCCACGCCAGATGGAACAGGCTTGCGGCGCTGACCCCCAGTTGCCGTGATTGCGCCCGCAGGCGCAGGGCCAATGCGGCGTCTACCGCCAGCGAGCGTTCTTCGATGCCGCCGGCGTCGCTCTGTACGTCGTGCAGGCCGAAGGGCAAGGTCGGTGCGTCGATATCGGCCAGTTGTTCGCGGAAGAACGCTTCATGGGCCTGCTCGCTGACGCCCAGGCGCGCCTGCGCCACATAGTTGCGATAGGGCACCGGCTCGCCGAGGGTTTGCTGGCTGCCCGACAGGCTGGCCTGCACCTCGTGGCGCACCACGTCCATGGCCGTGTGGTCCAGGGCCAGGTGATGGAACAGCAAGATCGCCGCGATCCGCTGGTTCGCCGGGTCTTGGGCGTAAACCAGTTGCATCAGGGGCGCCTGGCTCACATCCAGGCGCGTGCGCCGGGCATCAAAGCGCTCGTGCAACTGGCTCAGCACATCCCCGTCGGCCCCATTCAGGGCAATGGCCCGCACCGCCAGCCGGGCGCTGCGCCAGACCACTTGCATCGGCGTGTCCAGGCCCTCCCAGACGATGCTGGTACGCAGGATGTCGTGACGGTCCACCACCGCCTGCAACGCTTGGGCAAACGCGTCCAGACGGCCTTTATCGGCAAAGCTGAAACGCGCCTGCAACAGGTAAGGGTCGCCTTGCCCGGCACTCAGGTGGTGATACAGGATGCCTTCCTGCAACGGCGCCAGCGCGTAGATATCCTGCACATTGGCCACGCCGCCCGGCACGGTGGCGACAATCCGGTCGATGCTCGCCTGGTCAAGGTTCGCCAACGGTAAGTGGGCGGGGGTGATCCGGGTGCAGTCGGCACTGATCAGGTTGGCCGGTATCTCTACTTCATCGGCGTTGCCCAGCTCCCTCGCCAGGCCCGCCAGGGTCGGTTGGCTGAACAGGCTGCGCACGTCGGCTTGCAACCCGGCCTGGCGCATGCGCCCGATCAGGTTGACGGCCAGCAAGGAGTGCCCGCCCAGCTCGAAGAAGTTGTCATGGCGACCGACGCGCTCGACCTTGAGCACCTCGGCCCACAGCGCAGCCAGGGCGACTTCCACCTCGCCTTCGGGGGCCTGATAAGCCTGGCTGAGCACGGCCGATTGATCCGGCTCCGGCAAGGCCTTGCGGTCGAGCTTGCCGTTGGCCGTCAAAGGCAGGTGGTCGAGCCGCACATAGGCGGCCGGGACCATGGCGTCCGGCAGCCGGGCTTGCAGCCAGTCGCGCAGGCTGTCGAGGTCGAGCGCCTGGTACTCGGTGAAGTACGCCACGAGGCGGCCATCCCGGGCCAGCACCACGCCTTCGCGCACGTCCGGGTGCTCGCCCAGGCAGGTTTCGATCTCGCCCAGCTCGATGCGCACGCCGCGGATTTTCACCTGGTCATCGTTGCGGCCCAGGTAGTCGAGCGTGCCGTCTTCCAGCCAACGGGCCAAGTCACCGGTGCGGTACAGGCGCGCCTGTGGGTCGGCGCTGAACGGGTCCTGGATAAAGCGCTCGGCGGTCATCTGGGGTCGGTTGAGGTAACCGCGCGCCACGCCGGCACCGCCGACGTACAACTCGCCCGTGAGGCCCCGCGCAACCGGTTGCAGGTGCTCATCCAGCACATACACCTGAGTGTTGGCGATCGGCCGGCCGATATGCAGGGTCCGGCCCGCGTCTATCCGCCCGGAAGTCGCCACGACCGTGGCTTCGGTCGGGCCATAGTTGTTGACCAGGGTAAAACGCTGCGGCGTGCTGAACTGACGCAGGCGATCACCGCCGATCAGCAGGGTTTTCAGGGTCGGGTGTCCAAGGTGCTGGCTGAACGCGTATTCAGCCACCGGCGTCGGCAGGAAGCTGACGTCCAGCGGCTGCGCGGCCCACCATGAGAGCAATGCATCGATGTCCTCGTGGGCCTGCTGTGCCGGTGGCAAGTGCAGGGTGGCGCCCACGCACAGGGCCGGCCAGATTTCCCAGGCCATGGCGTCAAAGCCGAAACCGGCGACACTGGAGGTATGGCTGCCGGCGTGCAGGTCGAAGGCATCGCAGTGCCAGTTCACCAGGTTTTCCAGGGTGCGATGTTCGACCATCACGCCCTTGGGCAAACCGGTGGAGCCGGAGGTGTAGATCACATAAGCCAGGTTGGTCGGGGTCAAACCGGCCACGCTCGGGTTGCCGCTCGGCTGGTGGTGCCACTGATCGCCGTCCAGCGCGATCACCGGCCTGTCGCTGTCGCCCAGCAAGTCGCGGGTGCCCGACTGGGCCAGAACCACCTGCGGGGCACTGTCCTGCAACAGGTAACCGATGCGTTCCCGCGGGTGGGCCGGGTCGATAGGCACGTAAGCCGCGCCGGCCTTGAGGATCGCCAGCAGGCCCACCAGGGTTTCCAGGCTGCGACGGGCGCAGATGGCGACCCGGTCGTCCGGGCTCACGCCGTGTTCGAGCAGGCTGTGCGCCAACTGGTTGGCACGTCTGTCGAGCTGGCGGTACGTCAGTTGGGCATCGCCCTGGCGTACGGCAATGGCCTCGGGCTGCTGCGCGGCGCAGGCTTCAAACCGCGCGTGAATGGTCTGGCCAACCGGGTATTGCCTGGCGCTGGCGTTCAGCTCCAGCAGCACCCGCTGGCGCTCGCGGGCCGAGAGGATCGGCAGCTGATTCACCGCGAGCTGGGGCGTGTGTTCCAGCGCCGTCACCAGGTTCGCCAGGGCCGTGTGCATAAAGTCGCAAATACGCTCGGCACCGATCTCGTCCACGGCCAGGGCGACCAGCCTGAAGTCATCACCCAGGTCGTCCACGCTGAGGGTCAGCGGGTAGTTGGTACGCTCCTGGGCGGCGAAGAACTCGATGCCCTGCCACGCCCGCTGATCCTGTTGCACCGCGGCAACGGCGCTGTGCCGGTAGTTGAGCAGTGCGTTGAACAGCGGCTGTGGCGCCGCCACCCCGCTGCACCGCTGGGCCAGTGCCAGTGGCGCATGTTCATGGCTCAACAGCGCGGTGAGACGGCCATGGGTCGCCTGCGCCGCGGCGCGCACGCCCTCGGCGCCGACGTCGACGCGCAGAGGCAAGGTATTGATGAACAAGCCCAGGGCCTGTTCAGCCCCCTCGCCACCTTGCAGGCGACCGAGCAGTACCGTGCCGAACACGGCGGTGTCGCTGCTGCACACCGCGCCCAGTACCCGTGCCCACGCCAGGTGGAACAGGCTGGCCGCACTCACCCCCAGTTGGCGGGCTTGGCTGCGCAGACGCTGGCTCAGTTCGGCCTCGAGCGCCAAGACCGACTCGCGCAGCTGGCTGCCATTACCCTGCACGTCGCGAACGCCGAACGGCAGCGTCGGCTCGACGATATCGCCCAACAAGTCGCGGAAGAATGCCTCATGCTCCGCCTCGCTGACACCCAGGCGGGCCTGCGCCACGTAGTTGCGATAAGGCTGTGCAGCGGCCTGCGGCGCGGCCTGCCCTTGCAGGTACCCTTGCACTTCCTGGCGCAGCAGTTCCAGTGCCGTATGGTCCATGATCATATGGTGGAACATCAGCACCGCCAGCCAGCGATCATTCTGCGGGTCGGCAGCGCAAGCGATGCGGATCAGCGGCGCTTCACTGAGGTCCAGGCGGTGATGACGGGTGTCGAAACGCGCCCGCAACTGCTCCTCGATGGCCCCCTGCGCCGGATCCAGCGTCAAGGTTTGCACCACCAATCGGGCTTCGCGCAGTACCACTTGCAGCGGCTCGGCGAAACCGTCCCAAAGCACGGCGGTGCGCAAGGCATCGTGGCGGTCGATCACCCGTTGCAAGCCCTGGCTGAAGGCATCCAGGCGTTCGCGGCTGCTCAGGCCAATCATGGCCTGCAGCACGTACGGATCGCCCTCGGCAGACTGCAAGTGATGGAACAGGATGCCCGCCTGCAAGGGGGCCAGCGGGTAAATATCTTGCACATTGGCCACGCCACCCGGTACCTGCTCGACGATGCGGTCAAGGGTGGGTTGGTCGAGCGCCACCAGCGGCACCAGGTCGGGGGTAATGCGCTGGCAATCGACGCCGATGCGGTTCGCCGGCACCACCAGGTTGCTTCGCGCACTGCTCAGGGAGGCTGCGAGCGCAGCCAGCGTCGGCTGGCCGAACAACGCCCGCACATCGGTATTCAGGCCCTTCTGGCGCATGCGCCCGATCAGGCTGACCGCCAGCAGCGAGTGGCCGCCCAGTTCGAAGAAGTTGTCGTGACGCCCTACCCGCTCCACGTTCAGCAGCTCGGCCCAGAGCTGGGCCAGGGCGATTTCGGTGTCACCCTGCGGTGCTTCGTATTCATGGCTGCGCAGCGCGGCCATGTCCGGGGCCGGCAGCGCCTTGCGGTCCAGCTTGCCGTTGGGGCTCAGCGGGAACGCGTCCAGGTGCACGAACACCTGCGGCACCATGAACTCCGGCAGTTGCGCAAGCAGGTGGGTGCGCAGCTCGTCAGTGGCCGCCGGCGCGCCGGTGTAGTACGCCACCAGGCGTTTGTCGCCCGGCACGTCTTCGCGGGCCAGCACCGTAGCCTCCAGGATCCGCGGGAACTCGCCCAGGCGCGCCTGGATTTCCCCTAGTTCGATGCGCAAGCCACGGATCTTGACCTGATCGTCGTTACGCCCCAGGTATTCGATATTGCCGTCCGCCAGGAAACGCCCGACGTCACCGGTGCGATACAGCCGGCCTTCGCTGAACGGGTCTTTGAAGAAGCGTTCGGCCGTCAGGTCCGGACGGTTCAGGTAGCCACGGGCGACCTGCACGCCACCGATGTACAGCTCGCCGCTGACGCCCAGCGGCACCGGCTGCAGGTGCGCGTCGAGCACGTACATGCGGGTGTTGGCGATGGCCTTGCCGATCGGGGTGTTGTCCGGGGTCAGCGCACCGCTGCAATCCCAGGCCGTGACGTCCACCGCCGCTTCGGTCGGGCCATACAGGTTGAACAGCTGGCTGCCCGGCAGTTGCTGCTTGAAGCGCCGCACCACGCTGCCCGGCAGCGCCTCGCCGCTGCACATCACCCGCACCAGCCCGGCCGCCTGGCTGACATCGCCATGGGCCAGGAACACGTCAAGCATCGACGGCACAAAGTGCAAGGTGGTGACCTGCTCGGCCTCGATGATATCGCACAGGTATTGCGGGTCTTTGTGCCCGCCCGGGCGCGCCATGACCAGGCGTGCGCCGGTGAACAGCGGCCAGAAGAACTCCCACACCGACACGTCGAAACTGAACGGGGTTTTCTGCAGCACGCTGTCGTCGGCATCGAGGCCGTACTCTTCCTGCATCCACAGCAGGCGGTTGACCACCGCACTGTGTTCGTTGATCACGCCCTTGGGCTTGCCGGTGGAACCTGAGGTATAGATCACGTAAGCCGCATGCTGCGGGGTCAACCCGGCAACCGCCGGGTTGCTTGACGGCAGCTGCTGCCAGTGGGCGTGATCGAGGTTCACCACCGGTACGGCGATGTCGCCGAGCAAGGCACGGGTGGCGGTTTGCACCAGCACTACAGCCGGGGCGCTGTCTTCAAGCATGTAGGCCAGGCGATCCTGCGGATAGGCCGGGTCCAGCGGCACATACGCGCCGCCAGCCTTGAGGATCGCCAGCAGGCCGACCACCATCTCGGCGCTGCGCTCGACACAAATCGCCACCGGCGAATCCGGCTGCACGCCGTGCGCCCGCAGGTGATGGGCCAGGCGGTTGGCCTGGGCGTTCAGCTCGCGGTAGCTCAGGCGCTGGCCGTCGGCCACCACGGCAACCGCGTCGGGGGTGCGTGCAACCTGGGCTTCGAACAGGCCGTGCAGGGTCTGTTGCAGCGGGTAATCGCGGGCGGTGGCGTTGAATTCCAGCAACAGGGTTTCGCGCTCGGCATCGGGCAATACCGGCAGGTGCTGCACGGCGGTATTCGGTGCGTTTTCCAGGGCTTCGACCAGGCTGTGCAAGGCGGTTTGCATGTAAGCCGCCACACGGGCCGCGTCCACGCCCGTGGCCTGTACGCCCAGCTGGAAGCCTTCGCCCTGGTCATCCACCGAAAGCATGCACGGGTAGTTGGTGCGTTCACGCACTTCGAACACTTCGGTGCCGGCCCAGTACTGCGGCCCTTCGCTTTCCAGCAACGGGCTATGGCGATAATTGAGGATCGAACTGAACAGCGGCGACGTCGCCGGTACGCCGCTGCAACGTTGCGCCACCACCAGCGGCGCATGCTCGTGACCGAGCAAGGCGGTCAGCCGTCCATGGGTGGCGCGCACCGCCGCACGCACGCCGGCTGTGCCGGCATCCACGCGCAGTGGCAAGGTATTGATGAACAGGCCCAGGGCGCGGTCGGCGCCCTCGCCGCTCTGCAGGCGGCCCAGCAGCACCGTGCCGAAGACCACGTCGTCCCGTCCGCTGACGCTGGCCAGCACGCGGGCCCAGGCCAGGTGGTGCAGGCTGGCGGCGCTGACGCCCAGGTGACGGGCCTGGGCCCGCAGGCGGCGGCACAGGTCCGGGTCCAGGTTCAGGCGCGCTTCCTTGACACCCAGGCCATCGCCCTGCACTTCTTGCAAGCCGAACGGCAACGTTGGCTCGTCAATATCGCCCAGCATCTCGCGGAAGAACGCTTCATGCTGCGCCTGGCTGACGCCCAGCAGGGCCTGGGCCACATAGTTCCGGTACGGCATCGCCGCGCCTAGCTGTGCAAAGTCGCCGTTGCGCCAAGCCTGGACTTCTTCGCTGATGACATCCAGGGCCGTGTGGTCCATGGCGATGTGATGGAACAACAACAGCGCCAGCCAACGCTGATTGGCTTCATCATGGGCGAAGGCCAGGTGCATCAGCGGTGCGCGGCCCAGGTCAAGACGCGTCAGGCGCGGGTCGAAACGCGCGCGCAACTGCTCCAGCACGCTGCCTTGGGCGGTATCGAAATGCAGCTCTTCAAGGGCCAGTTCAGCGTGGCGCAGCACCACTTGCACAGGACGTTCCAGGCCCTCCCACAACACGGCAGTGCGGGTGATGTCGTGACGTTCGACAACCGCTTGCAGGGACTGGGCAAACGTGTCGAGCTGCTCGCGACTGCCCAGGGTGAATGTGGCTTGCAGCAGGTACGGGTCGCCCTGCTCGGCGGTGATGTGGTGGTAGAGAATGCCCTGCTGCAAAGGTGCCAGGGGGTAGATGTCTTGCACGTTGCGCGCGCCACCGGGCACCCGCGCGACAATCCGCTCGAGCTCGTCCTGGCTCAGTTCGATCAGCGTCAGCATGTCGGCGCGCAACTGCGTACAGTCCGCCGGAATGCGGTTGGCCGGCACCTGGATTTCACTGCCGCCGCCCACCGCAGCCGCCAGTGCTGCCAGGGTCGGCTGGCCGAACAGCACGCGCACGTCGGCGCTCATGCCCAACTGGCGCATGCGCTCGATCAGCTTGACCGCCAGCAACGAGTGGCCACCGAGTTCGAAGAAATTGTCATGGCGGCCCACGCGGGCGACGCCCAGCACCTGGGCCCAGAGATCGGCCAGGGCGGTTTCAGTGGCGCCCTGAGGGGCCGCGTATTCACGGCTGGCAAACGCCTCGACCTCGGGCACCGGCAACGCACGACGGTCCAGCTTGCCGTTGGGCGACAGCGGCAAGCGCTCCATCTGTACATAGGCGGCCGGGATCATATAGTCGGGCAGCAGTGCCTGCAGGTGCGCACGCAGCTCATCGATGCCCGGTATTGCGCGTTCGGCCTTGGCCGTAAAGTAGGCCACCAGGCGCTTGTCGCCCGGGCTGTCCTCACGCACCAGCACCGCGGCATCGCGAATGCCGGCGTACTGGGCCAGGCGCGCTTCAATTTCGCCCAGCTCCACACGAAAGCCGCGGATCTTGATCTGGCCGTCGTTGCGGCCCAGGTAATCAATCTCGCCGTTGGGCTGGTAGCGCCCCAGGTCACCGGTTTTGTACAGGCGCCCGCCCGCCACGAATGGGTCGGCCAGGAAGCGCTCGGCCGTGAGGTCATCACGGTGCAAATAGCCGCGCGCCACGCAGGCGCCGCCGATGTAGATTTCGCCGGCCACGCCCAGGGGGACAGGCTGCAGCTGTTCATCCAGCAGGTAAATGCGGGTGTTGGCCACCGGCACGCCAATGGACGGCAGCACCGGCCATGAGGCGGCATCGCCGTCCAGGGTCAGGGCCGTGGTCACGTGGGATTCGGTCGGGCCATAGTGGTTGTGCAGGCGGCAACCCGGCAGGCGCTGGAACAACGCACGCATCTGCGCGCTGATGCGCAGCTGCTCGCCCGCGGTGATGACATCGCTCAGTGCACAGGCCAGGGCGCCCAGTTCCGGCTCATCGGCCACCGCTTCTGCCAGCGCCTGCAAGGCGATGCACGGCAGGTACAAACGCTGGATGCGCTGCTCGCAGATATGACGGAACAGCTGGCGGAAGTTAAGCCGTACATCACCATGGATCAACGACAGTTCACCCCCGGCACACAGGGTGCTGAAGACTTCCTGGAATGCCACGTCAAAACCCAGCGCCGCAAACTGCAACGTGCGCTGAGCCTCGCGGCCATCCGCCACGGTCTGCGCGATCTGCCACTGCATGAGGTTGACCAGCGGCCCGTGGGGCATGGCCACGCCCTTGGGCTGGCCGGTGGAGCCGGAGGTGTAGATCACGTACGCCAGGGCGTCAGCCCGCAGGCCTTGCACCCGCGGGTTGTGCGCAGGTTGTGCGGCGATGCCGGCCGGGTTGTCCAGGCACAAGGTGGGCACGCCCGCCGCGCCGAAACGCGGCATGAGGGATTGCTGGGTCAAGAGCGCCTTGGGCGCGCTGTCGTGGAGCATGTAGGCCAGGCGTTCGTCCGGATAGGCCGGGTCCAGCGGCACGTAGCCCGCGCCCGCCTTGAGAATCGCCAGCAACCCGGCGACCATTTCCAGGCCGCGTTCGGCGCAGATCGCCACACGATCGTTCACACCGATGCCATCAGCGACCAGGCGATGGGCCATGCGGTTGGCCAGGCTGTTCAATTGGCCGTAGCTCAAGGCCTGCCCTTGGTACGTCAGCGCAGTGGCGTCAGGCTGGCGCAGTACCTGGGCCTCGAACAGCGCATGCACGGTGGCCGTGGCCGGGTACTCGGCGTCGAAGGCGTTGAAGTCGCCCAGCAGCTGTTGCCGTTCGGCATCGGGCAACAACGCCAGGCTGTGCAGGGGTTGGTCCGGCTGGTGCTCGAGCGCGTCGGCAATGGCCTCCAGCACGCGGTGCATGTAACCGCACACGCGCTGCGGGTCGACACCCGCCACCGCCTGCACGCTCAGGCCAAAGGAGTCGCCGAGGTCGTCCACCGACAGCATCAACGGGAAGTTGGTGCGTTCTTCACCGCCGAGCATTTCCACGCCCGCCCACTTCAGGGCTTTGCCCGCGTCTTCGGCCGACTGCGCGCCGACTGCCGCGTGCCGGTAGTTGAGCAAGGCGCTGAACAACGGTGTCGGCGCGGCCACACCGCTGCAACGCTGGGCCAGGGACAACGGCGCGTGTTCGTGGCCGAGCAAGGCGGCCAGCCGCGCGTGGGTGGTTTTCAGCGCGTCTTCCACGCCCTGACCGCCCGCCTCGACACGCAACGGCAAGGTGTTGATGAACATGCCAAAGGCGCGGTCGGCGTCTTCGCCGCTGCTCAAGCGGCCCATCAAGACCGTGCCGAACACCACGTCGCGGCGCCCGGATAAGTGCCCCACCACCTGGCCCCAGGCCAAATGATGCAGGCTGGCGTTGCTGACCCCCAGGCGCCGTGCCTGGGCGCGCAGGCGCTGGCCCAGTTGCGCGGCCACCGGCAAGTTGGCCTGCTGGATACCCTGGCCATCGCCCTGGACGTCCTGGAGCCCGAACGGCAGGCTCGGTTCATCGACATCGCCGAGCATCTCGCGGAAAAACGCTTCATGGGCGGCCTGGCTGATGCCCAGCCGGGTCTGCGCCACATAATTACGGTACGGCACCGAAGGCGCCAGCTGGTCGGCACGCCCCTGCAGGCAGGCTTCGATTTCCGCGCCAAGCAGCGCCAGCGAGGTGGCATCGTCGATCAGGTGGTGGAACTGCAGCACCGCTACACAGCCCTCACCGCCCGGTTCCTGGGCGAAATGCAACGCCATCATCGGTGCGCGGGTCAGGTCCATGCGGGTGTGACGCGGGTTGAAGCGTTGCGTGAGCTGCGTGGCCAGATCTTCGGCCGAAGGCGCCAGTTGCACCTCCTGCACCAGCAGGTGGGCTTCACGCCAGACCACTTGCACCGGCTCGTCCAGGCCGTGCCAGGCGACCGACGTGCGCAGGATGTCGTGACGGGCGATCACCTGTTGCAGGGCTTCGACGAAATCCGCCAGGCGTGCGCGGCTCTCCATGCGCAGCAGCGCTTGCAGCAGATAGGGGTCGCCCTCGGTGCTGGTCTGGTGGTGGAACAGAATGCCTTCCTGCAACGGTACCAGGGCGTAGATGTCCTGCACGTTGGCCACACCGCCGGGGATGCTGGCGACCAGGGTGTCGATTTGAGCCTGGGGCAGTCGGACCAGCGGCAGCATGTCCGGGGTGATGCGTTGGCAGTCGCGGGCAATGACGTTGGCGGGCACCTGCACCTGGTGCCGGTTGCCGGCGGCCGCCGCCAGTGCGGCCAGGGTCGGCTGTCCGAACAGCACGCCCACATCGGCGTTAAGGCCGACCTGGCGCATGCGCTCGATCAACTTCACCGCCAGCAGCGAGTGGCCGCCCAGCTCGAAGAACTGGTCGTGGCGGCCCACCTGCTCGACCCCGAGCAACTCGCTCCACAGCCCCGCCAGGGTGGTTTCCAGTGCACCCTGCGGGGCCTGATATTCACGCCGCGCAAACGCTTCGGCATCCGGCGCCGGCAACGCCTTGCGATCCAGTTTGCCGTTGGTGGTCAACGGCAAGCTGTCCAGCGTGACGAAGGCGTTGGGCACCATGTAATCGGCCAGGGACACCAACAACTGCGTGCGCAACGCGGCGGCTGAAGGCTGGGCACCCTCGGCGGCAATCAGATAGGCCACCAGGCGTTTATCGCCCGGCTCGTCTTCACGCACCACCACCACCGCTTCACGCACGCCGTCGCAGGCCGTCAGACGGGCTTCGATTTCACCCAGTTCAATACGGAAACCGCGGATCTTGACCTGGTCGTCGTTACGCCCCAGGTAGTCGATGCTGCCATCCGCCTGCCACCGCCCCAGGTCGCCGGTACGGTACATGCGCGCACCGGGCGTGGGGTCGAAGGGATCGTGCAGAAAGCGCTCGGCGTTGAGTTCAGGGCGGTTCAGGTAGCCACGGGCCACGCCCGCGCCGCCCACGTACAGCTCCCCTTCGACACCGTGTGGCACCGGCCGGCCCTGGGCGTCGAGGACGTACAGGCGCAGGTCCGGAATGCGCCCGCCGATGGGGCTGGTACCGACCAGTTGCGCATCCGCCGCTGCCAACGCCCGGTAGGTGACGTGCACGGTGGTTTCAGTGATGCCGTACATGTTCACCAGTTGCGTGCCGCTGTTGGCCATGCGCGCATACCAGGGCTTGAGCATCGCCGGCTCGAGGGCTTCGCCACCAAAAATCACCTGGCGCAGGGAGTGCTTCAACGCACTCTGGCCCTGAGCGGCGATCAGTGAGCGAAAGGCGCTCGGCGTCTGGTTGAGGATGGTGACGCCCGCGCTGCACAGCAGCGCGTAGCATTCGTCCGGCGAGCGGCTGGTGACTTGCGGCACCACCAGCAGTTGGCCGCCGTGAATCAGCGCACCCCAGATTTCCCACACGGAGAAATCGAAGGCGAAGGAGTGGAACAAGGCCCACACGTCCTGATGGTTGAAACTGAACCAGGCATCGGTGGCGGTAAAGAGCCGCGTGACGTTAGCGTGTTCGATCATCACGCCCTTGGGCAAACCGGTGGAGCCCGAGGTGTAGATCACATAGGCCAGGCTGGCCGCGGTGAGGCCTGCAATGTGCGGGTCCTGTACCGATTCCTGGTGCAGGCTCGTCGCGTCCAGATCAATCACCGGTACCGCGAGTTCGGCCACCAGTGCCTGGGTCGCCGCCTGCACCAGCACCGCTACCGGGGCGCTGTCCTGCAAGGTGTAACTGATGCGCTCCTGGGGATACGCCGGGTCGATCGGCACATAACCGGCGCCGGCCTTGAGGATGCCCAGCAGCCCGACGATCATTTCCAGGCCGCGCTCAACGCAGATCGCCACCCGGTCATCCGGGCGCACACCCAGGCTTAACAGACGGTGGGCCACCCGGTTCGCGCGACGGTTCAATTCGGCGTAGCTCAAGCGCTGCTCGTGGAACACCACGGCGGTCGCATCGGGTCGTGAAGCCGCCTGGGCTTCAAACAACCCATGCAGGGTGGCATCGCTGGCCGGCGTACTGGAGCCGGCGTTCCACTGTTGCAACAGTGCGCGATCGCGCTCGGTGGTCAGTGAGAAGTCATTCACCGCCAGCGCGGCATTCTCCAGCGCTTGCTCCAGCACGTGGGTGAAGCGCTCCGCCAGGCATTCGATTTCCTCGGCATTGAAATACGCTTCGTTATAGACGTAGTGGGCCCATGCCTTGTCTTTCAGGTTGCTCGCACGCAGGTGAAAAGCCAGGGGCATCTGCTCGTGGCTGTTGGTGACCTTGACCGAATCGCCCAGCCCTTGGGCGAACTGGTACCGATGGTCGTCCTGTTCGTAGGACAAGGTCACATCGAACAGCTGCCCGCCTTCGTTGCGCAGGTTCAAGCCACTCAAGGGGAAACGCTGGTGCCGGTAATCCTGCTTGAGCCCGTCGCGCACGGCACAGATCACCTCGCCAAAAGTCAGCTCGCGACCGAGGCTGAAGCGCACCGCGCTGACCTGGGTAAACATGCCAACGGTGCCTTTGAACTTGCCCGTGCGGTTGAGCAAGGGCAGGCCCACCACCCATTCATCGCGCTGCGTCACGCGGGTGAAATAGACATACATGGCCGCCAGCAGCACATGATAGGTAGAGGCCTGGAAGTCTTTGGCCAGCTCCCCCATGCGCTCATGTAAAGCCACCGGGAACGGCCGTGCGTAATGCCGGCCCGGGGCCTTGCCCTTGGCGAATTGGTTGTGATGGCGCGCCGTGAACAGCGGCTCCGGCAGGCTCTGGTACTTCGCCTGCCAGTATTCACGGTCCTTGGCATAGCGCGCCGACTCACGGTAGCGCAGGTCGTCGTGGATGAAATCCTCGTAGGACGTGGCTTCCATATCCGGCTGCCGCGCCTCGAGCAGGTCGCTGTACAGCGCGCCAAGCGATTGCAGCATCTCACCGAAGGCCCAGCCATCGAGGATGATGTGGTGGGCCTGGTTGATCGACCAGTAATGGGCGTCGGCCAGTTTGATCAGGAAAAACCGGCACAGCGGCGCCTCGGTCATGGGGAATGCCCGCGCCATGTGTTCTTCAACGAAGGCCATGGCCGTGCCGACGGGATCGGCCTGGGTGGAGAAATCCAGAAATGGCACGTCGACCTTGATCGCCGGCACGAACGCCTGCAACGGCACGCCGTCGGCATCCGTCTCGTCAACCAGGGCGAGGCGCAGGGCATCGTGCTTGTCCACCATCAACTGCACGGCACGCTGCATCACTTCGGGGACGATCGGCCCCTGGATCTCCAGGTAGTTGCCGATGTTGTACAGCGGCGAATCGCCCTGGCTGATCTGGTCGAGCCAGATGGCTTTTTGCGCGGCGGTCAGCGGGAAGGTTTGCGGCTTCATACGATCACCTGCGCCACAGCGGCAACAACGAGTTTGGAAAGGAGTTTTTTCGCGACAAGGTCGCCCATGGCCACTGCAGAAAAACGGTTCATAAAAGCCTTCTCAGAGTTTTGTCAGTGCCACCTGGGTCACAGCGCAGCAGCGAGGGAAGTTGAGGCGAAAAAATTGTTGAAAACGCCAACTCATAACAGCAGCAAGGGGGCTGGCCAGCAGCGCTTCACGCGGTCGGAACAGCCACCCACAGCACGACCTGATGAGCGCATTGGCAAATTTAAGCACTCGTGTTTTTGGCTGTATGTCACCCCAAACCCGGACAATCGGCGGGCCTGTAAAAATTTTGTGAAATCGCCATCAACTATCTGATAAATATGGCTTTTTTAATCCAAAAAAAAGCACGAGGCCGACAGCCATGAAGGCTGTCGGCGTCGTGCGAATGGACGGTCTGTGGCAACGCCTGGATCAGGCGCGGCGATCCTGGGCGACGAGGCTTACATCGGAGACGATATGGCCATCGAGCAGCTTGATTACACGATCGGCCAATTGGAAGTATTGATCGTCATGGGTGATGATCAGAATGGTCTTGCCGCGGCGCTTGAGTTCCGGCAGCAACTCTTCATAGAAGAAGCGCTTGAAGGGTGGATCCTGGTCTGCCGCCCACTCGTCAAGCACATACACCGGACGGTCTTCCATGTAGGCACATACCAGGGCCAGGCGTTTTTGCTGGCCGTAGGACAGCTCTTTGGTCGTGGAATAACCCAGCCCTTCGATCTTGATCTTGTCGGCCAACCCCAGCGCGCCGAGGTACTTTTGCGCCAGGTCCGGGTTGACCTCTTCGCCTTCCGGGCCAATCAACCGGTTGAACAGATGAAAGTCGCTGAACACCGCGGAAAACAGGTCGCGGTAATCGCTGCGGTTGTCATCATTGACGGCAACGCCATCGAGCAGAATCTGCCCGGACTGAGGCACGTACAACCCGCACAATGCCTTGACCAGGGTACTTTTGCCGCAGCCATTGCCACCGATGATGTAGATCAACTCACCGCGGTTGATGGTCAGGTCGACCGGCCCGAGGGCAAAGCCACTCTCGGCGTCGGCACCGCGGTAGTTCATCACCACGCCTTTGAGGGTGATTTCCTGCCAGTGCTTTTTGTGCTCAAGGCGCAGGACATTGCTGGTTTCCGGCTCGCCTTGCTCGGCATGGTGCTCATTGATCAGGAAGCCGAAATCGGCCAGGCGGGTGATCGCAATCCGGCCCTGCGCGACCACCGGCATGGTGCTGATCAAAAGGCCCAGCGGCCCGAGGATGTACATCACGGTCAGGACGCTGGCGGTCAGCACCTGGCTGTCGGTGATGCTCAGTAGCGGCAAGGCAAACACCAGGCTGCCAATCAGCAGGGACTGAGTGACCAGCCCCATGTTTTCCGCGCCGAGGTACCACAGGTGCTCGATGAAGTTGAAGCGCGCTACCCGCGTCGACGATTCCTTGATCGCCGAACGGCCAAACCAGCGCCGACGGATGCCATTGAGCTTGAGTTCCTTGAGGCCAAAGACCAGACCGTGGGTATGCTCGTTGAAGGCCGTGAACTCATCACGCACACGGCCAGTGAACTTCACCCCGCCAAGGAACAAGAACACATACAACACGGCGCCCAGCGCCAATAGCGCCAGCGTCAACGCAAACACCGTCCATGACAGGTAGGCCAGGTAGGCCAGGCCGAACATGAACACCGTGGATTCCACCAGCATCACCGGCATCACCAACAAGGTGGCGTTGAGTTGCGGAATGTCAGTGGTCAACAGTGTCAGCACATTGGGTGGGCCGCGCCGATCGACCTCCTCAAGGGGCGAGGAGAGGATTTTCTGGCACAGCGCGATGCGCAGGCGCGTCATCAGCTTCATGTTGGCGTAAGCGGGAAACAAGGTCGCGCCGTTACGAAACGCCAGCGCCACCACGCTCAAGCCAACAAACCAATACAGCAGGTGCAAGCGCGACCCCTGCTCGTAAATAGCCTGGTTGACCACGTTAACCACCGCGATCGCCGCCACCCCACTGACGATGCCGGTGACCAGGGAAAAGAACGCCAGCCAGGGATGATTTTGCCAAAGCAGGCGCAAGACCGAGCCCGGCTTGGGCGGCTTCTCATGCTCTTTGTTCATGGACCAACTCCTCAAATACACGCAAGACCGGGCATGGCCCGCCAGACAAGCCGCTGCTACCGGCCCTGTTGCCGGCGCCGCCAAGTGTACGGATTGGCGCCAATTCGGCTGTCCCCGAAAGCTTGTACAACAGGTGAACCGACACCAATACACACCGCCGAGGCGGATGCCCTCCCGAATGTCCCCGCTTTCCATTGCAGACCGGTGCGGCATGACTGGGCCTAATACGGTCCCCAGCCGGACCCTTCAGGAGTGAAAGATGGCTGCAAGCCTCTCGGCACGGCCGGCGCCCCCGCCGACATCCCCGTACAACAAGCGAATCGCGCCACCGCCAACCCTCCCTGCCAGGAGATGAAGAGCTCGTTGCCGATTCGCCTGAATACGCGAACCCAAGGGGCCGCGGGCAAGGTGTCACGCGTTGCGGTGCACGAATGCACACGGGGATCGCGCGATGGCAGCCCGGCGCTGCGGGGTACTGCGCTGCAATCCTTTACATGAGGCAGGCCAATGAACAAGTTTGCTTTCTCTGCGGTGGCGGTTGCAGTGGCACTGAGCGGGTGCTCACTGATCCCTGGCTACCACCCACCGGCAGCTCCGGTGACCATGCAATACCCGCAAAGCCCGGCCTATGCCGCCGCTGCAGGTACCGTCAGCGAAAACGTTGCTCGCCAGGGCTGGCGCACGTTGTTCCACGACCCCGCCTTGCGGCAGTTGGTCCAGAGCGCTCTTACCGAGAACCGCGACCTGCGTGTGGCGGCGCTGAATGTCCAGGCGTACCGCGCGCAGTACCAGATCCAGCGCGCTGACCTGTTCCCGGTGGTCTCGGCGACGGCGGGCGGCAGCCGCCAGCGGGTACCGTTCCTCGACGCACAGCGCTCGTTGTTTTCGTCACAGCAGGGGCTGATTACCGACCGTTCGGCGCAGTTGATCGTGTACACCACCCTGGGCGGCGCATGGGCGCAACCGACCCGGCTGGCCGCTGCCGAGACGCGGCCATGAGTACCTTCGAGCCCGGGCAATATGTGCGCCTGCGCTCGGGGGGCAAAAGGATGCTGGTCAAACCGTCACTGGAGGCGACGCCATTGCCGCACTCCACCCTGGTGCTGTGTGAGTACGAAGAGAAAAAACGCACGGTGCAGGGGTTTTACATCGCCACCGACCTGAAGCTGGTGAGCGCCCCTCAAAAGTAAAGCCGCCCCGGCCCACAAAGTCGCCGCCATCAGAAACGAGCAAACCTCTGTCGATATTCAGTCGGCGTAAGCCCGGTCACCCCCCTGAACATGCGTCGGAGGTTGGAGTCACTGCTGAAACCCAGCTCTTCACAGATGGATTGGATCGACGCGGACGTCAGCACCAATCGTTCGCCTACCTGGCTAAGTTTGATGCGGCGCACGTAAGTGGCCGTGGCCAGTCCCGTTTCTGCCTTCACCTTCCGCGCGAGCGTCCGTTGCGACATGCGCAGAGCATCCGCAAGTTTTTGCACCGTGATCTGTTCGGCAGGTAGCGAATGCACAAGCGTATGCATGCGTCGCAGAATCTCGCCAGGCTGCTCGATCAGGCTCAACGACTGGAACGCATCATGCGTTTGCGTGGGGCGCGGGAGCACCATCAGCCGAATCAGGTCGTGCAGTGCCGTCTGGCTGACATGCGTCTCCAGCAACGCCTGGGCAATGGGCAGATAACCATTGACGCCGCTGGCCGTCGCGGTCCGCTCGTTGAAGATGCAGTGCTTTTCCATCTGCCAACGCGTGCCGGAGTACCGCTTGAGCAGTGTGTCGGCCAGCCACCAGGTTGCCGTGGCTTCTTCGCCAGCCAAACGCCCCGCTGCGGCGGCAAGAATGACGCCCGTGCAGTAGCTCCAGACTTTACAGTCCTTGCCAATCCGAGCGATGGCCCTGACCAGTTCCCTATTGGCGATAACGGCCGCTTCCGCCTGGCTAACAGACTCGGCCCAAAAGCCGGGAATCAGGATTGCATCGAGGGTCAGCTCGCAAATGCAGTGACTGGCCGAGAGCTTCAAGCCATGAGCGCACTCGACTGTCCCCCTTTGCGTGCTGACGTAGTGCGTCTCGAACAGTGCCGCCCCCGAGCGCCGGTTGGCGGCATGAAGCAGATCATTGAATGCCAGTAGGCCTGCGGGCATACAGTTGGGAAACAGGGTAAGACCGATTCGAAGTGTACTGGGCATGGCAGGAAATGAGTGAATTGTGGCTGAAGCCGCCATTATGGACGCATCATCTGGCGGGCACCATGAACCCATTATTGGGAAGAGGTTCATGATGAAGATTCGGCAGATCCGTAACGCAACCCTCATTCTGGAACTGGACGACAAGCGAATCCTGGTCGATCCGATGCTCGCCGGTAAAGGTACCCTTCCGTCGTTGAGGCTGTTTTCTTCCTGGCAACGGAACCCGATCGTCGAGTTGCCTGCCTCGGCGGAACAGGCCCTCGACACGGTCACTCACTGCCTGATCACGCACTGCCAGAAAGGCCATTTCGACCATCTTGATCGGGCAGCCATCGATTGGTTGATTTCACGAAATGTTCCGGTTATTTGCACTCCGCATGATGCTCCCTACCTGGCCAGGCGAAAGCTGAACGTTCAGCCGTTGGCGGAGGGACACCGTGATCCGGTCGCGTTTCTGGGCGGCCTGATTCGTACAGTGCGATGCACCCATGGTGGTGGGCTGGTCGGGCGCATGATGGAGCACGGTGTCGGCTATCTGATCGAATATCCAGGCGAGCCCAGCATTTATCTGGCCGGGGATACTGTATTGACGCAAACCGTTCGCGAATTCGTAATGCGCCATCAACCGCAGGTCAGCGTCGTCCCAGCGGGAGGTGCACGTTTCGATGTTGGCGGTGACATCATCATGGGAGTGGCGGATGTCCTGGAATTCGTCACCCTCAGCGAGGGCATCGTCGTTGCGAACCACCTGGAAGCTATCAACCATTGCCCTGTCACGCGACGGGAGTTAAGGAAGGCCGCCATCGACATGGGGGTTGCCCACAAGCTGCTTATTCCCGCCGATGGCGAGCGCCTGGAGGTTGGGTATCCAGCAGGACGCTCATTTCCGGCCAACGCTGCCCCTCAACTCATCTAAAGCCCAGACGGCTTGGTATATTCACGGCTTCACCATGGGATGACCGGAATAGCTGCTTGTCGCCCCAGTTACCCATTGCTCAGGGAGTGCGCCATGGCTGTAGAGATCCAGCTTTCAGAAAATGTGACGGAAGAAGAGCGGTCAGGAATTCTGACCCCATTGTTGGCCCATAACCTGGCCAATGGTGGAGACGATGCGCATGAAACATTTGCCCTGTTGCTACGAGATCCTGAGAGTAACGACGTCATTGGCGGGCTGTACGGCAAGATTTCTTATCGATGGCTGCTCATCGATCTTGTCAGCGTGCCCGAGTCGATGCGGGGCCAGGGGATCGGAGAACGGCTGATTCGCATGGCTGAAGAGGTCGCGCAGAAAAAGAATTGCAGGGGTGTCTGGCTGGAGACCTTCAGCTTTCAAGCGCCCGGATTTTACCAAAAACTGGGTTACTCCGAATTCGGACGCCTGGCGGATTACCCGCCGGGACATACCCGGCTGTATTTCCAGAAGCCGCTGTGCTGACAGCGTTTTGTATCTTGATTCGAGAGCTGCACTGGGTGGCAGTCACTCCTTTGGCCCTCGTCGTCGATGCCAGCCAAGGGACGGAAGCGGCCCCTCAGTTCTGCTCTTGGCGGTCCTTGCCCCCCTCCATGGTTGATCCCCTGCAACACCGCGCCACCCGTTCCGGATGGGGGCGCTGCCGTCGACGGCACCTCTAAAGTAGCCAGGGTTCAAGGCTGCGGCGCACTGCGCTAACCCAAACCAAGACCGCCTGGCATTCGGTAGCGCGTTCACATCGACCCGTTGCTTGATGGGGATACCTCCACTTCAACTACCGGCGAGGATCTTATCCTCGCGGACGAGACCGCGCTTCAGGGAGGTACTCAACAGTTGTCCGTAAGAGTCCCGTTTATGTCCGTAAATACCCCATCCCTCTGAACCGGACTGTTCTAGTTTCTACCAGCCCCTGATCAGCGGCTCGGTCTTCAGTGCCGGCTCGCTTGCAACGAGCCTGGCAACGCGGGGTGATCTTTTGCACACAAAAACAATAAACAGGGAGATTCAAATGAGTATCCGACGCTATCGTTCTGTTCTCGTTGTCATCACCTGCTTGTTATGTTCGACCGGCTTTGCTGGCGAACAACCTTATCGATTCGGCTTGGGCAAAGCCGATATTACCGGCGAGGCAGCGGAAGTCGGGATGATGGGATACTCCTCCACCGACCAGAAGACCGCTGGTATTCATACGCGGCAATGGTCGAGGGCGTTCATCATTGAAGAGGCGGCCACGGGCAAGCGGCTGGTGTACGTCAACACCGACCTGGGCATGATTTTCCAAGCGGTGCAGCAAAGTGTCTTGCGCAAGTTGGAGAAGAAGTACCCGGGGATCTATAACGAAAACAATGTGATGCTGGCGGCCACTCACACTCACTCAGGTCCTGGTGGCTTTTCCCATTACACGATCTACGACTTGTCGGTACTGGGCTTTCAGGAAAAGACCTTTAACGTGATTGTCGATGGCATCGTGCGTTCAATTGATCAGGCCCATCGACAGATGCAACCTGGTCGATTGTTTTATGCCAAGGGTGATCTCACCAATGCCAGCAAGAACAGGTCGCTGCTCTCTCACCAGCGCAATCCGGATGTCGCCGGCTACATAGACGGTCTCGACCCGGAAATGACGGTATTGAAGTTCGTCGACCAACAGGGCGAGCTTGCCGGAGTCATCAGCTGGTTCCCTGTGCACGCCACGTCCATGACCAATAACAATCATCTGATTTCTTCTGATAACAAAGGCTATGCGTCTTACCACTGGGAACACGACATCAGTAAGAAACCGGGGTTTATCGCCGCCTTTGCCCAGACCAATGCCGGCAATTTGTCGCCCAACTTGAACTTGCGCCCAGGTTCCGGGCCGACCGAGAACGAGTTCGCCAATACCAAGGAAATCGGCCTGAGGCAGTTCAACAAAGCCTATGAACTGGCCACCGGGCCCACCGAGGAAGTGACCGGCGGGCTCGACAACCGCTTTCAGTTCGTCGACTTCCACGGCCTGACCGTACGCCCTGACTACACCGATGGCACACCGAAGACGCTGTGTATCGCCGCTTTGGGCAGCAGCCTGGCGGCCGGCAGTACGGAAGATGGCCCTGGCCCACTGGGCATCAGTGAAAGCAATAATCCGCTGCTGTCTTTCCTCGGCGGCTTGCTCACCGGTGTGCCGTCCAAAGAGCTGAAGAAGTGCCAGGCTGAAAAACAGATACTGGCCGATACTGGCAACAAGAAACCCTTCCCCTGGACCCCCAATGTGCTGCCGATCCAGATGTTTCGCATCGGCCAGCTCGCCGTGCTGGGGGCACCGGCCGAGTTTACGGTGATGTCCGGTGTGCGCATTCGCCGGGCGGTACAAGCCATCGTCGCCCCCATGGGCATCAACCATGTGATCTTCAATGGTTATGCCAACGCCTACGCCAGTTATGTCACCACCCGCGAGGAGTACAGTGTCCAGGAATATGAAGGCGGCTCGACGATCTTCGGCCCCTGGACCCAGGCCGCCTATCAACAGCTGTTCACCGACATGGCCAGCGCCATGCGTGACCAGCAGCCGGTCACCAGCACCGCCCAGCCACCTGACCTGTCCTGCTGCCTGCTGAACTTCCAGACCGGTGTCGTCACCGATGCCCCCTACATCGGCACCTCGTTCGGCGATGTATTGCAGCAACCGGAAAAAATCTACCACCGGGGACAAACCGTGACGGTGGCCTTCGTCACCGGACACCCGAAGAACAACCTGCATACCGAAGACACCTTCCTGAGCGTGTACTACACCTCGGCCGACCCCGCCCGTGATAAACCGGCGATACGCGTGGCGACCGACAACGACTGGGAAACCAAATACCGCTGGGAACGGGTCGGTATTTCCGCATCGAAGGCGACTATTTCCTGGGATATTCCACAGGATGCCAAACCCGGCTTCTACTACATCAGCCATGGCGGTGATCAGAAGAATGTCTGGGGCACTATCAGTGCCTTTACAGGAACGACCCGAAAGTTTGAAGTAGTCGCTGATTGATCTTGGATTGGTAATAAGTTAATTGCTGCCGAGGTTCATCTTTGTTCATCAGGGATACTTCATTTGTAATACTTGTAACCTACTCTGCCGGCCATTGCCGTATAGGGCTTAATCGGCTCGAGTTCGACCACACACACTCTTTCTTCAGGGACCGACCATGCTTGACATCAAGGCGCTAGCCGCCAACATCGCCGCGCTTTCTCAATCTGCCAGCACGCTGTCGGAGGCGGAGCGCAAGCAACGCGCGGAAAACTTGATAGAGGAGATAAAAAGCGCTGTCGCCAAAGGGGCGAATCTGAACCAGGCCTATGCCTATGCCCAGGAACTGACGCCGTACATCGAGCCCCAGCCCAAGCCTCTGGAAGCCTTGAACTACCAGCTCTGGATGGCACTCAAGGACAGCCATACCCCGCCGCCCGCCCCCACCCCCGTCCAGCGCGAACAGATCGGCCTCTATGCGAAGGCCTCTGAACAGGTGATTGATGAGGTGCTCGCTAGCGTTGTAGGCGAAGAGCAACAGTACAACCTTATCGAAGAAAAGCTCAGCGCACTGCGCAAGCAGATCTTTGGCATGGAAGAGCCTCAGTTCCTATTGCAATAATCTGTCTTTCAAAGTCCGCTTTTTGTCCTGTAATGCCCTGGCAGTATTGGAGGCGCAGCCCTCAGATTAGAAACGATAGGAGCCTCTTGCAGGAAAGCGCTTGTTAGGTCCATGAAAATAACCATGCTGCGTGAATGTGCATCTTGTGTTTGCAGAATTTCGCCTGGATATCGTCTTCACCATGAGTAACTGTCGCATCAGGGCATAGCCTGGCATGTGCGCCTGAACCGTCGAGAAAATAGCGGCCTATTTAATAAAAACATCAAGAAAGAACAATAAAGTCGAACTTTTATGCGGGCGTTTTCCCAACGCACCTTAGAGGAAGCTTATCGATGACAGACGCCCCAAAGTTTCATCGCCGGACTTTTTTGCAAGGCAGTGCACAGGCTGCGGTGCTGGCCGGAATGTCCGGGCTTTTTCCCGAAACCATACGACGCGCACTGGCCATTGAGCCGGATGTGCGCAGCGGCACCCTGCAGGATGTCGACCATGTGGTCATCCTGATGCAGGAAAACCGCTCGTTCGATCATTACTTCGGCCACCTCAATGGCGTTCGTGGGTTCAACGACCCCCGGGTTCTCAAGCGCGCCGATGGCAAGTCGGTGATGCATCAAACCTATAAAACCACCGAATACCTGCCTTATCACTTCGATACCAAGAACGTGCACGCCCAATGGTTAGGCTCGCAAAACCACGAGTGGTCGGCGTTTCACGGGACCTGGAACGAAGGCCGCAACGACCGCTGGACGGCGATCCAGGACTACACCGCCATGGGCCATTTCAAACGGGATGACATCCCTTACTACTATGCCCTGGCAGACGCCTTTACCCTGGGCGAGGCCTATCACCAATCGATCATGGGCCCCACCAACCCCAATCGCCTGTATCACATGACCGGACGCACCGCGCCTACCGGCGATGGCAAGAATGTCCAATACACCAACAGCATGGGTGACGGCACCACCGGCGCCAGTGGTTCCGTGGACTGGACCACCTACCCCGAACGCCTGAGCGAAGCCAATATCGATTGGCGTATTTACCAGGAAGGCGGCTACCAGTCCTCTTCACTCTGGTGGCTCTACCTCGATCTCAAATGGAAGTGGCTCATACAGGAGGACAACAATTACGACTGCAATGCCCTGGCCTGGTTCAAACGCTTCAAAGAGTCAAAACCCGACTCCGATTTGTGGCAACGAGCCATGGTCGCTCGCGGAGTGACCAAGTTGCGCGAAGACGTGCAAAACAACACCTTGCCACAAGTGTCGTGGATCGTGCCGCCGTACTGTTATTCGGAACACCCTTGGTGGGGTCCCTCCTTCGGTGAATACTACG
The DNA here is from genome assembly GCF_014230245.1 of Pseudomonas sp. MSSRFD41. Classification (NCBI taxonomy): domain Bacteria; kingdom Pseudomonadati; phylum Pseudomonadota; class Gammaproteobacteria; order Pseudomonadales; family Pseudomonadaceae; genus Pseudomonas; species Pseudomonas sp. MSSRFD41. The sequence continues at coordinate 37,817 of NZ_JACKZK010000012.1, read as the reverse complement.
TGTCGAAGATTCTCGAAGCCCTGACCAGCAACCCCAAGGTCTGGGCCAGGACCGTGTTCATCATCAACTACGATGAAGGCGACGGTTATTTCGACCATGTGTCCGCTGCCGTACCGCCATGGAAACCGGGCACCGGCCTTTCGGCCGTCGACACCCAAGGTGAAATCGAAAGCGCCACCCAGTTGCCCATTGGCTTGGGTCCACGCGTGCCGGTATTGGCGATCTCGCCATGGTCCCGGGGTGGAAAGGTCAGTGCCGAAGTCTTCGATCACACCTCTGTGCTCAGATTCCTCGAAAAACGCTTCGGCGTTACCGCGGACAATATTTCCCCCTGGCGCCGGGCGGTTTGCGGTGACTTGACCTCGCTTTTCGACTTCACCGGGAAAACCGATAGCAGCGTGCCCGCCAATCTGACCAACCTGACTGAAACCAAGGCCCGTCAGGATGACGCCTACTACAAGCAGTACTATCGCTCCTACCCTTATTACACCAACCCGACGACCTTGCCGGGCCAGGAAACCGGCCAGCGTGACGCGCTGGCCGTGCCCTACCAGCTGCATGCCGAGGTCAGTTTCGCCGCCAGCGATGGCAGCTTGCTGCTCAACTTGAGAAACGACGGCATGGTCTTGCCGGAAAACCCATACGGACGTTCGGCGGCAGTCTTTCAGGTGCACTCCACCGAACGGGGCGCCCCGGCGTTCTATACGGTGACCAGCTACGATATCCATGCGGCAACAAACCTTAGAAGCCGCGGCCAGACCCTCATCGAAAACCTCAAGGACCGTATCGACGCGAACGGTCGCTACGGCTTTGAGGTGCGTGCACCGAATGGCTTCTACCGGGAATTTACCGGCAACAGCCAGTTGGCCAAGACCCTCGCCCGGCCTGAAGTTTCAGTCAGCTACCAGGGGGCGCAGATTGTTCTGACGATCAGAAATACCGGGGTATTGGCCTGTACGGTGACGGTGAAATCCAACCCTGCGTACAAGGGCGATACGGTGCATACCCTTGAACTCAAGCCGGGTGAAAGCCTGACCGATCCCTGGTTGCTGCGCAGCAGTTCCGGCTGGTATGACCTGACCCTCACGGCCAGCAACACCGAAAGCAACTTCTCTCGACGGCTCGCTGGGCATGTTGAAACCGGTTTGCCAAGCCGGACCGATCCACTCTTGGACATCATGCCGTCCTGATGAAAGGAACCTTCAAGATGAAAGCCATTCTTTTAGCGGTGTGTGCAGCGCTGATCGCCTACCTGGTGCTGTTTCGCCAGCCGGTGGACACCGTCGTGGAACAAGCGCCCAGTGTCGCCTCGAGTCCGGTGAGCGATACCCAGCCGGCCGTGCCTGCGCCAACCGCCGACAGCCAAGCGCCGGCGTCGCTGGAACAGCAAATCGCCGCGTTTTCGCAAACCGCCAACACCCTGCCTGCCGCCGAGCGCCGGCAGGCTGCCGAGCGCTTGATCAACGAGCTGAAAGCATCGGTCAGCAATGGCGAGGACGTGAAGGCCGCCTATGCCCAGGTTGAACGACTGACGCCAAACATCGAGTCCGACCCCAAGTCACTGGAGCGCCTGAACTACCGCATCTGGATGGACATGAAAGACCACGCCACGCCACCGGCTCCCCCCTCGCCTGCCCAGCGCCAGCAACTGGATACCTACCAGCAGGCCGCGAACCAAGCGATTGACGAAGTGCTGAAGACCGTCGATGGCGACGAGGCACGGCGCGCCGCCATCGAGGAAAAACTCAAGGCGCTGCGCCTGGAGATCTTCGGCAGCAGTGCCCCGCAGCCGCTGAGTCATTAAGGCACCTTGTCACCCCGTGACGCACGGTCGTCATGGCGTGGCAAGGTCTGTTCACCAACGGAACCCGCTGATGGCCATAGCCGACTCATCCACACTGACCACGCAAGCTATCGATTGGCTGGTCACACAGGGGCACTTGAAAGGGGCCGAGGTAGCACAAGCCAGGCAGCTGGAGGCCGACGCGCAACAGCACGAATTGCCCGAGTTGCTGATTCGACTCGGCCGGCTCTCGGAACAGGACCTGGCAATGGCCTGGTCGACCCTGCTGGACATTCCCTTGTTGCATGGCAGCGACGCACCGCCGCTGGAAGGTGGTCTGCCGCAGGTCTCGCCACGGTTTCTGAAACACTACGGGGTGGTGCCTTTGCCGCCCTTCGACCAGCAACTGCACCTGCTGGTGAGCAATCCGGCCCAGCGTTATCCGATCCTGGCCCTGGAGTATGCCTGCCAGCTCACGGCGCGCCTGTCGATCGGCCTGCGCAGTGAGATTGAGCAATTGATCGAGCGCTATTACGGCCAGGGCCGCTCGGCCATGGGCACGCTGATCGAAAACCTCGGCGAGAGCCTCGACACGACCGACGATATCGAACACCTCAAGGACCTGGCTTCCGAAGCCCCGGTGATCCGGATCGTCAACCTGTTGTTGCAACGAGCGGTCGAACTGGGCGTCTCGGACATTCATATCGAACCCTTCGAAAACCAGCTCAAGGTGCGTTACCGCATCGATGGAACCTTGCAGGAAGGCGAGGCGCCTCCGGTCAGTTCATCGGCAGCGGTGATTTCCCGGATCAAGATCATGGCGCACCTGGACATTGCCGAACGACGCCTGCCCCAGGACGGGCGCATGATGTTGAGGATTCAAGGCAAGGAGCTGGACCTGCGGGTCTCGACGGTGCCGACCCGGCACGGCGAATCGGTGGTCATGCGGCTGCTGGACCGGGAGCAGGTGACCTTCGATTTTCCCAGCCTGGGCTTCGATGGCCAGCGGCTCCAGCAACTCCTCGATGTACTCGAGCGCCCCCACGGCATTCTGCTGGTGACCGGCCCCACCGGCTCGGGCAAGACCACCACGTTGTACACCGCACTGACCCGGCTCAATACCAGCGAACGGAAAATCATCACCGTCGAGGACCCTGTCGAATACCAATTGCCCGGGATCAATCAGATTCAGGTAAAGCCGGCCATCGGCCTGGACTTCGCCGGCGCGTTGCGCTCGATCGTCCGCCAGGACCCGGACGTGATCATGATCGGTGAAATACGCGATCTGGAAACCTGCCGGATCGCCATCCAGTCGTCATTGACCGGCCATCTGGTGTTGTCGACCTTGCACACCAACAGCGCCGCCGCCAGCATTACCCGCTTGCTGGACATGGGCGTGGAGAGCTACCTGATCGCCTCGACCGTCAGCGGGATCCTCGCTCAACGCCTGGTGCGACGGCTGGACCCGCAATGGCGCGAAGCCTTCGAGGCGCCTGCGCAGCTAATCGCCGAGCACCAGCTGGATCGCTACACCGATGAGCGTCCGATCCGGCTGTACCGCCCCAGGGCCGATGCACCGGGCACCGGTTACAGCGGACGCAGCGCCGTCACCGAACTGTTGGTGATGAATGAAGACATCCGCTCGCTGCTGATGCGTCACGCCGATGCCGCGACCCTGGAACAGGCCGCTCGTGCTGCCGGTTTGCGCACCTTGCGTGAGGAAGGTCTGCGCCAGGCCCTGGCGGGTATCACCTCACTGGAAGAGGTATTGCGCATCACGCGCAATGACTGACCATGGAACAGTATCGATACAAGGCACTGGACGCCGACCACAACACCGTGGACGGCCATCTCGAAGCCAGCGACCCGCAGGCCGCCGCGAGCCAGCTGCAAGAGCGTGGCCTGCTGGTCCTGCGGGTACAGCGCGCCTCGGGTGTGCCTCGCCCCTCCTGGTGGCGTCCGTCCCCTTTCAGCCGCGAGGAACTGGGCCGTTTTACCCAGCAGCTCGCGACGTTGCTCGGGGCCGATCAGCCGCTGGAGCGGGCGCTGGGTATCCTGATCCGACAACCCGGCAAACCAGCGGCTCGGCAATTGATCGAACGCATTCGCGACCGGGTCAAGGCCGGGCAGACGCTGTCAGCGGCCATGGCCGTCGAACGGCAATCCTTTACCCCGCTGTACTTGAGCCTGGTTCACGCCGGTGAAGCCGCCGGGGTGCTGGATCAAAGCCTCGGGCAACTGGCGAGCTACCTGGAACGGCTGCAGGCCATCCGTACCGAAGTCATCAACGCCATGATTTACCCGGCCTTCCTGGTGGTGGGTGTGCTCGGCTCGCTGGTGTTGCTGCTGGCCTATGTGGTCCCGCAGTTCGTGCCGATTTTCGACGGCCTGGGGGTGCCTGTGCCGCTGCTGACCCAGCTGATCCTCGACCTCGGGCAGTTTCTTTCCAGCTATGGCCTGCATGCACTGGCGCTGCTTCTCGGGCTGGCTTGGGCAGCGCTGAGCTACCTGGGCCGGCCCGCAAACCGCTTGAAATGGCATCGATACCTGCTGCGATCGCCCCTCGCCGGCGGCTTGTTGAAACGCCTGGAAAGCGCACGGTTCGCCCGGACCCTGGGCACCTTGCTGGCCCAGGGCGTACCCCTGATCAATGCCCTGGACATCAGCCGGCAAGTCGCCAATAACCTGGCGATGAACGCCGCCGTGGCAAACGCCACGGTCAAGGTCAAGGACGGCCAGCGGCTGTCGACGGCATTGGCGGCTGAACAACGGTTGCCCGACCTGGCGATCCAGATGATCGAAGTGGGTGAAGAGTCCGGAAAACTCGAGGGCATGTTATTGAAAGTGGCGAGCATTTTCGATGAAGAGGCCAAGCGCAGCATCGACCGCCTGTTGGCCGCGCTGGTCCCCAGCCTGACCGTGGTCATGGCGGTGTTGGTGGCGGTGATCATGCTGGCCATCATGCTGCCGCTGATGAGCCTGACCAGTAACCTTTGACCGGAGACGTTAATGAACACCACTCGTTCACTGCCCAAGCGCCAACGCGGCTTCACTTTGCTGGAGATGCTGGCGGTCATTGTCTTGCTCGGCATTGTCGCCACCATCGTCGTTCGCCAGGTGGGCGGCAATGTCGACAAGGGCAAGTACGGTGCCGGCAAGGCGCAACTGGCCAGCCTGTCGATGAAAATCGAAAGCTATGCGCTGGACGTCGGGTCACCGCCGCGCACTCTCGAGGCGCTGCTTGCGCGCCCCGCCAATGCCGCCAGTTGGAGCGGTCCGTATGCCAAGGCCAGTGATCTGAAGGACCCGTTCGGCCATGCATTCGGCTATCGCACACCCGGCCAGCACGGTTCGTTCGACCTGATTTTCTACGGTCAGGACGGCCAGCCCGGCGGCGACGGCTACAACAAGGACCTGGGCAGTTGGGAATAGCCATGCCCGCCATGCGGCCGGTTCAACAGGGCTTTACCCTCCTGGAAATGCTGGTGGTGCTGCTTCTGGTTGCCGTGGGTTTCGGCCTGTTGGCCTCGGGTATCTCCCAGGGGCTCAAGAGTGCCCAGGAGCGTCAGGTCAAGCGCGACCTGGGCCTGGCGTTGCGCCAGGTCCGAAGCCAGGCCATCAGCGCTGGACAACCGGCCTCCCTGCGCCTGGATGTACTGCGCAACAGCTATCAACTGCCCGGCAAGACACCGCGCCACTTGCCGGACGGCATGACCCTGCGCCTGACGACGGCGGCCACTGCCGATAGCGATGAAGGGCCAGTCGGGCTGATCACCTTCTACCCCAACGGTGGCTCCACTGGCGGGCACCTGTATCTGGCGCGCGGCAGCCAAGCGTCGCGTATCGATATCGACTGGCTCACCGGACGGGTCGACTGGCGGGATGGGCAACAGCCATGACGCCTTCGCCTCTGCGCCAGCAGCGTGGCTTTACCCTGATCGAATTACTCGCGGCGATTGTCGTCCTGAGCATTGGGTTTGCAGTGGTACTCAACACCCTGGGTTACGCCACCCAGGCACTGGCGCGGAATGGGCAGACCACCCGGATGGCGCTGATGGCCACTTCGCTGATGGCCGAGTATGGAGAAGGCCTGGGCAGCGGCGCCCACCTGGAAGGTACCCGCGACGGTATCCAATGGCGCCTGAGCGTCACCCCGCTTCGGGATGAGGGGGCGATTGTCCTTGACCAGCTGGAACTCATGCTGGTCAAGGGCAGCCGGCATGAACGCTTTGTCACGCTCAGGGCCATCAAGCGTCCAGCGGGGAGCCTGCCATGAGGCAAGGCCAGCGCGGGTTCACGCTGCTGGAAGTGCTGCTCGCCCTGAGTTTCCTCGGCTTGCTGATGGTGTTGATCGGTTCCGCCTTGGGCACCGGTAACCACTTGCTGCTGCTCAGCGAAAAACACACCGATCGCCTGACCCAAGTGAGGACCGCGCAGAACTTCCTGCGCAGCGCACTCCAACAGGCGCTGGCCGAAGATTTTGGCCACGCGGCGGATCAGGAACGGGTGTTCGAAGGAGAGCGACAACGCCTGCGTTTCGTTTCTCCGATGCCCGGGCAACTCGCTGCGGGCGTCCAGGTGCATACCCTTGAAGCGGTGGCCGGCCCGGCTGACGGCAGTCGCTTGCAGATCAGTTTCAGCCAGGACCGCCCGGATGGGCTGCATCCCTGGGGCAACCCCCAGATCCTGGTGCAGGAGGTTCAGGAGCTGCGCTTGAGCTACAGAGGCCTGGACCCCAACCGCCAGCCGACCGACTGGCTGGAGCGCTGGCCCTGGCCGGGCCGGCTGCCCCAGGCCGTGCGTATCGACGTCGCTACTCGCGGAGCCGGCCTGTGGCCTACGCAAGTCGTAGCGTTGCGCCTGGACTCCGAGGTAGCCCCATGAGTCGCCAGCGCGGCGCCGCATTGATCATGGTCTTGTGGGCCATCGCCCTGCTGGGACTGATGATGGGCAGCCTGGTCGAGATCCTGCGCCTGGAAAACCGCCAGAGCGCTTTTGAATTGCAACACAGCCGCGCCCTGCTGGCCGCGCAAGCGGGCCTGGCGTTGGCGGTCGAAGGGTTGTTTGCCTACCCGGCGCGCACGGTGGCTGACGGGCGTGTTTACTCATTGCCCTTTGAGCAGGCCACGCTGAGCCTGCAAGTCAGCAGCGAGCGCGGCAAACTGGACCTGAACTTCGTCGCGCTGGACAGTTTCGCGCGCCTGGCCCATGGCCTCGGCGCCACCGCCGAACAGGCTCGGCAATGGAGTGAAAGCCTGGGCCAACAGCGCAGTATCGGCCCCCTTAAAGCGCTCGAACAGTTGCAGCAGTTACCCGGCATGCAGGCACGCCTGTACGAGCGCTTGCTACCGCATCTCACGCTCTGGTCCGGCCTGACGGCGCCGGATGTGGATGCAGCCAGTCCCGAACTGCTGGCCTTGCTCAAACTGTCACGGCCAAAGGTCGCGCTCCCGCGGGGCCCCGAGTCGGTGGTCAACGTGCGAGTCCTGGCGACGCTGGACAATCAGGTCTCGGCTTCCCTGGAGGCCGTGGTTTTTCTCTCACCACAAGGAAGCGGTCAACGACCGTATCGGGTGCTGCGCTGGAAAGAATGAATCGGCTGATCCAGCCCCTGGCTGATCGGCTACAGCCGCTGATCCGCTGGCTACTGCTGCGCTGGCGAGGGTCGCCGCTGCCTGGATTCCTTGCGTGGTGGCGGGCAGAGCTCCTGGTCTGCCTGCCCGCCTCCTGGCGAGCCAGGATCAACCCCGAGAAAAAACCGCCGTTGCTGTTTTCCCGGGACGAGCGTTTCTGGACCGGGGACGTTGGGCAACTGCAACCGGCCACCTCCCCATCGACATCGGGTACACCGGTCCTGGTCCTGCTACCGCACCAGCGCTTGCTCCATGAAGTGTCGTTGCCGGCGGCGGTGGCCCAGGACCTCAGCTCCATGCTGTCCTTCGAGATGGACAAATACACCCCGTTCAAGGCCAGCCAGGTCTATTTCGACTGTGTCCGCCTGCCCTCTGCCCACGACTCGCTGATCCGCATTCGCCTGGCCGTGGTCAGCCGTGAACGGCTGGATGCACTGCTCGATCAGGCGCAACAGGCCGGTCATTCGATCACAGCGGTCGATGCGCTGGATGAGCATGGCGCACGTTTGCACGTCGACTTGCTGGCACCCCATCGCCGCGCCCGGATACGCCGCTCGCTGATGCGGCCAGCTCCGGCCCTCGCGCTGGCCGCCCTGGTCCTGGCGCTGGCCGGCCTGCAACTCTGGTTGCACAACCGCCAGCAGGCCCTTGAAGACATGCGGCAGCAGGTCAAGACCCTGCAACAACAAACGCAACAGGTCCAGGCGCTCAATCAGCAGATCGACGACACCCTCGATGCTCAACGCTATGTCGTGGAACGGCGCGCACAAACCAGTTCAATGGCGGCGCTGCTCAATGAGTTGAGCCAATGCATCCCGTTGAACACCACCCTGGAAACCCTGAACGTCAACCCGGACGGCCAGGTCAGCCTGATCGGCCAAAGCAGCCAGGCCAGCGCCCTGATCAGCGCCATGAAAGCCTGCCGCAGCCTGGAAGGCATCAATTTCCAGGGCGCCATCCAGCCAGACCCGGTCACCGGCCAGGACCGCTTCAGCATGCTCGCCACCCTACGCAAAGCGGAGGCCAGCCATGCGCCTGCGTCCGCCCCCCGCTAGCCAGCGCGCCCTGGCCCTGGCCCTGGCCGCTTTGAGCCTGGTCGGGGGGTACTTCCTGACCTTGCATGTCTGGTTCAGCCAGCCTTTGTTGGCCATTGCCGATGAGATGGCGTTGCTACGCCACAACCAGCAACGCTACGTGGCATTGTCCAGCCAACGGCCTGCCCTGGAGAACGCGCTGGCTCGGATCAGGCGCTCATCCGTGGGCAACGAAAACCTGCTGGCCGATTCCGACATGGGCGCGGCCACCGCACAACTGATGCAGTTGATCGCCGCCGATTTGCAGGTATTCGCCACGCTGGGCGGTGGCTGCACGCTGGCCAATCGAATTCCGGTGCCCGTCACCCAGCAAGGGCCCTATCGGCAAGTCAGTGTGCGGATCAACCTCGAATGCGCCATCGAGCCACTGGCCGGCCTGCTGCATCGCCTGGAAAACGGCAAAGTCTCGCTGTTCATCGAATCCTTGCGGATCGAGAAAAGCCGCGGCCAGCTTGCCAGCGCAAACCGCTTGGCCGTGCAACTGCTGATCAGCGCCTACCTGCAAAACCCAACGCCAAAAGGAGCGACGCCATGAGGCGCTTCCCGCCCTTGCTTCGTTGGCTCAGTGCAGCCGTACTGGGCCTCTTGGGGTGGCTCCTGATCTTGCTCAACGGCGTTGGCACCGAGGTTCGGTGGCTACCTCCACTCGATCCATCGGCAGCCCCGGTGAAAGCTGCCGTCACTGCCGAGCCCATGCCCGTAGCGCTGTCAGCGTATGAATACACCTGGAAAAAACCACTGTTCAACGCCCATCGGCAGCCTGACCCGCCACCCTCGCCAGCCATCGACGAGGCGCCAGCGTCGCTCAATGGCCTGAGCCTGACCGGCATCATCGCTTCCGGAGCCCTGCGCAAGGCCTTCTTCAAGACCCGCGACGGGCAACCGCTGGCGGCCCTCGAACAGCAACAACTGCCCAATGGCCGGCGAGTCGAGCGGATCGAACCGACGCACGTCACGTTGACCCAGGGCGCCAACACCCAAACGCTGAAGCTGCTGCTATTGAAAGTGCCGCACAACACACCGGCTCTCCCCTCTTTGCCTGACACTTCCAAGGATAGCGATCTGTGAGAAAACGATTCATCTACACTGGCTTGGCCGGCGCGATAGTGCTCTGTGGGTGTACGACACCGGCCACCGACAGCGCACGGGACGACAGGCTGATCAAGGAAGCCTTGTCCGGCACCGGTACTGATCGCGCACCGCTGCCGATCCCGGCGCCGAAAGGGCCGCCACTGGCGATCGTCACACCGCCGACCACGGCCCGGGTTGTCCAGGGCAGCCAGCACTTCATCAATAAACAACCGTCAGCGCGGCCTCATGCCGCGACGGCATCGCAAGAGCCAGGCGTCACCTTCAACTTCGCCAATGTCTCGATCCAGGCCGTGGCCAACACCATCCTCGGTGATGTGCTGAAGGAGAACTACAGCATCGCCCCGGGTGTGGTGGGCGACGTCACCTTCTCGACCTCCAGGCCCGTCGACAAGAACCAGGCTTTCTCAATCCTGGAAACCCTGTTGGCACTGACCAGTAACGCCATCATCCGGCAGAACGACAGCTACGTTGTGCTGCCGGCGAACACGGCGCTCGCCGGCCGGCTCGCGCCGCAGCTGGCATTGCCACAACCTGGCAGCGGCATGACGGCCCGGTTCTTTCTGCTCAACTATATTTCCGCACCGCAAATGCAAAAGCTCTTGCAGCCCATGGCCCGGGAAAATGCCTTCGTGCAGGTCGACGCCGCTCGCAACCTGCTGATCATGGCGGGCACTCCCGATGAGCTGAACAACTATCAGCAGACCATCGACACCTTCGATGTCAATTGGCTCAAGGGCATGTCCGTCAGCGTCTTCGGGCTCAAGCACGCCAACGTCAGCAAGTTGATGCCCGAGCTTGAGCATTTGTTCGGAGCGCAAAGCGCGACACCGCTGGCCGGGATGTTGCGTTTCCTGCCGATCGAACGCACCAACTCCATCGTGGTGATTTCTTCTCAGTCGCAGTACCTCAGCGATGTCGGGCGCTGGATCGAAGCCATTGACCAGGGCGGTGGCAATGAGCCGCAAATGTATGTGTACGACGTGCGCAACATGAAGGCCACCGACCTTGCCAGGTACCTGCGACAGATTTACGGCAATGCGAAAATCACCGATGAGCCGGCCGCCCAGGTGGCACCCGGCCTGCGTACGGTCACCCTGTCGAGCAATGGCTACGGTACTGGCAATGACGGTAGCGGCAATGTTTCAGCCCTGCCATCGGGCATCAATGGGATCGGTGGTAACGGCAACGCTGGAGGCACCAACGCGGCACAGCCGGAAGAAGAGTTCGAGGCCAACAGCGAGGATCAGGCGCAGGCCGAAAACGCCACGAGCAACGAAACATTCGACAATTCAGTGCGCATCACGGCCCAGAAAAGCAGCAACCAACTGTTGGTGCGCAGCCGGCCGGCGCAATGGGCTGAAATCGAGTCGGCGATACAACGCCTGGACAATCCCCCCCTGCAGGTGCAAATCGAAACACGCATTCTCGAAGTCAGCCTGACCGGTTCTCTGGAGCAAGGCGTGCAATGGTACCTGGGGAACCTGGCGGGCCACTCGACCACTCCTGGCGTGCAGAACACCTCGGGTAGCCAGGGTGCGTTGGGCGGAGGCGGCGTCGAGGTGAAATCGGCTTCGCTGTTCTACTCCTTTGTCAGCAACAACTTCCAGGTGGCCTTGCGAGCGCTGGAAACCAGCGGCAACACCAAGGTGCTGTCGGCGCCATCGCTGGTGGTGATGAACAACCAGCAAGCGCGGATCCAGGTGGGCAACAACATCCCGATCAGCCAGACCACCATCAATACCGGGGTCGGCGCCATCCAGACCAGCTCCGTGCAGTACGTGCAGACCGGGGTGATCCTCAATGTGGTGCCACGCATCAACCCCGGCGGCTTGGTGTACATGGACATCCAGCAACAGGTCAGCGACGCCACGACGCCCGCCAGCGGCGGAACCGGGACCACGGCGACGCCACCGGCCAACCCCACCATCTCCACTCGCGCGGTGTCTACCCAAGTCGCCGTGCAAAGCGGCCAGACGGTCCTGCTCGGAGGCCTGATCAAGCAAAACCAGGTAGAGGCCAATCGCAGCGTGCCGTACCTGGGCAAGGTGCCGGGGCTGAAGTGGTTGTTCGGCACGACCATGCGCAATGACGACCGCTCGGAACTGGTCGTGCTCATCACCCCTCGCGTGATCACCGGCAACAGCGAGGCGCGCCAGGTGACGGATGAGTATCGCCAGCGCTTCCAGCTTATCCAGCCACTGCAAAAACTCTGAAGCCTTGATCGACACCGGGCCTGACTGAAGAAGCTTGACTGCAGGTCACTCGTGTACTGATTCGCCCGGGTGCTAAGGATGGCCAGTATCAGGCGCGGCCTCTTTTCTGGAGGGGCTTGGCGCCTGATGAACGAGCACTGGGCCAAAGGCGCGACTACAGGTGGAAATCGCCGGCGGCCTCCGGCTGATAAAGCACTTTCCTGATCTCGATCCGGCGGGTCCGAGCAGAAATACGCCAGTCGATGGCGTCGCCCTCCCGATAGCCCAGGATCGCGGCGCCGATATCGGAACACACGGAGTGCTTGCCGGCGCTGCTGTCCGCGTCGTCCGGGTAGACCAGCGCTACTTCGATTGCTTCGTCGTCCAGGTGCAGCAAGGCCCTGGAGTTCATCGTGACGACATTGCCCGCCACGTGCTGCGGCTTGACGACAATGGCTCGCTCAAGCTCATGTTCGAGTTCAACCACGGCCGGGCCTTGCTCGAAGACGATCAGGCTCTCGAGCCTGGCCTTGTCGATTTCGGTGATGTAGATCCCCGTGGAGTCGCCAGCGGCACCTTCGCGCAAGAACTGCAGATAGCGCCCCGCCGTCATGGAAAACGACTTCAATGCCGGCGTTTCGTTCTCAAGCACAAAGCCGCTGCGCACAAAGGCTTTCAGTGAGCGCGAGTTGTCCGGGTGGATCTTGGCGATGAGCTTTTCGGCCCGCATGTCGAGAAAGGCCCTTTTCATGCCCTCGCGCAGGGTCCGGGCGCCAAGGTTTCGCCCCCATTTGTCGCTGTCTCCGATAACCAGGACGATCTCGCAATTCGAATCGGTCTTGACGAGCCGGACAAAACCCACCGGCGCGTCATGCCGGTCATAGGCCATGAAGAACCGGCCGCCCCGGTTGAACAGATGGGTCAGGATCGGCAGCTGGGTCCGATCGATGACGTGTTCGATGGAACGGGAAACATCACGTGAATCGCTCAGGTAACAGGTAACGCGCTCATCTTCCAACCAATCTTTCAACGTCAGCGCATGTGCCCGAGTGATTTCAGGGCACAGCGAAATGAAAGGCTTGTTCATCTTCACCACACTTGTTTGTAAAGGATGAAAGCCCTTCATGGCGGTTATGGCCATGACGGTTCTTTCGGCAACCGGGCATCTTAAGGCATAAGGCGAGCAATGCCGAAAAGATCACAACCTGCTCCCTGCCCTACCCGTCATCGATGCCCAAGCGAGTTGGCCGTCGTTACGGCTGCTGCGTCGACATCACGGTCGGCCTGACCGGAAGCTGGGAGTATTGCGGGTGCTGTTTGACGAAGGTTCGAACGGCCTGTTCCTGCCTGTCCGTCACACATATGGCAATACTGGGACGGTCCACCGTACAGGTTCCCAGTGCAAGGAAACCGCAGTTCTTGACCCCATAGACGGCAGCTGGGTGGGCCGCGACCGGGCAGCCGTACGCCATCTCGCCCAGGTAATTGAGTTGGCCGTTGGCCACGGTAAAACGCAGGGGTTTCGAATAGGGGCCCATGAGGCCGCGGCGTGAACCCAGGTCATTCACTTCATAGGTACCTGCAGGCAGCCATGCCGAGTAATAGTCCTTGGGAGCCCAGCCGTAGGTCTTGCCGCTATTCACGTCACGAAAACTGACCCAGGTGCCGTAGGGCCCGCCCTCGATCAGCGCACCCAGGACGAGGCCTGCGTTTTCGGCGGAATAGACTTTGGAATCCAGGGCCATTTCAGGTGGTAATGCCGAACAGGCACTCATCAAGGCTGTAACTCCAACGACCAACAACTGACTTGTCTTGCGCATTCGATACTCGATCCATTGAAACAAAATGTGGCTTTCCCATTATGATGCTGCCCCTTTCAAATCAAGCGTTAAGGATGACACCCCACTATGAGTAGTATTTTCACTGGCCGTGTATCGGGTGCCATGGCCTTCGCCTTGATCTTGAGCGGCTGCAGTGTATCGGGCACTTATCCAGATGCAACCGAAGCAGACGCCGCCAAGCTTCGTTTTATCAGCGACATGAGCAGCGCCACGCTGGGTGTGTTCGATGAGCAGAACTGTGACGGGCAAACCACGGGGATTCTCAATAACTTGTTCCTCGCCGATTCTCGCCGGCGAGCGAACATGTCGATACCTCCTGCCTCCCAGAAGACGCCTTACCTGGAAATCCGCTTGGCCCCGAACAAAGAGCGAATGCTGCACCTCAATACCCAAGGCACCGCCTCGGTATGTGGCATGGCCTTCACCTTCACGCCGCAAAGTGGCGCTGAATACGAACTCACCTTCAGTCGTGCCGGCAGTCAGTGCGTGACATCGCTCAAGCGCCTGCACCAAGCGCAGGGCCAAGTGGTGCGCTCCCCTGTCCCTCTGGTGAATAAAGGCCTGGCAAGCTGCCTGGGCGCCAACGCCCTCTTCCCTGAGCCCGTAAAGGGCCTGCCGGCCACCGTCGAGCGTGACGAAATGATCGAGCAGATTGTCTCGCAGAGCATCATCAGCGAGATGAAGCCCGGGCCTGCCTTGAGCGAGAGCAACCAGAACGAAGCCGCCGACCTGGTGGTCGACAAGCGCAAGCGGCAGATGAACCTGGACCTGCCGGATGCTTATTGGACGCAATTTCGGCAGAACGTAGCGACTTACCTGAAGCAGGCTCAAGGGGTAAAGGCCAGCGCGCTCGAGCACTACAAGGCCGAGTACCGCACACGCCTCTCGCGCTTGGATACACCAGCCATCAAGGCACTGGTGCCAGACACCCAGGCCACCGATGTCACCCAGGCGCTGGCTACCAACAACGCGATGTTGCAGTACTACCGTCGGCTCAATGAGCAATTGCAAAAAGAAGCGATGGCCGATCACTGGACCCGGATGGCCGACCTGGACAAGCGCTACGGGGTGTGTGAGCGCTACGCGCAATGCTGGCAGAACTAACCTGGGCCAACCCGCTGCGCCCTTGCCTTGCTCCACCTGGCCATGGGGTTGGCCAGCGTAATCATGCAGGGGCGCCACTCTCTATATCCCCCTGGCCTCCACCGCCCTCCTCCGGCATCACCCGGTCAGCGCCTGGTACTTGACCCGGTGCGCCTCGGTCGGCAGCGGCACCTCCCATTTGAATAGCATGCGGCGGATATCCGCGTTGCGCAGCGAGGTGTCGCGCTGCTGGTTGCGCCGCATGATCTCGCCCTCCGGGCTTTCCAGGTAGACGATCTCCACCTCCGCGCCATAGCCGTACAGCAAGTCCAGGGTGCGATTGCGCATCTGCGCCGACAGGTGCGTCGAGTTCCACACGAATGGCCGCTGCTCTCGCAACAAGGCCTTGGCCCGGTCGATGGCGTAGTGCGCGGCGGCGCCTTCGTTCTGCCCGTGGCGCAAGCCCAGGGCTTGGCGTGCATCGTCGAACGAGACCACCGGCCAGTCCGGATGATGTCGTGCGGCCCAGGTGTCCTTGCCGCTGGCCGGCAAGCCGGACAGCATCAGCACTTGCGAGCCTTGCGGTGCATGCAGCGGATAGTCGGGGTGCACCCGGGCGCCACGCAGGTACTGGATGCGCGTGTAGTCGTCGGCAAACGCCCGCGGCCCGTGCAGGCAGCCCTCCTCGGCCGCCAGTTCACGCCACAGTTCGATAGCGCTCAAGACATCGGCCTTGCCCGCGTAATCGCGGCCTTGCATATCGGCCTCGGCCACCGCGCAGAGCATCCACACCGGCAGCTCCCACGACAGCTTGTGCAGCAGGAACTCCGTGCTGCGCCCGCTGCGATCGCCTTGCAGGGCGAAGAACGGCACCTGGTGCACGGCGATGATGCGGCAGATCTGCTCGCGCAGCTCGAACGGCACAGCGGCGCGCCACAACAGCAGCCGGGCATCCACCGCGCCCCGACGCGAGTGGCCGGGTTGGCCGATACGCCCGGTCTCGGGGTCGATCACCGTGGTGTCGGGCTTGGCGATATCATGCAGCAAGGCGGCGAAGAACAGCACGAAGCGCTGCTCGGCATTGGCCTGCTGGTACGCCGGCTGGGCCAGTAGCGCCTCCACCACCATGCGGGTGTGAATCCACACATCGCCCTCGGCGTGGTAGGTCGGGTCCTGCGGGGTGTCGGCCAGGCGCTCCAGGGCCGGGATGGCCGCCAGGCAGGCGGCACTGTCCATGGCGTGCCCAGGCTCGGGCACCAGGTGTTGCAGTGGATGAATATCCATTTCGAAAAGCTCCTTCAGTAGCCACGGCAGGGGCCATGCCAGTCCATGGACAGGCGCGGCGCGTAGAGGTCGACGCCGTCGGCCAGTTGATTGGGAATGAACGGTTGATTGGCATGGTGCTGGTCGGCATCGAGGATGGCCTGGACGAAATCCTGGCGAACCCACTTCAAGCGGCCGAGGGTTTGCTGTGCGTCCTCGAGCTTCAGGTACAAGCCTTCCATGCGACTGGAGCGGTCGCACTGGCGCCAGGCCCGGGCCAGGTCGAGGCCTTCGCGCTGCACCACGTGTTCGAACGCCTCGCGCCAATGGGCAGTCTTGGCCAGCGAATCGCCAACCAGCGCCATCAGCTCGGCCTGCCGGCGTGGCACCGGGCCTTCGTACAGCACCGGTACCGACAGCACGGGGCCGTCCTTGAGCAGCTTGCGGCGTGCGGCCGTAGACAAGAACGACCCGCTGCTGCGGTCCCACACATCGAACTCGCAAAAGTAATGGGGCAAGTGGTCGTAGAACACCGAGTGCTTCTTGTGCAGCCACTCGCCGTACAGCACGAAGCGATCTTCCAGGCGCTCCAGCAGCCAGTGTTCATGGGCCGCGGCCCACTGCTTGAACAAATTGAACTGGCGCTCGCGTCCGCCACCGGTGAGGTAGTGGCCGCGGGATTGCAGGCGCAGCTCGCCGCCCTCGGTAAAGCTGATGCCGGCGTTGGCACCGTCGAGTTTTTCTTCCACCACCAGCCATTGGCCGGCCAGTGAGGCATAACGGACCTGTCCGGTGTCAGTGTCGCCATCTTGCAGGCGCGAGCTTTCCAGGTGGGGGGTACGGGGGTACTTGAGCAGTTCTAGGGAGTGCGCGTCGGCACGAATATCCATGTTCATGGGTTTCTCCTTGGGCATAGGGAAAAACCGACGACAGGATCAGGCAGGCACAGCGATGAGGCGCCGCCGCGCAAAGGCACGGGCAGCCATCAGGCACGATGGACCGTCGTCGGTATCAGGCGTGTTGGCTGGCGTAGGGCACTGGCTTCACCACGTGAGGGAAAGGTTGCAGGGGCTTGAGGGCGCGCATTCAACAGCAGACGGCGGTACCGGGTCAAGCCCTGCGAGACGTGGAACTGGGCCAGGTCAGCGAGTTTTCGCGATCACCCCGGTCATGTACTGGTGCAAATCGCGAAAGTCCTGGACCTTCCAGGCATAGGGCGCAATCTTCACGCCGTTCTCGCGCAAGGTTCTTGGAATCAAGTCGCCGTTTGGCCGCAGTATCACCGAGGAGACGATGACGCCCGGGTAATCGTTCAGGCGTTTCTTGAAGGCGGATGTGGTGAGGTCCGGTGTCGGCGGATTGCTTTTATTGGCCAATGGCCCCGTTCCCTTGATATCCGGGCCATGGCACACGGCACATCGCTGCTGGTAGAGGTTTTTGCCATTGGCATTATCGGCGAAGGACAGCGGCACGTGGATCGACGCTAGGACAGCCAGCGAAGCGATGAATGATCTTTTCATTTTTATTTTGCATTTCCCTCGGTCAGGTATGAAGTCCTTTTCAGTTGCAATAGTCACCCTGATTGGGTCCCTGCAACTGCTAGCGGGCCACTTGAAAGCGCTCTCGTTGATAATGAAATTGCGGGGAGTCCAGCCTTTTGGGCGGCGGATTCTATCATGCTGCAACGATGTGGATTGGCCGATCCAGAGGCGCTGAGAGCCTGGCCGGCTGGGCGGGCGTCACCTGTGAGCGCTGCGCCGGGTGCGCAGCCCCCTGGTTGCGGCCAGAACCGACGAAAAAACACTGCGATAGCTGTCGTGGGCACTAGATCTTGAAGTCCATGACCTGGGGAAAGGTGAACTTGAACCAGGGCGTGTAGTCGTCCGGGTGTTCATCCAGGTCCTGGCGAATGTCCTCCAGGGAGCGATACGCACAGGCGTCCGCTTCGTCGGGATTCAAGACGGGCTCAACATCGCAACGGGCCAAGTACAGGTGCCCGTATTCGTGCTCGATCAAGCCTTGCGGCAGAGGGAGAAAGTAACTGAGCTCCAAGCGCTTGGTCACCGGGCAGGTCAAGCCCATCTCCTCTTCCAGGCGTCTTTGCGCCGCATGATCGGTGCTCTCGCCTGGCAGCGGGTGCCCGCAACAGGTGTTGCTCCATAGACCGCCGCAATGATATTTGCGCGCCGCGCGCCTTTGCAGCAGCAGTTCATTGCGGCTGTTGAACACATAGACCGATACCGCCCGGTGGCGCGCCCCGACCTTGTGGGCGGCCAGCTTCTCCATGAAGCCCACTTCCCTATCGTTGTCATCCACCAGGATTACCTCGATGTGCGGCATGTAGCCTTCCTCGCATTGTGGGGTGGGTTTTCAGCGATGGGCTCAAGGCACCATCGCAACTGCGATCCAGCTTAGTACAGGCTCGCACCCGAGCTTTTGTCATTAAATCGACGACAGGCCGGGCATACCCTTCGCCGGGTCTTGACCTCGATAAGGAATCGATCATGCGTCTTTCACGCCTGTTGTTGACAGGAGTCATCGGCCTGGCAACCGCCCCCTTGGCCCAGGCCTCATCCACGGCCGATAACGCAGAGAAAGCCCAGTTGCGAAAACTCTTTTGCGAGTCCAGGGGCGGCTCCGACATTACCGCCCTGGGTGAACTGAAGAAGTCCGACGATGTCGGCGCCGTGGTGGTGTGCAAGCTTCCTCCCTCGCCCACCACGGTGGTTGAAAACCAGGCCGCCGCGACTTTTTCCCCCCTGCCGCTGACTCCTGTCACCGCCACCCTCGCGCCGCCTTCCGGGGTCTACAAGCTTGCCCCGGGGGCCAGCAGCATCAACACCTCTTGCTCGGCCAACCTGGCCATCGCCAAGTGGGCCGGGTTCCCCAGTACCAGCAACGGCAACGCCAGCTTGAATTGCCGTGGCTACAACACCAGCGCCGGGGGCAGCACGCTGGGCTGCAATATCCAATGGACCGGACCGACCCAGGTCGCCATCGGCGTCACGCCTTATGGCGGGCAAGTGGCAGTGAACTTCAGTTGCCAGGCCATACATCTCGGCTCCATGGGCACCGTCATGGACTTCAGTTACAGCGACCCGGTCTATTCGCGCATTCGGTACGGCTCGGTCCAGGCCACCGGCAGCCTGACCATCACCCAGTGATCCGCCCCTGCGGGCTGCCTGGGCGGGCCGCAAGACACCTGGAGAGGGTCCGCCGGCTCGCTCGAGCCAAGATCCAACCGCCGGCGCAGCCTCCTGCCGGCGGCTCTCTCCCGCTGCTGCGTGCTACTGCTTGCCGCGCATGCTGTTGCGCCAGATCCGGTAGCTCCTGATTCCCGAACGGACCGAGCCGAACAGCATCTGGTTGTCCATTTGCGCACTCATCCCCGAGCGTTCCAGCATTTTCAGGAAGGTGCCGCGGGCTCGGGCAATGGCGAAGTGGATGCCCTGGGCGGCCAGGGTGTCGCGGATTTCCCGCAGCACCGCGATGCCGCTGACATCGATATCGGTGACCGCCTCGGCATCGAACAACACCACCTCGGGCTTGCCGTCACGCCCGATGTTCTCCAGCAGGCGCATCTTGAAGTAGTCGGCGTTGAAGAACAGGATCGCGTCGTCGAAGCGATACACCACCAGGCCGGGCACGGTCCGGGCCTGCGGGTACTTGCTGATGTCGACCTGGCCTTCGATGCCCGGCATCCAGCCCAGTACCGCGTCGGTGGGCTGGTAGATGCTGTACAGCAGGCGCAGGATGGCCAGGGTCACGGCGAACATGATCCCCGGCAATACCCCAAGGCCCAGCACGCTGACCGTGGTCAGCAGGCACAGCCAGAACTCGAAGCGGCTGAGCTTGTGGATCTGCTCCAGCGACTTCACATCGATCAGGCCCCAGCCGGCCATCAGCAGGACCGCGCCCAGGGCCGGCTGCGGGATCCAGGCCATGGGCGCGGTGAAGAACAGCAGGATCAGGCCGATCGCCACGGCGGCGATGATGCCCACCAGCTGGCTCTTGCCTCCGACCATGTCGTTGACCGCGGTGCGCGAATCCGCGCCGCTGATGGCGAACCCCTGGGAGGCCCCGGCCGCCAGGTTGCTCATGCCCAGGGCGATGAACTCATGGTTGGCATTGATCGAATATCCATGGCGCGCGGCAAAGCTACGGGCGGTGAGCATGGCGCTGCAGAAGCTCACCGTGGCGATACCCAGGGCGTCACGCAGCAGGCTCTTGCTCTCTTCCAGGGTGGTGCTGGGCCAGGACAGCTCCGGGATGCCGGCAGGTACATGGCCAAGCACCGCCACGCCGAACTGGTCGAGACCGAAGACCCCGGCCAGCAGGGTGAACACCGCCACCGTCACCAGCGCCGCCGGCACCCGTGGATAGCGGCGCGGCAAGCCGATCAGCAGGCCCAGGCTGGCCAGGCCGATGGCCAGGGTCAGCCAGTGGATCTCGCCCAGGCGCTGGAGAAAGTCCACCAGCCCGAGGATGAAGCCCTCACCCTCGATCTTGAAGCCCACCACCTTGCCCATTTGCCCGGCGATCAGGCTCAGGCCGATGCCGTTCAGGTAGCCGATGAGGATCGGCCGCGAGAAGAAGCTGGCGATGAACCCGGCCCGGGCGATGCCCGCGGCGATCAGCATCAGCCCCACCAGCACGGTGACGATCATCGACAACTCGACGGTGCGCTGCAGGTCGCCCATGGCCAGGGGCGCCACGGCCCCGCCGAGCATGGCGCAGGTGGCCGCATCGGGGCCGACCATCAACTGCCGCGAGCTGCCGACCAAGGCATAGACGATCATCGGCAGCACACAGGCATAGAGCCCGTACTGCGCAGGCAGGCCGACGATCTGGGCGTAGGCGATGGCGATGGGAATCTGGATCGCCGCCACCGACAAACCGGCTCGCAGGTCGGCGCGCAACCATTCACGGCGGTAGTGCAGCAAGTTGGACAGGCCGGACAGATAGCGGGAGAGCGACATGCAGGGTCCTTTTGTTCCGTTTTTGTTATTCATCCATGTCCCTGCAAGCCATGCAGCAGGCAAGGCGACGCAGCGTGCTATTGAAGCCAATCGCACACTCGAACGCCATGAGCTGGAGCAGCTTTTATGCTGATCGTCGAACGTTGGCCGGTACTCGCCTGCGCTCGATCAGCGTCGCCAGCGCCCGGGCGGCAGGCGCGCAGGCATCGGTGGCGCCGGCCCAGGATCGTGTACCAGCCGACTGAAACCGTTGGCGGGAGCCAGCCGGCTCCTGCACGACAGCGAGATGGCGTGGGTGGCGGGCAGTCTTTGCCGGTACGCCCAGCCGGGTGACGGGCGCTCAGCTCATCGGATGGCTTCCTGCGGGCTGGCCAGCACCATCTGCAGCGCCTGCAAGTGCTGCGCCGTGGCCTCCATCAAGCTCGTGGCAATCTCGTCCACATGTCGCCGCTGCCAGGACTCCAGGGGCGTGCCCTTGACCCACTGGTTGAAGGCGCCGAGCGCCGGGCCGGTTTGTACCTGGTAGTTGGCCTGGTCCGCGCTTTCGCCGCTGAAGGCCAGCTTGGTCGAGTAGGCGAAGTACCAGCGAAATACCCGGGCCATGCGCACCTTGGGGTTGCTCCGGGCCAGGGCCAGGTCTTCTTCCCGGCCCTGGGCCAGCAGATAGTGCTCGCACTCTTGCCAGACCTGCTCCAGGGTGCGCTTGAAGAACAGCCGCTCCAGCACGCCACGGATGTTCTGCGGTATCGCCTCGAGGCTCTCGTAATGGCTGTAGAGCGCATACAGGCGGTTGGCCCGCATGGGAAACAGCACCCCTCGCTTGAGTACCTGCACCCTGCTCCCCCGTTCGAACAGGTCCCCCGCCGGGGCGTAGGCCATGTCGTGGATGCTCACGTCCTGCAGCATGCTCTTGACCAGGTCCGTGGCGCCCGACTCGACCGTGCACTGGTTGATCGACCCGGTCAGGATGAAGTCGGCGCCCATCGCGAAGGCCGCCGCTGCGGCTGCGGGCGTGCCAATGCCTCCAGCCAGGCCGAGGCAGATGGGCTCGGCATACCCCGCCCGGGCTTGCAGCGCGTCGCGCAACTGCACCATCGCCGGCAGCACGATGGTCGGGATACCGCCATCGGTGTGCCCGCCGGAATCGGCTTCGACGCAGATGTCATGGCTCATGGGCACCCGCCGAGCCAGTTCGGCCTGCTCCTCGGTGATATCCCCGGCCCTGCGCAGCGCCTCCACCAGCGGCTCCGGCGCCGGGCTCATGAAGGCTTCGGCCACCTCGAGCCGCGAGACCTTGGCCAGTACTCGGTGCCTGCACACCAGCGTGCCGTCGGCCTCGCGCGCAAGTCCACGCAGCCGGAACAGCACCAGCGGCAATGTGATCTCGATGAAGGCCGCCGCCTCGATATTGCGAATGCCGTGGGCCAGGTACATCTCCACCGTCGCTCGCTCATGGCGAGGATCGTCGTACTCCGCCAACAGGTTCAGCCCGTAGGGTTCCCCCGTCGGCAGCGCGGCTTGCAGCGTGCCGATCGCCTGTTCGATCTGCGCCAGGCTCAAGCCACCGGTCCCCAGGTAGCCGAGCAGGCCGGCCCGGCCCAGGCGGATCACCAGCTGCGGTGAAGCGGTGCCGCGATACATGGCTCCGGCGACATAGGCGTACTTCAAGCCGTAGCGCCGGCGGAACAGCGCGCTGCCCAGGTTCTGCCCGCCCTGGAGCCGCTCGCTTGCCGCGGTGCCGACCCTCCGTGCCAGTGGGTCAGGAGTATTTCCCATATCCATGTCCTCGATCGAAGTGAGTCCCTAGATCAACCCGGCATTGGCCAGTTCCGTCAGGTAGCCCGAAATGAACTTCCGATCGATCGGCGCCAGCCAGTCCTGGGCCACCGGACCGTCGATGAGTGAGCGGGAGCGTTCGGCAAACCTGTGGCTGTCGAACTCGGGCTGGTTCAATACCTCCTGCAGTTCGTCCAGTTGATAGACCGATGAATACAGGCTGTAGGATCTTGGCCGGGCGTCCAGCGCTTGCAGGCGGGCCATGAACTCCTGGCTCCAGGCTTCGGAGCTTCCCAGCCTCTGGAGCGGATAGCCCAGTTCCCGTATCCACTCCACCAGCAGGTCCAGGCTGGGGGCGTCGGGCGCGTTGCTCTGGACGTGGTAGATGGAGTACCCGGCCTCCACGCCCAGGCTGATCTGGGCAATCGAGCGCGTGGCC
This sequence comes from Pseudomonas sp. MSSRFD41, assembly GCF_014230245.1. Taxonomy (NCBI): domain Bacteria; kingdom Pseudomonadati; phylum Pseudomonadota; class Gammaproteobacteria; order Pseudomonadales; family Pseudomonadaceae; genus Pseudomonas; species Pseudomonas sp. MSSRFD41. The sequence goes on along the minus strand of NZ_JACKZK010000012.1, from coordinate 14,642 downwards.
GCGTCCACCGGCAACCCGCGAAATATCGGGGCCATGGAACGGGAACTGTCTAGATGGAAGGAAGGCGGAGCAATGGCGGTGCGTACCAGGCTGACCAGGAAACGCGAAAAAATATCGGCAAGATTGACGAATCCAGGACGGGTACTGTGGGGCAACAGCATGCCGCAACGGAACACCTTGACCGGTATCGCCCACTTCTCGCATGCCTCCTGCAGCAGCACCTCCCCGGCCCACTTGCTGGCCGCATAACCGGCGGCGTAGCGCCCTGCTCCAAGGCACTGGTCATACAGGTCCAGGGCCTTCTCACTCTCGTGGATCGGCTCGTTTCGGTGCACCGCACTGCCCACGGCGATGCTCGAAATGAAGTTGATGGCCTTCTTCTTTCCCGAAAGCGCCAGGCGTATCACCTCGGCGGTGCCGTGGACATTGGTCCCGTGCAACTGGTTGTAGGCCAGCATGTGATTGACCAGGGCACCGTTGTGCACGATGGCCTCGACCTTGTGCACCAGCATGTCCCAGGTCGGTTGCGCCAGGCCCAGGCGCGGCTTGGTCAGGTCGCCCGCCAGGACCACCAGGCGCCCGGACCGCTCCAGTGCGACCAGGCGTTGTTGCAGTTCGGTGGATGCCGCCAGGCTCTCGACCAGGCGCTGCCGCGCTGCTGCATCCGAAGTTGCCCGCACCAGGCAATACAGGGTCCCCGCGCTTGGAGCCAAGCCTTGCGCCAGGTCCAGGGCAAGGAAGCGCCCGGCGAACCCACTGGCCCCGGTCAACAGGACCTGGCTTGGTGGTCGATCGGTGGGGTGCGCAAGTTTCGCTGCCGCGCGCAGGATGTCCGAACCGATCAAGGTGTCCAGCCGAAGCTGGTTTGCCAATACCCGCGATGGCGATTCCAGCTGGTGACCGGCGGGTGACGCCGTCACAGCCGATATCGGATCCGCGTCGGGCGATGGCTGGGCGGGCATCGCTGCTCGCTGGAGTGCGCTTGCCACCGACGGCGGCGTACCCGAGACAACGGGCGACTCGGTGCTTCGTAGTTGGCCGACCAGGGCCGCCAGCTGTCTGATGGTCGGGTGTTCGTAGACCTGGCTGGTATTGATTGAGATCGAGTAACGCTGGTTTATCTCGCGGATCCACTCCACGGCGATGATCGAATCCAGCCCATGTTCGGCGAGCATTTCCTCCGGATCGATTTCCTGGCTGTCGATGCGCAAGGACTGGGCAAGGCTTGCTGTCAGTTCCTGCTCCAGCGCGTCCTGGTCGGCCTGACTCCGCTCTGCGCGCGGCAAGCAGGCCGTGGCGGGCCCGACGACCTCCGCCTGCGACTGGACGGCGATCGCCGTCGCGCGCTCCATCTGTGTCGCGCCCGAGGTCTGGCCGGAACCCTGCCCGTCGGCTGCGGAATTCAAGGCAACGGGCCTCGGGCGCTCCCTGGCTTGTTGCACCAGCTTGGCCATCTGGCGAATCGTCGGGAACTCATACACCTGGCTGGTATTGATCGAGATCGAATACCGCCGATTGAGTTCACGGATCCACTCCACAGCGATGATCGAGTCAAGACCATGTTCAGAGAGCATCTCGTCAGGGTCGATTTCGTTGACGTCAATCCGCAGCGCCGCCGCCAGGGTTTCCTTGAGAGTCCGCTCCAGCTCATCCAGCCCAGCATTCTGCTGATGGAGATACGCTACGGTGTCGATATCGGAGAGGCTCCGGGGAGCCTGCGCGAGCGCCTGGGCTGCGGCCACCTGCACCGTGGAATGCCCGCTCGAGGCCCCGCCCAGGGAAGCGACGGCCCGTAGCTCGGTGCGCTCTTCCGTCGCCCGCAGGCGCAGGCCCCGGGGCTTGCCGGGCAACGACGCCATCGGCGCAGGCTCGCGGTGCGGCTGGCTAGCGCGCGGTTTGGCGGATGCTTGCACCCAGCATCGCTCCAGGGCGAAGGGATAGGTCGGCAAGCTGATCCGCCGCGGCCGCTGCTGGCCATACAAGCGCGTCCAGTCGATCTCCAGGCCCAATACCCACCACTGCGCCAGTCGCCCCAGCTTGCCCTGGGCGATCAACCTGCTGGCGGTTTCCTGCAGGTCCTCGTCCGCCTGGAAGATCATTTGCAGGCCCGGGTCGCGCTTGATATCGCCATGGAAGATCTCGCCCTGCCCACCCTCTTCGCCCAGGTAAGCCCGCAGCCGGCTGCGCAGGCCATCGATGCAATCCACCACGCAAGCCAGGCGCACCTTCATTGCCTCGCGCCCTACCTGCAGGGTATACGCCAGGGATTGCAGGTCCGCTTCGCGGTGCTCCAGAAAAGCCAGCAGTTGCTCGACCCGCGCCTTGAGTCCCGTGGCATCCCGGGCCGAGAGCAGCACCAGCACCGGCTTGGCTTGGGCCAATTGGGCCGGGCGCGACTGCGGCCGATACTCCTCAAGCACCACATGGGCATTCACCCCGCCAAAGCCGAACGAGCTGACCCCGGCGCGCCTGGGCAGCACGTTGCCCCGGCCATCGGCGAGCGCCGGCCAGGGGCGCTTGGCATCCACCACATAGAACGGACTGCCCGCGAGTTCGATCTGCGGGTTCAGCGGCTGGCTGTGCAGGCTCTGGACCAGGCACCCATGGCGCATCTGCAATAGCACCTTGACCAGCCCCGCCACTCCGGCCGCCAGTTCCAGGTGACCGATGTTGCTCTTGATGGTTCCCAGGCCGACGCTGTGCTCGGCCAACGCATCCTTGCCTGCCAGCGTATGGAACGCCTGCTTCAGGCCCTTGATCTCGATCGGGTCGCCCAGCTCGGTGCCGGTGCCATGGGCCTCGATGTAACCGATGCTCTTCAGGTCCACCCCGGCTTCACGCAGCGCCGTTTCGATCACCTTGGCCTGGGCCTGCGGATTGGGAGCGGTCAGCGAGTTGGCCTGGCCGCCGTGATTCTGCGCGCTACCGAGGATCAAGCCATGGATCTGGTCGCCGTCACGCTCGGCCGCGGACAGTGGCTTGAGCATCAGCATCGCCACTCCTTCACCCCGGACATAACCGCCAGCCCGGGCCGAAAACGCCCGGCACCGACCATCCCCGCTCAGCACCCCGGCATGCATGAAGCTCTCATGGGCCTCTGCTGAAAGCAGGGTGTTGACGCCCCCCACCACCGCCTGGTCGCATTGTCCAGTACGCAATAAGGTCACGGCCCGATGTACAGCCACCAGGGAACTCGAACAGGCGGTTTCGATGGGCTCGCTCGGCCCATGCCAGTTCAGCCAGTAGCTCATGCGATTGGGGCCCATCGATCCAGCGGTGCCCACTGCCAGTGCCGCGGTCACGGCCTCGCCGGACTGGGCCAGCAACTGGGCATAACCCGTGGCGCAGGTACCCACCAGCAGCGCGGTATTGCTGCCCGAGAGGCTTTGCACCGAATACCCAGCATCCTCGATCACCTTGTAGACCTGCATCATCAGCAAGCGGTGCTGGGGGTCCATGCCCTGGGCCTCGCGGCGTGAAATATTGAAGAAGGCCGGATCGAACCCATCCAGGTCTTCCAGCACTCCGGCATGGCGCAAGGTGGGCTCTGGCCCAGCGCCAAACCGCCCCAGGGGCAACTCACCGATGCAGTCGCGGCCTGCCTCGAGGTTGCGCCACAGCGCGTCGATGTCCTCGGCCCCAGGGAAACGCCCGCTCATACCGATCACGGCGATCGGCTCGGCGCCCGCCTTGGTCGGGCCGGGCTCGCCACGCGAACCTTGGGCTACAGGATCGACCCTGGATACGGCAGCCTTCGGCGCGCTCGCCTCGGGCCCTTGGGGCGCCTGGGTCGAGGCAAAGAGCGGTTGCAGTTCGGCCCGGTACTCCTGCGCCAGGTAGCTGGCCAGCGCGGCAATCGTCGGAGTCTCGAAAAACTCCGAGGGCGCCATGTCCAGGCCATAACGCTCATTGAGCAGCCGGGTAAACGCCGTCGAAGCGATCGAATCGAAACCGAACTCGCCAAAGGGCGTATTCCGGTCCAGCTCTTCACGGGCGATCTGCAGGTAGTCGGAAATCATCTGGGTGATCGCCGCTTCGACCTGGGTCACCAGCTCCTGGGCATCCAGGCCGCACGGCGTCGCAGGCGGCTGGTCGCCTTGAGCTTCAGTCGTGGGTCCGGCAGGTGCGGCGGGAAGCGGCTCGATGGGCGTGACGGCATGGCGCACAACGCCGTCGCTGATGGCCAGGATGACTTCCTGGCTCAGGGCCCGGGTCGTGCCGCACGGGATGTCCACGCCATGAAATCCTTGTGTTTGCAGCACGCAGCGCCAACTGGCGGGAGCCAGCATCGGCGTGCCCGGGATACGCCGCTCTGGGTCCTCGGCCAGCCACCACCCGGGCAACAGGCCGAACGTCAAGTGCCCGAACAGGTGCGCCTGGGTCGCCTCGTTCAAGAGCAGCAGTCCGTTGCCCTTGAGCAGGCTCTTGACCTGCCCCAGGGTCCAGGCGATATCACGGGTCGCATGCAGCACGTTCGCCGCCACTACCACATCGTAGCCACCGGCCTGGAAACCCTGGCTCGCCGGGTCCCGCTCGATATCCAGCAAGCCGGTGCGCAGGTAGCCTGCCCCCGGTGCGTAGTGCTGCTGGGCATGCTCAAGGAAGGCCGGCGACACATCGGTATAAGCGTACTCGTCGATCTGTCCGGCATAAGGTGCCAAGCGCGCCAAGAGCCCGGCACTGGTGCCGCCGGTCCCGGCGCCGACCTCCAGGATCCGCAAGCGCGCCTGGGGCTCGAGCCTCAAGCGCTGCTCGGCATAGGCCTGCAGGCGCTCACCCAGCACTGCGTTGAAGTGGTTCGACACCGGGTGATCCCGATACAGGGCTTCGACCCAGTCCAGACGCCCCTCGGGGAACAGCACCTGGGTCGCCTCCCGTTCGCCACGCAATATCGCCGGCAATGCCCGCAGCATCTGGTCGAGCAGGCGTACCTGGGTCTCCAGGCCGCGCGGCTCGGCTCCTGCCAGAACCTGTTCGCAGTAGGCCTGCCACTGCGACCACTGCTGGTCCCAGCCGGTATCCGCCTCGGGATGGCCGACCAGGCGCAACGCCGCTGCACGCCAACGCTGGTATCGCGGTGCCAGTCCCTGCTCGGTTGCCAGCCAGCCGTGCTCCTGCAGCAGGCTGTACAGCAGCGGCTTCAGGCGTTGCTCCAGCGCTAGCCAGGCGCTGGCCACGGCAAGCGGTGGGGCAAGTACCGGCGCTACCGGCAGCGACACCGCAGGCACTGCGGGCATGAGCTCTGCCACTGCATCGCTGGCGATGCCCCAGGCAGGGGCGACCCTGGCCAGGTCCAGCTTGGCCAAGCCGAGGCGCTCCAGCGGGCCGTCCAGCCAGCTTTCCAACCACGCCATGGCCTGTGGGGCCTCGATCGAGCCGATTCCGGCCTGGGTCATCCGCGCCCGGTAGTCGGGCGATGCCACCACGCCGACCCCACCCCAGTAGCCCCAGTGCACCAGCTTCACCGGATAGGGACGTTGCGCATTGCGGGCAAATTCATCGACGAAGCAACAGCCAGCGGCATAGTTACCCTGCCCCGCCATCCGCGCGAAGCTTTGCAACGACGAGAAGTACAGCATCAGGTCCAAGGGTTCGTTGCCGAAGACCGCGTCTAGGTTCAGCGCCGTTTCCTGCTTGGCCGCCAGCGCCGCCTCGAAGGTCTGTTCATCCATCTGTGCCAGGCTGCGATCGGCCAGCACCAGCGCGGCATGCACCACGCCATGCACGGCGCCGTAGCGCCCGCGGATTTCGCTGAGCGCCGCTTCCAGGGCGGCGCGATCGCGGCCATCGGCCTGCAGGTACAGGGGCGCCGGGCCCAGCGCCGCGAGGCGTACACATTGATCGGCGATCGCTTGGTCCTCAGCGCGCCGGCCCAGCCATACCACCTGGGCCTGGTACTGGCGGATCAGGTACTCGCTGAACGCCACGCCAATGCCACCGGCGCCGCCGAGGAGTACATACACCCCCGCCTGGCGGAATGCTGGCTGCGCCGGTGCGCCGAGTTGGCAGGCCAGCAAGCGTTGGCGATAGCCACGGCCCTGGCGATAGGCCAGGGTTTCTCCGGCCACGCCTGGCGTGCGACCGAGCAGCGCCGACCAGGGAATCGGGTCTTGCGGCGCCAGGTCCACCAGGTCCAGGCGCCAATGGGGGTATTCCTTGGCCAGGCTACCGATCAGACCGTGCACACTGGCCTGGAAGGGATCGCCCAGCTCCTGCGGGCGTACGCCCAGGGCTTGGCGGGTGACGATGCAGAGGGCCAGAGGCCGCCCGCCGTGCCCCAGCTCCAGCAGGGCCTTGATCAACAGGAAGGCGGCCCTGGCAGCCCAGGGCTGGCCTGGCGGTACGTGCCAGACCAACTGCTCGAACGGCTCCTGCTGCCGGAGCCAGGATTGCCAGGCGCCCTGGCCGTCGGCGGTCAATTGGCGTTGCTCCACCTCGCCGCCGATTTCCACCGCCCGGCCCACGGGCCGCGGATCGCTCAGCCTGTTGCCCGGCTGCTCGAGGATTGGCTCCCAGGCCGGCATCAGGCTCAGTTCCTGGAGCGGGTCGGTGCCCGTCGCCGCCAACGACGCTTTGTCCGCCGGCGCCCGGCTGCTGAATCCGCTCAATCGCACCATGACGCGTCCCTCGCTGTCGGCCAGTTCGATATCGATCCCGCGTCGTTTGCCCCGGTCGTTCGTAGCGGGTCGCAAGATCGCCCACATCTCGTGCGGCAGCGCTTGCCACTGCTCGAGCCGCTTTAGCGCAAAGGGCAATGCCAGGACGTCTTGCGCGGCCAGGCCCAGGCTGGCCTGCAGCGCGCCATCGATCAGCGGTGCGGGCAAGCCGACTCCAGGGGGCGTACTAGCGCCGCGCAATCGTGCAAGCACCAGGTCGTCACCCAGCTCCAGGCCCTGCAGCACCTGGAAACTCGGGCCATAGTCCAAGCCAAGCCCGGCGAAGCGCCCATAGCAGGCGGCACCGTCTAGCTGGCGGCCACACCTCGCACGCAGTTGTTGGAGGTCGAGCCGAGGTTGCTCAGGGCTGCTGTCCAGCCGCGCCCGGCCCTGGCTGTACACCAATGGCTGGCCCTGGCCAGCGCTGAAGATCCGGTAGGCGACAGTACCTTCGCCCTGCTCATGCAGGCCGACATGTACTTGCAGCGGCGAGCGGAGCGCCAGGGGGCGCAGCCAAGCGATGTCCTCCAGCAGCACGGGATGCTCGGCCGGCAAGCCATGGGCCTGGGCCATGGCCGCGCGCGCCCATTCCAGCTGCATCGCCGCGGGCACCAACGGCTGCCCCGCGACCTGGTGATCGCGCAAGAAGAACTCGTCGCCGGTCAGGGTCGTGGAGAAACGCTGTTCACCTGCCAGCGAGCCGCTGTACTGGAACAGGGGCTGCAGCGAGCTCTGCAACGATGGAGGCAGCGGTCCGGGCTCGTCGCCCGCATCCGGGGGCTGCTCGATCCAGTAGCGCTCCCGGGCGAACGGATAGGTCGGCAGGGCCATACGGCCCCCGGGCTGCTCGGTGTAAAGCGACCGCCAGTCGATCTGCGTGCCTTTGACCCACTCCCTGCCCAGCTCCAGCAAGGCCAGCTCGCCGGACCCAGCCAAGACCTTGGCGGGATCGAAATCCGCCGTGCGCTCCTGGATCTTGCGAATGTCGCCCACCACTACCTGTTCGAGCGGCTGGCCTTCGATGAAGGCTGCGAGTGTCGCGATGACCTGCCCAGGCGCGGTGGCGACAAAGGCCAGCCGTTGCTCCAGGGGCGCCCGCCCCGCCTGGAGCGTATGGGCCAGGGCCGGCCAGTCCACATCCGCAGTGTTCTCGAGGAACGCCTTGAGCCGTGCGGCGCAGCTCTTGAGCTGTGCGGGGCGTTTGGCCGACAGCACGATCAGCAGCGGGTGCTGCTCGTCCAGTTCCACCCTGGAGCGACTGGCCTGTGGCCGGCGATACTCCTCGAGCACCAGGTGGGCATTGGTGCCGCTGATGCCGAACGAGCTGACCGCCGCGCGCAATGGCGCCCCGCTGGTAGGCGCCCAGGGTTGGCCCGAGGTACAGACGAAGAACGGCGACTGTTCCAGCTTGAGGTCGAAATGCTCGTTGGGGCTGCTGTAGTTGAGGGTCGGCACCAGTTGCCGATGGCGCATCTGCAACAGCACCTTGTGCACACCGGCTACACCGGCGGCGGCCGAAGTGTGGCCGATGTTGCTCTTGACCGAGCCCAGGCCGCAGAAACCCAGTTCCCTGGTGCCCTCGCGAAATACCGTGGACAGGGCATTGAGTTCGATCGGGTCGCCCAGCTTGGTACCCGTGCCGTGCATTTCCACGTAGCCGATGCTGGCCGGATCGATGCCGTGGCGCTGATAGACTTCGCGCAACAGCGCGGCCTGGCTGTCCTGGTTGGGCGCGGTCAAGCCATTGCTCCGGCCGTCCTGGTTGATCCCCGAGCCGATGATCAGCCCATGGATCAGGTCGCCGTCGCGCTCGGCATCCGCGAGCCGCTTGAGCACCAGCGCGCCCACGCCCTCCCCTGGCACGAAGCCGTCGGCCTGGTTATCCAGGGTCCGGCACTTGCCCCTGGGTGAAAGGACTCCCGCCGCGCACATGCAGACGTATAGCTCCGGCATCAGGTACAACGCCACTCCGCCGGCCAGCGCCAGGTCGACTTCGCCGTTGCGCAAGGCCTGGCAGGCCAGGTGCATGGCCACCAGCGACGACGAGCAGGCGGTATCCACCGGAATCGCCGGTCCCTTGAGGTTGAGGAAGTAGGCGATGCGGGCCGCGGCGATCGCCGGGCTGCTGCCGATCATGTCCACCAGGCCCAGGCGCTGCTGGACCAGGGTGCCGTACTCGCTGCCGCTGATGCCCAGGTACACGCCGCAACGCGACTCGCTCAGTTCCAGCGGCGCTCGTCCGGCATCCTCGAAAGCCCGGTAGCCCTCTTCCAGGAACAAGCGCTGCTGCGGATCCATCCGTTGCGCCTCGCTGGGGGCGATGTTGAAGAACAGCGGATCGAAGCATTCGATGGCCTCCAGGCTGCCCAGCCACTTGCTGTAGGCCTTGCCCGGCGAAGGTATGGCCGGGTCGAAATAGGCATCGACGTCCCAGCGCGTGGCTGGGATCTCGCCCACGCAGTCGCGGCCGTCCGCCAGGTTGCGCCAATAGGTCTCCAGCGAGTCGGCCCCGGGATAGCGGCCGGACATGCCGACGATGGCGATGGCTGCCTGCTCTGGGCAGGCCTGGGGCGATGGCTTGGCGGCCTGTTCGCTGGCGCCAGGCGTGGCGGTGGTTTCGTCCTGCGGCGATCGTGGATCCATGGATCTACTCCTTCAGTTGTCTGGCAAACCATCCATTGTTCGCGGCCCACCCATGGGCCCAGGTCCTTACTGGGCCCATTCGTACTCGCGGTGGAATTCCTTGATTTCCCGCAGAACCAGCTGTGGTCGATCCGCACGCGGCAACTGCGGACGTACGCTGGAAGCGTCGTCGATCCGTACGTTGCGGGTGCCGAAGCGTACCTGCGTGTTGCTCTGCAACAGCCCTTCGTACTCGCTCATCGACAGCCGGTAACGGTTATCGAGCTGGCGTTCGATCTCCTGGGCCCGCAGTTGCACCTGACCTTGATGGCGCACTACGCCGCTGTAGAACTCCGAACAGCAGCCCGAGCCATAGGAGAAGCAACCGATGCGCCCCGGCGATTCGAAGCGGCCATTGGCGATGGTGCTGGCCAGCGATAGCAGCACGGTACCGCCCATGATGTTGCCGACCCGCTGGCAATAGCTGAGCCCCGGCGTCACCCGGCGCTGGAAATCGGCCTCGATATCCGCCGGCGTAGCTTGGGCCTGCTTGCGCATCATGGTGCGATGTGCACCCTTGATCATCCCACCGAAGGGTGTATGGAACGCCAGGTAGCGAAACGAGCCGACATAGTCGACGTCGCCGACGCGCTTCTGGTACTCGAGGAATGCGTTCTCGCAGCAGTCCAGATAGGACAGCAGCGACAGGTCGGAGTCGCCGGCCTCGGTATCCGGGGTTGGCCGGCAAGTGTCCATCACTTCATAGCCGTAGTAGCCGTTGGCGCCAACGTCGATGTCGAAGACCCGCGGCTGGTCGCTGATCAGCATCGCCACGGCGCCGGCACCGGTGCTGGGCTCGGCGAACGACCAGTCCTCGGTGAGTGCGCTGCCGCCATCGGCGGTCATGTGCCGGGCCAGGTCGGTGGAGATCACCAGCGCCTTGGCCCCCGGCGAGACCTGGGCCAGGATGAAGTTCACCGCCATCTGCAAGCCTGCGGTGCCCGAATAGCAGGCCTGCTTGAGTTCGAACAATCGGCAGTTGCGGTCCAGTCCCAGGTGGTGATGGACGTAGGTGCTCAGCGACTTGCCGAAATCGATCCCCGACTCCGAGCAGGTGATCAGCAACTCGATCCGGACCTTCTCTTCGGCCGACAACGCCTCCACCAGAGGGCGTGCTGCGTTCACCGCATAGGTCACCGGGTCCTCGTCCAACAGCGCGACGGTCTTTTCCTTCATCAGCAGATTATTGAAGCGCGCCGTATCCAGCTGGCGGTGCGCGGCCAGTTCGGCAACGTCCAGGCAGGCCCGACCGCCGAACACGTTCATCGCTTCTATTCCTACGGATAACATTGGCTTTCTCCTTGGCTGTTCATCACTCATGGCGCGTCAGGCACAACGCAGTGTTGATGCCGCCAAAACCCATGCTCAGGGTCAGGGCGTGCTCTATCGGGTGCGGTCTGGCCACATCACGGACCCAGTCGAAGGACGGATCGATCGGCGTGTCCAGGTTACGGCTCGGGTGCAGGCGCCCTTCGCGCATCTGCACCAGCGTGGCGATTACCTCCACGGTGCCGGCGGCGGTGAGCCCATGGCCGAGCAGCGACTTGCTGGTGTTGAGGCGCACGTGGCCCAGGCCGCTGTCGCGCAGGGCAGCCAGCTCCACCACATCGCCCAGGGGCGAGCCGGTCCCGTGGGGGTTCACATAGTCGATCTGCCCCGGGGCCAGGCCCGCGCGCCCCAAAGCCTGAGCGATGGCGCGCATCTCGCCCTCGCGCGATGGGTCGGGATTGCGGTTGGCATCCATGGTCCAGCCCCAGCCGGACAATTGCGCATAGGGCCGGACGGTGCTGCGCGTGGGGCCGGCCATGCGCTCCACCACCACCGCGCCACAACACTCGCCATAGATGAAACCGTCTCGGTCGCGGTCGAACGGCCGAGCCGCCTGCATCGGTGCATCGGCATAGCGCTCGGAGCCCATGGCCCCCAACGAACGCAACGCCTGGCACTCCCAATGCGACAGGTCCATCAGGGCGCCCAGCGCGATCGCCACATCCACCTGCCCCGACTGCACCGCCTGTAGCGCCTGGATCACCGCGACCTGGCCGCTGGCCGAGGCCCCGCCCACGGTGCAGGCCATGCCCTGGATGCCGAACTGCTGGGTACACAACCCGCACAGGTCGCTGTCCATGAACTCGACGCCATGGCCCGGCCGCACGAAGGCCTCGCGCCCGGTGTAGCGCTCATGGAGCTGGGCCAGTTCACGTTGCTGCAGGTTGCAGCCGCCGACGACCAGGCCTATGCGCTGCGGGTCCACGTCCTCCAGGCGGGCGTCCTGCCAGGCTTCATGCAAGGCCACCAGGGCCGCCTCGGCCGTCAGCGACAACTGCCGGAACAGCCGTGGCGCACGCTCCTGCGGCAGTTGCAGGGGGCCGAGTTCGGCGCCGAGAAAACGGCTTTGCCCCTGGCGCCCGGGGCGTTGCAGCACGTCGAAAGCGGCGTCGCCGGCCAGCAGTGCGCGGGTGAAGGCCTCCCGGCCCTGGCCAATGGCGGAAACGATACCGACACCGGTGATCGCAACGGGTAGTGGTCGAGTGGCAAGCATGTTGGCACCAGGATTGTCGATTCGGGCGAAGGCAACGGGCCGGCCCATGGCTGCATGGATGGCTACAACGCCTGGATCTCGTCGAGGGCGAAATAGCCGTTGTGGCCTTGCAGGTAGACCGCCGCCCGGTGGCCCAGCAACACCAAGGCGGTGCTGCGAGTCAGCAGCTCGCCGTCGACCCGTAGCGAGCGCACCCGAGTGCCGGCGGGATGCCGGGCATTCCACTGGGCGACCTGCTCGATGGCGCTGTGCAGCACCGCTTCGCGAGGCCCAGGCGCTGCGCCCCCCGGCGAAACCGCAACGCCAGGCACAGGCGGGCGGCTGCCAGCGCGGATCTTCTCCACCAGCTTGGTCAACACCTCGCCATGGCCGACCTCTTCGAATTGCACCTCGCCCTGGGCCAGCAGGTATTGGATGCTCTCGCACCATTGCACTGGATGGGTCAGTTGCTGGACCAGGTGGTCGGCGATCGCTTCCTGGCTATACGGCTGGGCCGAAACGTTGGCGATTACCGGCTTGTTCGGCGGCGCCAGCTCCAGGCCTTGGAGATACGCGCGAAAGGCATCGGCGATCGGTTGCATGTAGCGCGAGTGGAAGGCGCCACTGGTATTGAGCGGATACAGCATGCCGCCCGCTGCCTCGACCGCGCTTTCCAGGCGCGCCAGCTCGGCCTTGGGCCCGGCGATCACGCTCTGCAAGGGGGCGTTGTGAATCGCCAGGTCGACACCATCGGCCTGTTGCGCCTGCAAAAGCTCCACCAGCGTGTGGCGCCGCAGGTTCATGATCGCGGCCATGCCCCCGTCCCCGCCACTGACCTGGCTCATCAGCTCGGCGCGGCGCTGGACCAGGCGCAGGCCCTCTGCGAAATCGAAGCACTGCGCCGCCAGCAGGGCGTTGAATTCACCCAGGCTGTGGCCGGCGAAACCATCCGCCTGGGCCCCATCGCGCAGCCGCTGGAAATAGGCCAGGGCGTTGACCACATAGATCGCCGGCTGGGTGTAGCGGGTCTGGTCCAGCAGGCCATCCGGGTCATCGAGGCACAGGGCCTTGATCGAATAACCGAGTAGGTCGCTGGCCGCTTCGGTCAGCTCGGGGAACTCATCGAACAGCGGGCCACCCATACCTCGCTGCTGCGAACCCTGGCCGGGAAAGATGAACACCTTCATTGACACCTCCGTTGTGCATTGCCCCTGGCGGCGCGCCGGACTTGGCGCCCCGCTGCCCGGTCCATCCGTGCTACACCGCCCGCGCCTCGAGCCGGGCGTGGATCAGGTCCGCCAGTTCGCCGATATTGCCCGGGCCGAACAGCTCTACCCGAGGAATGCTCAGGGACAGCGACTCCAGCACCAGCATCACGATTTCCGCGCGATCCACCGAGTTCGCCCCCAGGTCACGCAAGCGGTCGCCGCGGGTGAACGCATGGCTGGCAAGGGTGGGAATCACTTGCCGGACGTGACGGACAATCAATTCGAATACCTGTTCTCTGGTCATGCTTGTGCCTCGCTGTTGAAGGAATAACGCACCGGGTAACGGCCAATCAGTTGCCGAACAGTGCCTTGATACGCTCTCGCACCTCGGGGTGATGGAAGGTTTGCGCGTGCATCTGCACCTCGCGGGCCGTGACCGCGGGCAGCTGCGCACGCAGGCCAGAGGTCAGGTGCGCCTTGAGGGTCACCAATGAATGCCGGGGTTTCTCGGCCAATTGCGCCGCCAGTTCATGGGCATGGGCCAGCACGTTCGCCCGCGGCAGCACCGGGAACGGGATGCCGCGGCCAGCCAGCTCGTCACCGCGATAGTTCTCGGCAGTCATCAGCAGTTCCTGGGCCAGCGCCAGGCCGAGCTTCTCCTGCAGCACCAGGGTCGCGCCGAACCCCGGGGTGAAGCCATAGCGCATGAAGTTCGCCGCATACACGCTCTCGCGGCTGAGCACCGCCAGGTCGGCGAACAGGCCGAACACCAGCCCGCCACCAATCGCATGCCCCTGCATGGCTGCCACTACCGGGATCTCGCAGTTCAAGGGCAATTCGTAGATCGGGTAGTCGGTGAACTGGCCGCGCCCGTCTGCCAGCTCGAGCAGCATTTGCTGGGTGCCGCCGGTGCAGAAGTAGGTGTCGTAGCCAGTCAGGACCACCACCTTCCACGCCGGATTGCTACGCACCGTCTCGAAGGTGCGGATCAGTGCCTGGGCCAAGCCAGTGGAGAATCCGTTCTTGTGGATGCGATCGGTCATGGTGACCTGCACGATCGCTGGCGTTACCTGCTCGAGCTGTACCAGATCGTCGTTCATATCACACCTGCTCCCACGGGAACGCGCCCGTCTCGACGTAACGCACGATGTTCGAAAGGTTCTGCGGATCGCTGAACACCTGCCGGTTGGCCGCCAGCGCGGCGTCGCGATCGAGTCGTGGCGCGCCGCACAGCGCGCCACGAAATTGCTTGTAGCGCGCCACCCCGGGCCGGGACAGGCGCCGCAAGCGCAACAGGTGCTTACGCAGCAGGTTGTCGCCATCGGCCGCGCAGGCATCCACCAGGCCCCAAGCCAGGGCCTGGTCGACACCTATCGCGCTGGTCATCAATGTCATGTAGTGGGCGCGCTGCGGGCCGATGCGACGCTCCAGGAACGGCAATACGCAGGCCGGCATCAGCCCGAACAGCAACTCCGAAAGGCTGAACGAGGCGCTCTGGTCGGCGATCACGATATCGCTGGCGGCAACGAACCCGACGCCGCCGGCATTGACCTTGCCGCGCACGTAGGACAGCAC
>NZ_JACKZK010000011.1:0-215695 GCF_014230245.1 Pseudomonas sp. MSSRFD41 | reverse complement strand
CGGCGAAGTTGGCGAACAACACGGTGAACCACAGCCACAGGGCAATCTGCGCGGCAACGAAAGTCGGCACCGCGGTGTTGGGCACCAAGCACAGCACAGTGGTGAGGATCGCCGTCAGCTCCACCACCAGCATCACCGGCGAGCGCTGCAGCTGCCGTGGGTCGAGCTTGGCGAAGGCCTGGACCAGCGCCGGGCGCCATAGGGCGGACAGGCTGGTGGCCGGCGATGGCGCAGCAGACTGCTTGGCCTTGGCCACCCCATCGGCAACCTTGTTCGAGGCGGGAACATGCATATTCATCATCGGATCCTCAGAAACCCATGCTCAGTTGTTCGGCGATCGGGCCCAGTGCCAGGGTCGGCAGGAACGTCAGGCCGCCTACCAGCAAGATGGTCATGGTCAGCAAGGCCACGAACAGTGGACCATGGGTGGGAAAACTGTTCTGGCCCACAGGCGCGGGTTTCTTCAGGGCCAGGCTGCCAGCCAGGGCCAGCACCGGCAGGATGTAGCCGAAGCGACCGATCAGCATGCCCAGGCCCAGCATCAGGTTATGAAACGAGGTGTTGGCGCTGAAACCACCGAATGCCGAGCCATTGTTGGCACTGGCCGAGGTATAGGCGTACAGCAGTTGGCTGAAGCCGTGGGGCCCAGGGTTGCTGATGGCGCCGGCCGGCCCTGGCAAGCTGGCGGCCAGGGCCCCCAGGACCAGCACGCCGATGGGCATGACCATCAGGGTCAGCACCAATAATTGCACCTCCCTGGCCTGGAGCTTCTTGCCCAGGTACTCAGGCGTGCGCCCGATCATCAGGCCGGCCAGGAATACCGCGATCAGCACATTGAGCAGCATGCCGTAGAGCCCGGCGCCGACGCCGCCGAAGATCACCTCGCCCACCATCATGTTGATCAGCGCCACCATGCCGCTCAGCGGGTTGAGGCTGTCGTGCATGCCGTTGACCGACCCGTTGGAGGCGGCGGTGGTGGTCACCGACCACAGCACCGTGGCCGTGGTGCCGAAGCGCGTCTCCTTGCCCTCCAGTGGCGCTGCCTGTTCCACCACCGGGTTGGCCAGTGCCGGGTTGGGTTGGTATTCCGCCCACAGCGAGGTGGCGCCGCCGATCAGGAACAGCGCCAGCATGCAGGCGATGATGGCCCGGCTCTGGCGCATGTCCTTGACGTAATGGCCAAAAGTGAAGACCAGCGCCACCGGGATCAGGATGATCGATACCAGTTCGAACAGGTTGCTCCAGGCCGTGGGGTTCTCGAACGGATGCGCCGAGTTGACCCCGAAGAAGCCACCGCCATTGGTGCCCAGTTGCTTGATGGCGATCTGGCTGGCCGCTGGTCCCAGGGGAATCACCTGATCGTTACCCTGCACGGTCAGGGCGTCCACATAGTGAGCGAACGTCTGCGGCACGCCCTGCCAGACCAGCAGCAAGGCCAACAGCAGGCACAGCGGCAGCAGGCCGTAGAGGGTGGCGCGGGTCATGTCGGCCCAGAAATTGCCCAGGGTGCGTACCGAGCGCCGGCCGATACCCCGGCACAGGGCCACCAGCACCGCCAGTCCGGTGGCCGCGCTGACGAAGTTCTGTACCGTCAGGCCGGCCATCTGGCTGAAGTAGCTCAGGGACGCCTCGCCGCTGTAGGCCTGCCAGTTGGTGTTGGTCATGAAGCTGACCGCGGTGTTGAAGGCCAGGGTCCACTCCTGCCCCGGCAGGTGTTGCGGGTTGAGTGGCAAGTGGTCCTGGAACAGCAGGATGAGGAACAACAGGGCGAACCCGGCGAGGTTGAAGGCCAGCAAGGCCAGGCTGTACTTCTGCCAGCTCTGCTCCAGTTGCGGATCGACCCCGGCGATGCGGTAGCACACACGTTCCACCGGCCCCAGGACCGGGGTCAGCCAGGTACGCTGGCCTTCCATCACGTTGTAGTAGAAGCGTCCCAGCCAAGGCGCAGGCACCAGCACCAGCGCGAAGAAAGCGAGGATCAGCCAATAGTCATAACTGTGCATCAGCGTCGCTCCTAGTTCCGATTCGCGCACAACAGTGCAATCAGCAGGTAAACGAACAGGCCTACTGCCAGCAGCAACGACACCGCGTCCAGAATGTTCATGGAATGTCTCCGAGGTACGGCGATCGCCGCGAATGGCGACATTGTCCGCAGGCTGCCTGTAAAGGAACGAGAGCGACGGGGTGGGTGACCCATAAAGAAAGCGTAAAGACTCACGCCATGGACGCGCTGGCCCTCGCCCCAAAGCGAGGCGGCCAACCGCACCAGATTGAAACGCTGACCATCAGCCACGGTCGGGAATATCCTCGATACGACGGCTTTCCGAGCTTTGCGACGTCCCATGGCCGCCTGGCACGACCGCTGCAACGCCCTGCCCCGAACCTTTCCAATCGTTCAGGACGCTATCGATGAACACAGGACTCAAGCCCACCCTGGGCACGCTGCATCTATGGGGTATCGCGGTCGGCCTGGTGATTTCCGGGGAGTACTTCGGCTGGAGCTATGGCTGGGGCGTGGCCGGGACCCTGGGGTTCCTGGTGACCTCGCTGCTGGTCGCCTGCATGTATGCCTGCTTTATATTCAGCTTCACCGAACTGACCTCCGCGATTCCCCATGCCGGAGGCCCTTTTGCCTACAGCCGCCGGGCTTTCGGCGAAAAAGGCGGGATGATCGCCGGGCTGGCGACCCTGATCGAATTCGTCTTCGCCCCACCGGCCATCGCCCTGGCCATCGGTGCCTACTTGAACGTGCAGTTTCCGGCGCTGGACCCCAAGCACGCCGCAGTGGCGGCCTATGTCGTCTTCATGGGCCTGAACATTCTCGGGGTGAAGCTGGCGGCAACCTTCGAACTGGTGGTCTGCGTCCTGGCGGTCCTGGAATTGCTGGTATTCATGGGCGTGGTGGCCCCGGCGTTCAGCTTCAGCCACTTCGCCGCCAATGGCTGGGCCGGCACGGATCAGTTCGGTAGCGCAGCAGTTGCCGGCATGTTCGCGGCGATCCCCTTCGCCATCTGGTTCTTCCTGGCCATCGAGGGCGCGGCCATGGCTGCCGAAGAGGCCAAGGACCCCAGGCGCACCATCCCCCGGGCCTACATCAGCGGCATCCTGACCTTGGTGGTGCTGGCCCTGGGCGTGATGTTCTTCGCAGGTGGCGTGGGTGACTGGCGCAGTTTGGCGAACATCAACGACCCGCTGCCCCAGGCCATGAAGGCGGTGGTCGGCGATGACTCCGGCTGGCTGCACATGCTGGTGTGGATCGGCTTGTTCGGCCTGGTTGCCAGCTTCCACGGGATCATCCTCGGCTACTCGCGGCAATTCTTCGCCCTGGCCCGCGCTGGCTACCTGCCCGCCTCCCTGGCCAGGCTGTCGCGGTTCCAGACCCCACACCGGGCGATCATCGCCGGCGGGCTGGTGGGCATCGCCGCGATCTACAGCGATGGCCTGGTCAACCTCGGCGGGCTGAGCCTCACCGCCGCCATGATCACCATGGCCGTGTTCGGCGCCATCGTGATGTACATCATGAGCATGCTCAGCCTGTTCCGGCTGCGCCGGACCGAGCCCGGCCTGCCACGCAGCTTCCGCGCTCCCGGTTATCCGCTGGTCCCCACCCTGGCACTGCTGCTGGCCGTGGTGTGCCTGGTGGCCATGGCCTGGTTCAATACGCTGATCGGCCTGGTCTTCCTCGGCCTCATGGGGCTGGGCTTCATCTACTTCCAGTGCACCGGGCAGTCGCGGGCCAATGCGCCGGCGGATGCCATGCTCACCGGACTCTAGACACGCTGCCGGCCAGGCCGATCAGGCATACAATGGAACCCTGCAAAACGTTTTGACTCAAAGCGTTACAAGCCGCTGCGGAGCGAATCTCGCCTCCGGCAGGCGGCCTCATCAAGGAGAGCTCCATGCCCTGGTATGCCTGGTTGATTCTGGTGGTCGCTATCGGTTCGATCGTGGGTGGCCTGATGCTGCTACGCGATACCGCCAGCAAGGTGGAACTTACCGAAGAACAGCGCCGACGCGTGGCCGAACGCAATGCCGAAGCGGACGCCAAGGACGCCCGCGACCGGTGAATACATGGACCCCTGCGCCTGCGGTGCAAGGGTCCATGGACTCAACTTTCCCATTCGGGCTTGGCGAGTTGCAAACCATGCAGGCCCTGGTAGGCCGCTCGTTCAGGCGAGCTCCAGCCTTCGAGTAACGCTTGCTCCAGGCGATAGACCTCGACCCCCAACGGCCGACATACGCTGAGTGGATCCTGCGCCTGCGGTCCCCACATCGGCAGGGACAAGTCCCCGCCAGGGCAGGTCGACAAGGCGCAGAGCAGGTCGATTTCGGCAAAGAACTCCAGGTAATCGCCCTTGCCCGCCGGGCAGGCCTTCATGAAGTACAGGTCGTCGTGGTTCAACCCCGTGCACTGGAAGATGTTCAACACGTCATGCACGTCGAACTCAGTCAGGCCGTGGGGCAGCACCGCCCGCGTCAGGTTGGAATGGCAGTGGTGGTGAAAATCCTCGCCGGTGAGCATACGGTTCACATAAGGATCGCAGCGGGTTCCCAGCAAGTCATGCAGGCGGCCGCCATGCTCATCGATACCGTAATCGGCCAGGCTGTCATCGGTGATGGTCACCAGCGGCCGCAAGAACGGCAGGTTCGACCAGAGCCGATCGTGAGTACTGACATGTGCCCCCTGCAACTGCCGGGTTCGGGCCGCCCACAGGCGCTCGCGCGGGTCGTGGGCATTCCAGACGTTGAAATCGCCCACCTGCGGACCATGGGGCGTGGTGACCCGGAACACATGACCGGCCGGCACCTTCCAGGCACGTCCCGTGCGGATCGGCACCTCGAAACTCTCGATCAACGTACGCTGGCCAGGGTTGGCTCGAATACGCTCGTAGAAGGCCGTGTCCACTTGCAGCGCTGAGCCCTTGCTGACCTGGTAGGCCGCGGGATAGTCCTTGTACATCGCTATGCTCCTCGTTCAATGACGCAAGGATGGATCGAACATGTTCAGCAACAGGCACTCAGAATCATCCAGGTAACACTCCATGGCCGCTCCGGCCGACTCCTGGTCGCCGTCGGCCAGCCACCCATGGATCTGCCGGTCGCGCTCCAGCCAGGGAGCCTGGAACAGCGCCTCGTCTGGCGCAGCGCAAAACACCAGCCGTAGCTGCGCCACCACCTTGGTGAAAAACTCGTCCAGCAATGGTGAGTCCAGCAACGCCACCACATGCTGGTGAAACACCAGGCCATGGGTACCGACGGCGCGCCAGTCCTCTCGCTCCCTGGCCAATTCGGCCGCTTCGATAGCATCGAGCATAAGGTTCGACTGGTACTCGCGCAGCGGCTTGGCGTTGGCGATCGCTTGCAACTCCAGAGTCCGGCGTACCCTGAACAGATCACGCAGATCGTCACGTTCCAGGCGGCGGACCATCACCCCCTTGTGGCGCACATAACGCGTCAGTCCCTCCTGCCCAAGACAATGCAGGGCTTCGCGGATGGTATTGCGCGAGGCGTTGTAGGTAACGGCCAGTTCGTTCTCCACCAAGGGCATGCCGGGCACCAGACGACCGCCAATGATGTCCGCACGCAATTCCAGCCGAATCTGATCCGCCAGGGATAAACCAACGTTCATGAAAGGGCCTCAGGATTGTTCAACAATGGATGAATGATCAGTAATCACTTATCGTGCCAACTCACCTGGCTGTGCTCGGCATGGAAACCTGTCATCACGCTGTAGCAGCCAGCCAAAGCTGGTACGGAAGTGGATGTGATCTGCCGAACCCTGGTTAAAATAGTGGCCTTGTTGCGGAGGTTTCCCCGATGCGTTATTCAGCAGACCACAAAGCCCAGACCCATAAGCGCATCATCAAGGAAGCCTCGGAGCGGTTTCGTCGCGACGGGATAGGCGCAACAGGCTTGCAACCCCTGATGAAAGCCCTGGGCCTGACCCATGGCGGTTTCTATTCCCACTTCAGCTCCAAGGATGAACTGGTCGAGGAAGCGCTCTGCTCTGCCGCCCAGGACCTCGACGCTCATTGCGCCAAGCTGTTCGCCCAGGAACGTCCCCTGCAGGCCTTCATCGACAATTACCTCTCCGAATGGCACCAGGAGTCACCACACCAGGGCTGCCCGCTTCCGACCATGAGCTCGGAGCTCGGTCAACGTGGCCAGCCCAGCGCCACCACCGACGCGGTGCTCAAGGCCAGGCTCGCGCAAGTGGAAGCGACCCTGGAGGGCGAAGACAAGGCCAAGCGCAGCCTGATGATCATGTCGACTCTGGCGGGTGCGCTGATGCTGTCGCGTAGCGTGGAAAATCCACAACTGGCTGCGCAGATACTTGAAGTGGTACGCGAAGGCTTGAAGGAACAGGAGCGGTAACGGCAACCGCTCCGTTCCGGGCTTATTTGTAACGGGCAGCCGCACTGCTGCGTGAGAGGTTGGGGGCCAGGGCTAAACGCGCCGCCACCAAGGCCTGCCAATCCGCGGCATCAGGCAGCGACGGCAGGGTAATCAACTCCTGCTGGTCGAAGCCGCTCAAGGCCGCATCGACCATTTCCTGCGCATCCATCACCATTTCTGCCGGAATAGCGGATGCATCCAAGCCCGCCCGCTGCCAGATTTCGGTACGAGTGACTCCGGGCAGGACGGCCTGGACTTGGACCCCGGTGTCTTTCAGTTCCGCCTGCAGGGATTGGCTCAGGCTCAATACATAAGCCTTGGTGGCGCTGTAGGTCGCGTTGAAACGTTCCGGCAGCAGGGCCACCACGGAGGCGATATTGATGATCGCTCCTCGCCCCGCCGCAGAAAAGTTGGCGGCTGCGGCGCTCGCCAAACGGGTCAGGGCCACCACATTGAGCTGGATCATCTGCTCCA
Source organism: Pseudomonas sp. MSSRFD41 (assembly GCF_014230245.1). Taxonomy (NCBI): domain Bacteria; kingdom Pseudomonadati; phylum Pseudomonadota; class Gammaproteobacteria; order Pseudomonadales; family Pseudomonadaceae; genus Pseudomonas; species Pseudomonas sp. MSSRFD41. The sequence goes on along the minus strand of NZ_JACKZK010000011.1, from coordinate 208,825 downwards.
TCTGATCCAGGTCCGCAGCAGCCAGGGGCCCATGGGCGGCAACGCCGGCATTGTTCAGCAACAGGCTGATGTCCCGGTCATTGCGCAGGCGACTCTCCACCTCGAGCAGATCGCTTCTGGATGTCAGGTCGGCCTTCAAGACCTCGACCTGTACCGAATGATCGGCTTGTAAAGTACTGGCTGCCGCCAGCAGACGCTCTTTGTCCCGGGCTACCAGCAACAAGTCAAAGCCACGCGCCGCCAAGCGCTCGGCGTAGACCGCGCCGATACCGGATGAAGCCCCCGTGATCAAGGCCTTGCCTTGGGAACGAACCGAACTCATAGCTGCACTCCTGACGATGAATGAACCTGATGGGTATTCGCGATTTCGCAAGATCGACGCAAAAATATTACACCCATAATATTCACATCGTTTCATGAAGAAAATCTACCTCGTCGACGAGGATTGACCGTAAGGCCAACCCTTTCGTCTTGAACGGGGCGCCTCAGTTGACCTGGAGCTTGTCTCGGTTGCGCTCGAGAATGGCCCTGCCGATTCCCTTGACCTCAAGCAGTTCGTCCACTGAAGCGAAGGGGCCGTTTGCCTCACGATAACTGACTATAGCCCTGGCCTTGGCTTCGCCTATGCCAAGCAGCTCCCGCTGCAAGAGGGCGGCATCGGCAGTGTTGAGATCAAGCCTGGTTGGATTGGAGATGGAATGCTCCACCACTTCGGTGGCGGCTTCCTGCACCTTGGCGACTGGTGCCGCCTGGGTGAGGAGAGAAAGACTGGCCAGGAATGCAAAGGCCAGGGAGGAGAAATAAGGGTTATGCATAATGACGCTCCATGACATCGATAAGGAAAGCAGCTTTTCCGAAGCTGCCTTCCAAACCTAGGAGATGCATGAGGCAAGTCAAAACCGAGAGAGTTACCGCTTGTGTAGATTCAGGGCTTGAGACGCTGCTGCTGATAAACCCAATCGACGATTTCTCCGTCAGGTGTGTAGCCGCTGACGGTCTCGCGCAAGAGCTGGCGAACCCGCGAATAATCATCGCCATCCAATGCCGCCAGGAGCTCATCAAGCTTGATCTTGAGCGCATCCCAAGACAAATGATCCTCGTTGGCACTCATGATCATCGGATGCTGGGTGGCCACCACGTTATCGCCAATCAGCAATTCTTCGTAAAGCTTTTCACCAGGGCGCAACCCGGTGAACTCAATAGCAATATCTCCATGGGGGTTCTTTTCCGAGCGAACGCTCAACCCGGAAAGATGAATCATCTTCTCCGCCAACTCGACTATTCTCACCGGCTCGCCCATATCCAACACGAAAACATCACCACCCTGCCCCATCGAACCGGCCTGGATGACCAGTTGGGCGGCCTCCGGGATGGTCATGAAATAGCGGGTGATTTTCGGGTGGGTAACCGTGAGCGGCCCTCCGGATTTGATCTGCTTGTGGAACAGCGGGATGACCGAACCTGACGAACCCAGCACATTGCCGAAGCGAACCATGGTGAATCGGGTTTTATTGACCCGTGAAATCTTCGATGGGTCGTTGAACAGTACGGGGGCCAGTTCCTTGCTCAGCGCTTGCAAGGTGAGTTCCGCCAGGCGCTTGGTACTACCCATCACATTGGTTGGCCGGACGGCTTTGTCGGTGGAGATCAACACAAAATTGGCGACCCCCGATTGCAATGCGGCCTGGGCGGTATTGAGGGTGCCCATGACATTGTTGAGCACGCCTTCGGCGATGTTGTGCTCGACCATGGGAACATGCTTGTAGGCCGCAGCGTGATAGACCGTATCGACACTCCAGGTGCCCATGACGCTCAAAAGCTTTTCATAGTTGCGCACCGACCCGAGGATCGGCAGCAATTTCACTGGCAGGGATTCCCGGGAGAGGCGTTGCTCCAACTCTGCCAGGATGCTGTAGAGGTTGAACTCACTGTGATCGAGCAATATCAGGGTGGTCGGACGCAAGCTCAAGATCTGCCGGCACAGCTCGGAGCCAATGGAACCACCTGCCCCCGTCACCAGAACCGTCTGCCCCTGGATGCAATGAGCCAGCAGATCACCCTGGGCAGGAACGGCGTCTCGGCCGAGCAGATCGGCAATATCCACCTCCTGGATATCGTCGACCTTTACCCGACCGCTAGCCAAGTCCATGAAACCCGGCACGCTCCTGACATGGAGGGGGAAACCTTCCAGGAATCCCAATATCTCCCGACGTCGGCTACGGCTGGACGAAGGAATAGCCAGGAGAATTTCTTCTGCTCCGGTTTCATCGATCATTTGTTGCAGGTGCTTGGGCTTGTATACCTGAAGCCCGGCGATCATCCGATCCGCAATACTACTGTCATCATCGATAAAGGCTACAGGTCGCATCATGCGCCCCAAACGCAATGCTGCAATCAGTTGGTTACCAGCAGCCCCCGCCCCATAAATGGCTACCTTTGGTAAACCATCATCCCGATTGGCAAATGGCACATGCTGGGCAGTGGTAAACCAATCGCCCAGAAAATACTGACGCATGATCAGCCTGAGTCCTCCGATCATCACCATGCTCAACCACCAATAGTTGAACACGATGGAACGAGGCACCACGGTTTGATGATTGCTATAGATATAAACGACTAGCGCCAGAACCAAAGCTGCCAGCGTCACCGCTTTTACAATGGCGATGAGTGCATCATTACCAAAATAGCGCATGACGGCACGGTACATGCCAAAGCGGATGAACAGCGGAATGGCGATGATCGGAGCACTGAGAAATAGCCAGAAATGCACTACAAAAGGATTGTTCAGCTCATCAAAACCCAGCCTGACAACGAACGACATCCACAATGCAACCCACACCAGCAAAACGTCGGCGATGACCTGCAGGATTCTTTTCTGTCTGCGTGGAAGTCTTAGCAGACGCGTTCTTATTTTATCCATCATCCTTTTTTAGAACCTCGAACCCTAGTCACAACCTACATTGCCCGTTGATAGGCAGCACTCACTTGATGTTGCGGAGCTGGCCTAGCTCAACTGGCCTTTTCTAACTCACCTGCATGGAATTTGACGGCAAGAACAAGCAACGGCACATAGGCCAGTACTGCGCCAATCATACCATCCAGCTCCAATAGACCTACGCATACGGATATAGGTAGCAACCACAATACATTGATCGCCAGCACCGCAAGGGTCACCGGTAGATGCCGACCATATTTGCGCGAAGCGAACTGATAGGCATGGCTACGATGTGCCTCGTAAATCTTGTCTCCTCTCAGCAATCTGCGCATCAAGGTAAAGGTTGCATCCATGATGAACACCCCCAACAGAATCAACCACACCCAGAAATACTTTGGAGAGACCCAAGCTGCTTGGAGAGAAAATATCCCAAGAACTAATCCAAGGAATCCACTACCCGCATCTCCCATGAAGATACGCGCCGGAGGGAAGTTCCAATAAAGGAAGCCCAATACCGCCATGGCCAGGAGCAGAGGCCCCCAGATCAAGGATGCATCACCAGCCGCCCAATAAATAACGCATGCGCCAAGACAAACAGTAACGGCTTGGATGCTGGCAATACCGTCAATACCATCCATGAAGTTGTATAAATTGAGCACCCATACCAGATAGAGCACGGCAAAGGCATGGCCTACCCAAGAAAGATCGAAGGTTCCGCCCACCAATTGGATCGGAGGGAAGCCGCCCAACCAGGCCAGACACCAAACAGCAGAGGAAAAATGAGCTAATAGCCGCCAACGCGCAGCGATATGACCATGATCATCTAGAAACCCAACTACAGCTATAAGCGCTCCCCCCCCCCATAACGCCCATATGTAAGGCCAGGGCATCTCAACAACCCCGCCTAAAAAGGGAATAGCGGAGAGAAAACTCAGAACAATCGCTACACCTCCTCCCCTCGGAGTCGGAACTGAATGGGAACTACGATCATTGGGAATATCCATGAGGCTGCGCGTCAGCGCATAACGTCGCAGCACCCACGTTAGTAAAAGCGAAGCACCGAGCACCACCAACATCAACCAGCTAATTGCCATCTAGACTTCTAATCCTTAAAAACAAAAGAGGGTATTAATTGAATATCCACTCTTAACCAATAATAAAAACGCACAAAACTACTAAAAAATAGAAATCAGGTATTTTTTGCAAGAAAATCCCTGGCTGTAGCACCCAGTGCAGAATCTACGCTTAACGGTGGCTTCCATCCCAGCAACTCTCGGTTTTTGTCGATATCGACCTGAAGCGAGCCACAGAGGCGCTGCGAAAGAGACTGCTTGCCCAACAAGAATGCTGCAAGCTTCAAAAAAAAACTCGGGATAGGTAAAAGTCGAGCAGGCTTATTCAATGCTTGCGCCATTTTATTCAGCAACATAGTCGTTGAAAGATCATCACCATCACTGACGAGGAACTTCTGATTGGCAGCCTTGGGATGATCGATACATGTGACAACAAGATCCACCAAGTTACCCAAAGCCACTAGACTACGCCTGTTGTTGATCGCACCAAAAGGCAACGGAATGCCTTGGCTCAACCATTTCATCATGCTCAAGAAATTCGCCTTGACCCCAGGGCCGTAAACTAGAACTGGGCGAATGATCACCACCTCCATCCCGGTCTGGGAGGCAATGCTCATGAGCCCCTGTTCCGCCTCCAGCTTGGAAATACCATAAGGATCCACCGGAGCTGGTTCAGAATCTGCGGTATAGGGGACCCCGAAGGTTTCCTCACCATTGACCTTGATGGAGCTAATGAATATGAAACGGCGAACGCCCTTAGCCGCAGCTTGGCGCGCCAAATTCAGCGTTCCCTCTACATTCACTTTTCGAAACGATGCGAGAGGATCTTTGGAAGACTCACGCATTACATGGACACGAGCAGCAGCATGTATAACCACTTCGCAATCCAACAGTGATTGAGTCCAGTCCGTAACACCGTCGATTTGCTCGATCAGAGCACTGGTGACAGCAGCCCCAAGTGTTTGCATGGGCCTACGTAGTGCGAGGGTCAAATCATAAGTCGGGAATTTGGCTAAACGCTCATGAAGAGCGCCTCCCACAAAACCGGATGCTCCTGTCAAAAGAATCCTGGTCATTTTTTAGCGTACCCTCTCAAACTCGCGCTACAGACTATGCCTGAAACACTCAAAAGCTGGCATTATGCGCCTACAATGCACCGAGGAGCTACATTTCCTCTCAAAAATCGCTCACCATTGATCCTTATACCGCAAGCCAGCCAGCACAGGTTGAACTCCCAATAACCTACAATAGGTGTGACCTGCAAAATCCACAGCGAAAGTTCAAATTGCAAATACAAAAAAACCACACCCGTCTATAGGCATGGCATGACCAGAAAGAACATCTAAATTTTCCGGAACAGAAAGAAGCCCTGCTCTAGCAACATTGCAAGGGTAATTTGGAGAATAACTTCTTCCTTATGGAAGCTTGAAGTCTCTCAGAGTCAAAACTTAAAAAGAATTATCCTCTTCTTCATTAACCCTATCCCTAAGCTCCTTGCCTGGCTTGAAATGCGGAACAAACTTCCCATCCAAGCTGACCGACTGACCTGTCTTCGGATTTCGGCCGACCCTCGGAGCACGATAGTGGAGTGAGAAACTACCAAACCCCCTGATCTCGATCCGATCACCAGTAGCCAAACACTGAGACATTTGCTCAAGCATCGTCTTGATGGCCAACTCGACATCCTTGGATGACAGCAGCCCTTGATGGGTGACAATTCGTTCGATCAACTCCGACTTCGTCATATTTTTCCCTTCTTTTTCAAGCAGCTAGATCAGTGCTTAGAAGGTTGTAGCATGCCCAGAAGGTTTTGAACAGCCCACCCACATCGAGCAATATAAACAAGACGCATCTGTAACAACCGAAAACCTTAACGACACATAACCAGCATTGTCCTCGTCATATACCCCGCCGGATTCCAGCCAAAGGGATAATCGCCCTCCTCATCCTTCGCATCGCTAGATTTAGTGATGACCCGATAACCACTGGAGCCGCACTCACGTGCAGCCCGTTCGTAGCATCTATCCCAATCCGCGCCCAATCCAGAACAGTCAATTTCGATACCAGTGCCCCCTCGAATTGCATGGGTTCTCACATTGGCTTCACAACCCACCAAAAGCAAAATCAAACTCACGACCATAAACCTGCTCATACTCCTCCCTAGGTCAAGCTTCTAGATACCTGACTCGTCCAGCGAAAGCCAAGACCCTTAAATACAATCTACCCACCTAGAGAGACCCATGATTGCATGCCTTGGTTTCACTCCAAGATATCATTGCTGATCTCCAGGCATAAAAAAGGGCGACCGAAGTCGCCCTTTTTTGGTGAACCAGAACTTAGTTCTGCTTCTCCATCTGTGCACGCAGCAGGTCACCCAGAGTGGTAGGACCAGCAGCGATATCCGAGGTAGCCGGCTTGTCGCGCAGGCTCTGGATAGCTTCTTTCTCGTCCTCAACGTCTTTCGACTTGATGGAGAGCTGGATTACACGGCTCTTACGGTCAACGCTGATGATCTTAGCTTCAACTTCTTCGCCTTCTTTCAGGACGTTGCGCGCATCTTCGATGCGGTCACGGCTGATCTCAGAGGCTTTCAGAGTAGCTTCGATATCGTTAGCCAGGGTGACGATGGCGCCTTTGGCGTCAACTTCTTTTACAACACCCTTAACGATTGCGCCTTTGTCGTTCTCTTGTACGTACTCGGAGAACGGATCGCTTTCCAGTTGCTTGATACCCAGGGAGATACGCTCACGCTCTGGGTCAACCGACAGGATAACGGTGTCCAACTCGTCGCCCTTCTTGAAGCGACGTACAGCTTCTTCGCCCACTTCGTTCCAGGAGATGTCGGACAGGTGAACCAGGCCGTCGATGCCGCCGTCCAGACCAATGAAGATACCGAAATCGGTGATCGACTTGATGGTGCCGGAGATCTTGTCGCCCTTGTTGAACTGGCCAGAGAAGTCTTCCCATGGGTTGGACTTGCACTGCTTGATGCCAAGGGAAATACGACGACGCTCTTCGTCGATGTCCAGAACCATAACTTCCACTTCGTCGCCAACTTGTACGACTTTCGAAGGATGGATGTTCTTGTTGGTCCAGTCCATTTCCGAAACGTGTACCAGACCTTCAACGCCTTCTTCCAGCTCAGCGAAGCAGCCGTAGTCAGTCAGGTTGGTTACACGAGCGGTAACGCGGGTGCTTTCTGGGTAACGAGCTTTGATGGCAACCCATGGGTCTTCACCCAGTTGCTTCAGGCCCAAGGAAACACGATTGCGCTCGCGATCGTACTTCAGAACCTTGACATCGATCTCGTCACCAACATTGACGATTTCGGAAGGATGCTTGATACGTTTCCAAGCCATGTCGGTAATGTGCAGCAGGCCGTCGACGCCACCCAGATCGACGAATGCGCCGTAATCGGTGAGGTTCTTGACGATACCCTTGACTTGCTGACCTTCCTGCAGGGATTCCAGCAGAGCTTCACGCTCGGCGGAGTTCTCGGCTTCAAGGACGCTACGGCGGGAAACGACAACGTTGTTGCGCTTCTGGTCGAGTTTGATGACCTTAAACTCGAGCTCTTTGCCTTCCAGGTGCGTGGTGTCGCGCACTGGACGGACGTCAACCAGAGAACCTGGCAGGAACGCACGGATGCCGTTAACGTCGACAGTGAAGCCGCCTTTAACCTTACCGTTGATAACGCCCTTGACCACTTCTTCGGCTGCGAAGGCTGCTTCCAGAACGATCCAGCATTCAGCGCGCTTGGCTTTTTCACGGGAGAGCTTGGTTTCACCGAAGCCGTCTTCAACCGAGTCCAGAGCAACGTGAACTTCATCACCAACATTGATGGACAGTTCGCCGGCATCGTTGTAGAACTGCTCAAGCGGGATCAGCGCTTCAGACTTCAGACCAGCGTGAACGGTTACCCAACGCGCTTGGTAGTCGATGTCGACGATAACACCGGTGATGATGGAGCCTGCCTGAAGGTTCAGGGTTTTCAGGCTTTCTTCAAAGAGTTCCGCAAAGCTTTCGCTCATTTTAATTCCTGTTGATAAGGGCGAAGATTCCGCCCATCTGCCACATTCCAGACAATGTGGGTTACGTTCATATAAAAGAAAGATCGCAGGACTATGACTGGTCCCCTACGATCTTCCTTGTTCACCCGGCGATATCGCGAAGGGCGATTTCGCTCAAGATGCGTTGCAACACCTGATCGATGGACAACTCCGTTGAATCCAGCTGTATGGCGTCAGCCGCCGGCTTGAGCGGGGCGACCGCTCGCTGGGTATCGCGCTCATCACGCGCACGAATCTCATCTAGCAGACTCGACAGACTAACACCATCGACCTTTCCCTTCAACTGCAAGTAGCGGCGGCGCGCACGCTCCTCGGCACTAGCGGTCAGGAAAATCTTCAATGGCGCATCGGGAAAGACTACCGTGCCCATGTCACGACCATCGGCGACCAGCCCCGGCAATTCACGAAAGGCCCGTTGACGCTGCAACAACGCATCCCGTACGGCCGGCAATGCAGCGACCTGGGAAGCCCAGGCACCGACCTGCTCATTACGCAAGTCGTCGGTCACATCGTCGCCTTCGAGGATGATCCGTTGCGGATGGCTTTCGGTAGCACCCAGGAACTGTACATCCAGATGAGCCGCCAGAAGCTTGAGCGACTCCTCGTTGGTCAAATCGACCCCATGATTGCGGGCAGCGAACGCCAGCAACCGATACAAGGCCCCGGAGTCCAGCAGACACCAGCCCAGATGCTCGGCCAGCTTGCCAGCGATGGTGCCCTTGCCCGAACCGCTTGGCCCATCGATGGTGATTACAGGCGCCTTGCTCATCACGACTGAGCCTCTTGGGCAACACGGATGCCGACCTGGGCGCACAACGCAAGGAAGTTCGGGAAGGAGGTGGCGACGTTGGCGCAGTCATGGATGCGAATCGGCGCATTGGCGCGCAACGAGGCCACACTGAAGGCCATGGCAATCCGGTGGTCGCCATGACCATGGACCTCGCCACCACCAATCTGGCCACCATCGATGATGATGCCATCCGGGGTCGGTTCGCATTTCACACCCAGGGTCAGCAGGCCGTCGGCCATCACCTGGATGCGGTCGGACTCCTTGACCCTCAGCTCTTCCGCACCACGCAGCACAGTACGCCCTTCGGCACAAGCAGCAGCGACGAACAGTACCGGGAACTCGTCGATCGCCAGCGGCACCAGTTCCTCCGGGATCTCGATTCCCTTGAGTTTGGCTGCGCGCACATGCAAGTCTGCAACCGGTTCGCCACCCACTTCACGCTGGTTTTCCAGGCGAATGTCGGCTCCCATCAGGCGCAGGATATCGATGACCCCGGTACGAGTCGGGTTGATCCCCACATGCTCCAGCACCAGCTCGGAGCCTTCGGCGATCGAAGCGGCCACCAGGAAGAAGGCCGCGGAGGAGATGTCCGCCGGCACCTCGATATGACTAGCCTTGAGCTTGCCACCGGAAACCACCGAGGCGGTCGCTCCCTCGACATCCACTGAATAACCGAAGCCGCGCAGCATGCGCTCGGTATGGTCGCGAGTCGGCGCCGGCTCGGTCACCGTGGTCTTGCCTTCGGCGTACAGCCCCGCCAATAGCAGGCAGGACTTCACCTGGGCGCTGGCCATCGGCAAGGTGTAGGTCAAGCCCTTGAGCTTATGACCGCCACGGATCACCATCGGCGGGCGACCTTCGGCCGCGGTCTCGATCACCGCGCCCATCTCCCGCAACGGATTGGCCACACGATTCATTGGACGCTTGGACAGTGAAGGGTCGCCCGTCAGGGTGCTATCAAAATCCTGCGCAGCCAGCAGGCCGGAGAGCAGGCGCATGGACGTACCGGAGTTGCCCAGGTAGATCGGGCCAGGTGCCGGCTTCAAACCATGCAGCCCGACTCCATGAATGGTCACCCGGCCGTGATGCGGCCCCTCGATGACCACCCCCATGTCGCGGAAAGCCTGCAAGGTAGCCAGCGCATCTTCCCCCTCGAGGAAGCCTTCCACTTCAGTGGTGCCTTCGGCCAGGGAGCCGAGCATGATCGAGCGGTGGGAAATCGATTTGTCACCTGGAACACGAATCCGCCCACTCAGGCGGCCACCAGGATTTGCCAGGAAAATCAGATCGTTGGAGTTCATAGCGTCCACATAGGCCCGGCGGGCCAGGATTTTACCGAAATGCTCGCGGGCTACCCGGGCGCGAGTGAATACGCCCAACAACTGATGCCCGTCCCCTGCATCGACCGCGTCGCGCAAGGCGTCGAGGTCATTGCGAAATGTATCGAGTGTGCGCAGGACCGCTTCGCGATTGGCGAGGAAGATGTCATGCCACATGACCGGGTCACTGCCAGCGATTCTCGTGAAATCGCGGAACCCGCCCGCAGCGTAACGGAAGATATCCAGATTTTCACTGCGCTTGGCCAACGAGTCGACCAGGCCGAATGCCAACAAATGCGGTAGATGGCTGGTTGCAGCCAGGACCTCATCATGCCGCTGGACCTGCATATGTTCGACATCTGCCCCCAATTCGCGCCACAAGCTGTCGACCAGCGCCAGCGCCAGCGCATCGGTCTGCGCCAACGGCGTCAAGATCACCTTGTGCCGGCGAAACAACTGGGCATTGGAGGCCTCGACGCCGCTTTGCTCGGAACCGGCGATCGGATGCCCAGGCACGAAGCGCGCCGGCATGCCAGCAAAAGCCTCGGTCGCCGCCCGCACCACATTGCCTTTGGCGCTGCCGACATCGGTCAACACCGCCCGCCCCAGATCCATGCCCGCCAATTTGGCCAGCAATTTCTCCATGGCCAGGATCGGCACCGCCAGCTGGATCACATCGGCCCCCTGGCAAGCCAGGGCCAAGTCCTCTTCGCAGCGATCCACCACCCCCAGTTCCACGGCCAATCGACGGGACTGCGGATCCAGGTCAACGCCAACCACTTCACGACAGATACCACTTTCACGCAACCCCTTGGCAAAGGAGCCGCCAATCAATCCCAAGCCGATCACCACCAGGCGACCGATCATAGGCACAGCAGATTGCACTGGAATGACATCAACCACGAGCCAGGACCTTGGCCAAGGCCTCGAGGAAGCGGGTATTTTCCGCCGGCAAACCGATGGTCACGCGCAGGTGGTTGGGCATTGAGTAGTTGGCCACAGGGCGCACGATCACCCCTTCACGCAACAACCCCTGGAATACCGGTGCGGCCTCGCGCCCCAGGTCAACGGCGATGAAGTTGCCCTTGGACGGGATCCAATCCAGGCCCAACTCGCCGAACCCCGCTTCCAACTGCTGCATTCCAGCCTCGTTCAGGCGCCGGCTTTCAGCCAGGTAGTCATCGTCCTGCAATGCTGCGCAAGCCGCGGCCAGGGCCAGGCTGTTGACGTTGAAGGGTTGGCGCACGCGATTCAGCACATCCGCCACCACCGCGGTAGACAGGCCATAACCGACCCGCAGAGCTGCCAGGCCATAGGCCTTGGAAAACGTCCGCGAGACCAGCAGGTTCGGGTAAGCCGCCAGGAAATCCAGGCCATCAGGCAGGTCGCTGCCTTCGGCATACTCGATGTAGGCCTCGTCCAGCACCACCAGCACATGGGCCGGTACGTCCTGGAGAAACTCGTCCAGCGCCTCGGCATCGAACCAGGTACCCGTCGGGTTGTTCGGGTTGGCGATGAACAGCACCCGGGTTTGCGCATCGATGGCCTTGAGCATGGCGGGCAGGTCATGCCCCCAATTCTTGGCCGGCACTACCCGCGCCTCAGCACCGACCGCCTGGGTGACGATCGGGTACACGGCAAAGGCGTGCTCGCTGAACACCGCATTCAGGCCTGGGGCCAGGTAGGCGCGAGCGACCAGCTCGAGGATGTCGTTGGAGCCATTGCCCAGGGTCACCTGCCCGATCTCGACGCCACAGCGCTCGGCCAGCAGGGACTTGAGCGCGAAGCCGTTGCCATCCGGGTAGCGAGTCAGCTCGGCCAGCTCTTCGCGAATCGCGGCAAGCGCCTTCGGACTGGCGCCCAGCGGATTTTCGTTGCTCGCCAGCTTGACGATGGTGGCCGGATCGATATCCAGCTCACGGGCCAGTTCGTCCACGGGCTTGCCCGGAACGTACGGCGAAAGTTGTTGCACGCCTGGCTGCGCCAGGGCGAGGAAGTCGCCACTCATTGTTAAATGCCTCAGAGAACCGCTTTCGGGTAGGAACCCAGCACCTTGAGTGCCACTGCTTCCTGACTGATCTTCTCCAACACACCCTTGACCAGCGGATCGCGGTGGTGGCCGACAAAGTCGATGAAGAATACGTAGGTCCATTTGCCACTGCGCGAAGGCCGGGTCTCGATCCGCGTCAGATCGATGCCATTGTCATGGAACGGCACCAGCAGCTCGTGCAGCGCACCCGGCTTGTTGCTCATGGAAACGATGATCGAAGTCTTGTCGTCTCCAGTCGGCGGCACTTCCTGATTGCCGATCATCAGAAACCGCGTGGAGTTGTCCGGACGATCCTCGATCTTGTCAGCCAGGCGGGTCAGGCCATAGAGGCTCGCCGCCATGTCGCCGGCGATCGCCGCCGAGCTCCACTCCCCCTTGACCCGCTTGGCGGCCTCGGCATTGCTCGATACCGCGACCCGCTCCACATTCGGATAGTGGGCGTCCAGCCATTTGCGACACTGGGCCAGCGACTGGGCATGGGAATAGATACGGCTGATGCTGTCGGTCTTGGTGTTCTCGCCCACCAGCAGGTGATGGTGGATACGCAGCTCGACCTCGCCGCAAATCACCATGTCGTGCTCGAGGAAACTGTCGAGGGTATGGTTGACCGCACCCTCGGTGGAATTCTCCACCGGCACCACGCCGAAGTTCACCGCACCGGCCGCCACTTCGCGGAACACCTCGTCGATGGCCGCCATCGGCTTGCTGATCACCGCGTGACCGAAATGCTTCAAGGCCGCGGCCTGGGTGAAGGTACCCTCGGGGCCCAGATAGGCCACTTTCAGCGGCTGCTCCAGCGCCAGGCAGGAGGACATGATCTCGCGGAACAACCGCGCCATTTCCTCATTGTCCAGCGGCCCCTGGTTACGCTCCATCACCCGCTTGAGAACCTGGGCCTCGCGCTCGGGGCGATAGAACACCGGCACCTCGCCTTCGGCCAGGGAAGCCATCTTCACCCGGGCCACTTCCTGAGCACAGCGCGCGCGCTCACTGATCAGCTCCAGGACCTTCTCGTCCAGGGAGTCAATGCGCAGGCGCAAGGCCTTGAGTTCTTGCTCAGACATCAGCCATGTTCCTTCTCGAACTCCGCCATGTAGGCCACCAGCGCGTTGACCGCATCGAGGCCCAATGCGTTATAGATGGAGGCGCGCATGCCGCCTACCGAGCGGTGCCCCTTGAGATTGAGCAGGCCCCGGGCATCGGCACCGGCCAAGAAAGCCTTGTCCAGGCGCTCGTCGGCCAGACGGAACGGCACGTTCATCCACGAACGGGCGTTGACGCTGATCGGGTTGGTGTAGAAATCGCTGTTGTCGATGAAGCCGTACAGGGCATCTTTCTTCGCCTTGTTGCGCTGCTCCATGGCGGCAACGCCACCCTGCTCCTTCAGCCACTCGAAGACCAGGCCCGAGAGGTACCAGGAATAGGTAGCCGGAGTGTTGTACATCGAGCCGTTGTCGGCAGCGACCTTGTAGTCGAGCATGGTCGGGCAAGCGCTACGGGCGCGGCCCAGCAGGTCTTCGCGGACGATCACCACCACCAGGCCACTCGGGCCGATGTTCTTCTGCGCGCCGGCGTAGATCAAGCCGTACTGCGACACATCGGCCGGACGCGAAAGAATGTCGGAGGACATGTCGACCACCAGAGGCACGTCACCGGTCTGCGGCACCCAGTCGAACTGCAGGCCACCGATGGTTTCGTTGGATGCATAGTGCACATAGGCCGCGCCCGCGGTCAGCTTCCACTCGTTCTGGCCCGGGATGGCCAGGTAGTCGTAGGACTTGGCGCTGGCGGCGATGTTGACGGCACCGAAGCGACGGGCTTCCTCGATGGCCTTCTTCGACCAGATACCAGTCTCGATATAGTCCGCCGTGCCGTTTTCCGGCAGCAGGTTCAACGGGATCTCGGCGAATTGCTGGCTGGCGCCGCCCTGGAGGAACAGCACCTTGTAGTTGGAGGGGATGGACATCAGCTCGCGCAGGTCCTGCTCGGCTTTTTCGGCGATGGCCACATAGTCGTCGCTACGATGGCTCATTTCCATGACCGACAGGCCCTTGCCGTTCCAGTCCAGCATCTCGGCCTGGGCGCGCTTCAGCACCGCTTCAGGAAGCGCGGCAGGGCCTGCGCAGAAGTTAAAGGCTCGTTTGCTCACATCCACTCTCGCTCTGCTTCAGTTATGAAGCGGGGCGATCATGCTGATCGCCCCGCCGGGTTATTGCGCTGGGTTATTCCTGGGTCACCTCGTCGGCGGCGTCGGGCGCCTCGCCCTCGGCATCGACTACCTCACCATCGATCACCTCGCCGTCTTCGAGCACGCCCTCGAGCTCATCCGACGCCTGGATACGCTCCAGGCCTACCAGCGTCTCGTCGTCGGCCAACTTGATCAGCGTCACCCCCTGGGTGTTGCGGCTGAGGATCGACACCTCGCCTACCCGTGTACGCACCAGGGTCCCCTGATCGGAGATGAGCATGATCTGCTCGTCTTCACGCACCTGGATGGCGCCGATCAGATTGCCGGTACGCCCCTTCATGGCGATCACGCCCTGGCCGCCACGCTTGCGACGCGGGAACTTGGCAAGCTCGGTACGCTTGCCGATACCGCGCTCCGAGGCGGTAAGGATCTGCGCGCCGGACTCGGGGATGAGCATGGAAATCAGTTGCTGGGACTTGCCCAACTTCATCCCGCGCACACCACCGGCCACACGACCGCGCTCACGAACTTCGCTCTCGACGAAGCGGATGACCTTGCTGGCGCTGGAGAACAACATGACTTCCCGCGCACCATCGGTGATGGCGGCAGCGATCAGGGTATCGCCCTCTTTCAGCTTCAAGGCGATCAAGCCGGCCTTGCGCGGCTTGGCGAAGCTTGCCAGCGAGACCTTCTTGACCAGGCCGAAGGCGGTCGCCATGAACACGAAGGCACCGGTCGGCTCGGCGACCCACTCCGGCGTGTCGCGGTCGTCATCGTCCTCGGCTTCCTCTTCATCCATCACTTCGGCGTCGGCCAGAACGTCCTCAGCCTCTTCGACCTCCTCGGAGTCGGCGCCCTGCTGCAGGGCCTCGAGGTCGACCTGCAACATCGCGGTGATGCGCTCGCCCTGCTCCAGCGAGTCGATGATGTTCACCAGCGGACGACCGCGGGCAGCACGGGAAGCTTCAGGAATCTCGTAGGTCTTGAGCCAGTACACCTTGCCCTTGCTGGAGAACAGCAACAGGGTGGCATGGCTGTTGGCTACCAGCAGGTGCTCGATGTAATCCTCATCCTTCACGCCGGTCGCCGACTTGCCCTTGCCACCACGGCGTTGGGCCTGGTAGGCCGACAACGGCTGGGTCTTGGCATAACCGCCATGGGAAATGGTCACTACGCGCTCTTCTTCGGGGATCATGTCGCCGTAGTCGAGATCGTGGGTCGCATTGACGATTTCGGTACGGCGCTCGTCGCCGTATTCGGCACGGATCACTTCCAGCTCTTCGCGGATCACTTCCATCAGGCGCTCAGCGCTGTTGAGGATGCGGATCAGCTCGCCGATCTGGTTGAGGATCTCCTGGTACTCGGCCAGCAGTTTCTCGTGTTCCAGGCCCGTCAGGCGGTGCAGGCGCAGTTCCAGGATGGCCTGGGCCTGTTCCGGGGACAGGAAGTACTTGCCGTCGTGCAGGCCATACTGCTCCGGCAGGTCCTCAGGGCGGCAGGAATCGGCACCAGCGCGCTCGACCATGACCTGCACGGCACTGGATTCCCACGGTGTGGAAACCAGCGCTTCCTTGGCTTCGGACGGTGTCGGCGAGGCCTTGATCAGGGCGATGACCGGATCGATGTTGGACAGGGCAACGGCCTGGCCTTCGAGGATATGGCCACGCTCGCGAGCCTTGCGCAGCTCGAATACGGTACGCCGGGTCACCACTTCGCGGCGATGACGAACGAAAGCTTCCAGCAGGTCCTTCAAGTTGAGGATCCGCGGACGACCGTCGATCAGCGCGACGATGTTGATGCCGAACACGCTCTGCAACTGGGTCTGGGCGTAGAGGTTGTTGAGCACCACCTCCGGCACTTCGCCACGGCGCAGTTCGATCACCACGCGCATGCCGTCCTTGTCGGACTCGTCGCGCAACTCGGTGATGCCTTCGAGTTTCTTCTCCTTGACCAGCTCGGCGATCTTCTCGATCAGGCGGGCCTTGTTCAGCTGGTATGGCAGCTCGGTGATGACGATCTGCTGGCGACCACCGACCTTGTCGATGTCCTCGACAGTGGAGCGGGCGCGCATGTAGATACGGCCACGGCCTGTGCGGTAGGCCTCGATGATGCCCTGGCGGCCGTTGATGATACCGGCGGTGGGAAAGTCCGGACCGGGGATGAACTGCATCAGGTCGTCGACGCTCAGCTCGGGATTGTCGATCAGTGCCAGGCAGCCATCGATCACCTCGCCCAGGTTGTGCGGCGGGATGTTGGTCGCCATGCCCACGGCAATACCGCTGGAACCATTGACCAGCAGGTTGGGGATCTTGGTCGGCATGACCGCGGGAATCAGTTCGGTGCCATCATAGTTGGGCACCCAATCCACGGTTTCCTTGTGCAGGTCGGCCAGCAGCTCGTGCGCCAGCTTGGTCATGCGCACCTCGGTGTATCGCATGGCCGCCGCGTTATCGCCGTCCACCGAACCGAAGTTACCCTGGCCGTCTACCAACAGGTAGCGCAGGGAGAATGGCTGAGCCATGCGGACGATGGTGTCGTACACCGCGGTATCGCCGTGGGGGTGGTACTTACCGATCACGTCACCGACCACACGGGCAGATTTCTTGTACGGCTTGTTCCAGTCGTTACCGAGTTCGCTCATTGCGTACAGCACACGCCGGTGCACGGGCTTCAAGCCGTCGCGCGCATCAGGCAGTGCCCGCCCGACGATTACGCTCATCGCGTAGTCGAGGTAGGACTGTTTCAGCTCGTCTTCGATATTGACCGGTAGGATTTCTTTGGCCAGTTCGCCCATGAGAAGCCTGATTCCTTTTTCTGGTGAAACTTCGCCACATCCAGATGGGACGAACGAAGCTCGCCGCTGCAGGCCTAGTGCCAGCACCGACTTACGACAAATCAACAAGTTATGACATGGATTTGCGCAGTAGAGGTGACCGCATCGGACCACCCTGGAAACCGCCGGATGTTATCACAATCGCCGCCACGCACCTATCCCCCTGATGCGCATGGAACGTAGCTAGTTGACCGATGACCACCTGAAAGACGGCGACAGGGCCTCAGAGGCCGATTCCCTTTCCGACAACCAGGTTTTTTCCGAGCTGGCGAGCATTTTTTGGTCCTGCCTGCTGACAGGCATCGCTCCCGACTCAATGCAGGCGCTTGCGGCACAGCAATTGGGCCATTTTTGCCGCATCAGGGCGCTCGACGACGCCCTTCTCGGTGACGATGGCGTCGATCAGGTCCGCCGGCGTGACGTCGAACACCGGATTGAAGACCGCCACCGCCGCCCCCAGCGGTTTGCCACCCACCTCCAGCAGCTCGCGGGCGTCACGCTCCTCGAGGGGAATGTCCTCGCCAGTGGCCAGGCTCATGTCGATGGTCGAACTGGAGGCCACCACCATGAAGCGCACGCCATGATGCATGGCGTTGACGGCCAGCTGGTAGGTGCCGATCTTGTTCGCCACATCGCCATTGGCGGCGATCCTGTCCGCACCGACCACCACCCAGGTCAGGCCCTTGGTCTTCATGATGTGCGCCGCCGCGGCATCGGCGTTCAGGGTCACCGGCACGCCTTCACTGGCAAGTTCCCAGGCAGTCAGCCGCGACCCTTGCAGCCAGGGCCGGGTTTCATCGACGTAGACCCGCTCCACCATGCCCTCCAGCCAGGCTCCGCGAATCACTCCCAGGGCAGTGCCGAAGCCACCGCTGGCCAGGGCCCCGGTATTGCAATGGGTCAGCAAGGTCTGCGGGTTTCCCTGGTGCCGACGAATCAGCTCCACCCCGAGCTGGGCCATGGTCAGGTTGGCCTCGCGATCGCTTTCATGGATCGCCAGGGCCTCGACCTCCAGGGCCGCCAGAGGGTCGGCATGCTCCCTGACCCGCTCCAGCCGCTCACGCATGTGGCGCAAGGCCCAGGAGAGGTTGACCGCCGTCGGCCGGGTGGCTTCGAGCAGCTCCAAGTCCGCATCGAGCGCAGCGATCCAGTCGCCACCGGCGGCAAAACGTGCGCGGGCAGCCAGGACCACACCATAGGCTGCACTGATGCCAATGGCCGACGCACCGCGCACCACCATCGCGCGAATGGCCTCGGCCACCGCGGCGACGCTGTCGCAGGCCAGCCAGTTCTCTTCAAGGGGCAAGGCCCGCTGATCGAGCAGGTACAGAGTGCCATCTCGCCAGTCAATGGCCTTGACCTTCTCCGCAGCCAACAGACGATCGCGCATCCCTCACCCCGCACTCATGAACAAAAGCCGCCGATTATAGCGATCCCCCGGCGAAGACGCTCGGGTATACTTCGCCATCCTTTGTCTTTGAAGCCCTGGACCGATACTCGATGCCGAACCGTGAACCTGCGCTCGACCTGTTGCTGCTGCCCACCTGGTTAGTGCCTGTGGAGCCAGCCGGCGTCGTCCTCAAGGACCACGGCCTGGGCATCCGCGACGGCCGCATCGCCTTCATCGGGCCACGCAACGAAGCCCTGAGGCGCCAGGCTGGCGAGGTCCGCGAGCTGCCCGGCATGCTGCTCGCCCCGGGCCTGATCAACGCCCACGGGCATGCGGCCATGACCCTGTTTCGCGGCCTGGCCGACGACTTGCCGCTGATGACCTGGCTGGAGAACCACATCTGGCCCGCCGAAGCCAAATGGGTGGATGAAGCCTTCGTCCACGACGGCACGGACCTGGCCATCGCCGAGCAGATAAAAGGCGGCATCACCTGCTTCTGCGACATGTATTTCTTCCCCAAGGTCGCCAGCGAACGGGTTCACAACAGCGGCATTCGCGCCCAGATCGCCATTCCGGTACTGGACTTCCCGATTCCTGGCGCCCACGACGCGGCCGACGCCATTCGCCAGGGCGTGGAACTGCTCAGCGATCTCAAGCATCACCCGCGCATCCGCATTACCTTCGGCCCCCATGCCCCCTACACCGTAAGCGACGAAAACCTGGAGAAGGTCCGCATGATCGCCGAGGAACTGGACGCCTCGATCCACATGCACGTGCACGAAACCGCATTCGAGATCCAGCAGTCCCTGGAGCGGCATGGCGAGCGACCGTTGGCCCGCCTCGCACGACTAGGCTTGCTGGGACCACGCTTGCAGGCCGTTCATATGACCCAAATCAGCGATGAAGACCTGGCTTTGCTGGTAGAAACCAACACCAGCGTGGTTCATTGCCCGGAGTCCAACCTTAAACTGGCCAGCGGCTTCTGCCCGGTCGAGCGCCTGTGGCAGGCCGGGGTCAATGTCGCGGTGGGCACCGACGGCGCAGCCAGCAACAACGACCTGGACCTGCTCGGCGAAACCCGCACCGCAGCCTTGCTGGCCAAAGCCGTGGCAGGTTCGGCAACCGCGCTGGATGCCCATCGTGCCCTGCGCATGGCCACCCTCAACGGCGCCAGGGCCATGGGCCTGGAAGATGAAGTGGGCTCCCTGGAGCTCGGCAAGGCTGCGGATCTGGTGGCATTCGACCTGTCCGGGCTGGCCCAGCAACCGATTTACGACCCGGTGTCGCAACTGATCTATGCCACCGGCCGCGACTGCGTGACGCACCTCTGGGTGGCCGGCAAGCAGCTACTGGACAACAAGCGGCTGACCCGCATGGATGAGCGCCAACTCGGCGACACCGCCCGCGACTGGGCCAGGCGCATCAGCGGACACGCCCAATAATCCCGGGCCTCGAGCCAGCGCGCGAGGCCCTATCGAATTCCTTGAGTTTTGGAGCACTACCCATGAGCAACGTCGACCACGCTGAAATCGCCAAGTTCGAAGCCCTGGCCCACCGCTGGTGGGACCGTGAAAGCGAGTTCAAGCCCCTGCACGATATCAATCCGCTGCGGGTCAACTGGATCGACGAACGGGTCGGCCTGGCCGGCAAGAAGGTCCTGGACGTCGGTTGCGGCGGCGGCATTCTCAGCGAAGCCATGGCCCAGCGTGGCGCTACCGTGACCGGTATCGACATGGGCGAGGCCCCGCTGGCGGTCGCCCAGCTGCACCAGCTGGAATCCGGGGTGAACGTCGAATACCGGCAGATCACCGCCGAGGCTCTGGCCGAGGAAATGCCCGAGCAGTTCGACGTGGTCACCTGCCTGGAGATGCTCGAGCACGTTCCCGATCCTTCGTCGGTGATCCGCGCCTGCTTGCGCATGGTCAAGCCCGGCGGCCAGGTGTTTTTCTCTACCATCAACCGCAACCCCAAGGCCTACCTGTTCGCCATCGTCGGCGCGGAATACATCATGAAGCTGCTGCCACGCGGCACCCATGACTTCAAGAAATTCATCCGCCCATCGGAGCTCGGCGCCTGGAGCCGCGCCGCCGGCCTGACCGTCAAGGACATCATCGGCCTGACCTACAACCCGCTGACCAAGCACTACAAGCTGTCAGCGGACGTGGACGTCAACTACATGATCCAGACCCTGCGAGAGGAGTGACACATGGCCATCAGAGCCGTTCTTTTCGATATGGATGGCACCTTGCTCGATACCGCGCCGGACTTCATCGCTGTCTGCCAGGGCATGCGCCGTGATCGCGGCCTGCCGCCCATCCCCGACCAGCACATCCGCGACGAAGTCTCGGGCGGCGCCCGGGCCATGGTGGCCGTGACCTTTGCCATGGACCCCGAATCCCCGGGGTTCGAAGAGTTGCGCCAGGAGTTCCTCGAGCGCTACCTCCAGCATTGCGCGGTGCATAGCCGGTTGTTCGACGGCATGGAACAGTTGCTGGCCGACATCGAGCGCGCGAACCTGCCCTGGGGCGTGGTGACCAACAAGCCCGTGCGCTTTGCCGCGCCGATCATGGAGCAACTGGGACTGGCCGAGCGTTCGGCCCTGCTGATCTGCCCCGATCACGTGAAGAACAGCAAGCCGGACCCCGAACCACTGATCCTGGCCTGCAAGATGCTGGACCTGGACCCCTCCACCGTGCTGTTCATCGGCGACGACCTGCGCGACATCGCATCCGGCCGCGATGCCGGCACCAAGACCGCGGCCGTGACCTACGGCTACATCCATCCGGACGACAATCCCCGGCACTGGGGTGCAGACGTGGTGGTCAGCCACCCACTGGAACTGCGCCAGGTCCTGGATAACGCATTGTGCAGCTGCTGAGCAGCGCCCTGCCCGACTGACTCCCGGCAGGCTCCCATTTCCGCTGAGGCTTTTTATGTTTGATTACTCCGCCCGCCCCGAACTGCTCAAGGACCGGATCATCCTGGTCACCGGCGCCGGTCGCGGCATCGGCGCCGCCGCCGCCAAGACCTACGCCGCCCACGGCGCCACCGTGCTCCTGCTGGGCAAGACCGAGGCCAACCTGACCGAGGTCTACGACGCCATCGAGGCCGCCGGGCACCCGCAGCCCGTCGTGATCCCGTTCAACCTGGAAACCGCGTTGCCGCACCAGTACGACGAGCTGGCGGCCATGATCGAAGCCGAATTCGGTCGCCTCGACGGCCTGCTGCACAACGCTTCGATCATTGGCCCGCGCACACCGCTGGAGCAGCTGTCGGGGGAAAACTTCATGCGGGTCATGCAGGTCAACGTCAACGCCACCTTCATGCTGACCAGCACCCTGCTGCCGTTGCTCAAGCTGTCCCAGGACGCTTCGGTGGTCTTCACCTCCAGCAGTGTCGGCCGCAAGGGCCGCGCCTACTGGGGCGCCTACGGAGTATCCAAGTTCGCCACCGAAGGCCTGATGCAAACCCTCGCCGACGAGCTGGATACCGTCGCCCCGGTACGCGCCAATAGCATCAATCCCGGCGCCACCCGCACCAGCATGCGCGCCCTGGCCTACCCGGGTGAAAACCCCAGCAAGAACCCGCAACCCGAAGAAATCATGCCGGTCTACCTCTACCTCATGGGCCCGGATAGCACCGGCATCAACGGCCAGGCATTCGACGCGCAGTAACCCCCTCCGTTCGTCGCGACGGAATACCGTCGCGACACCTCGACAAGTCCCATCCAGCACGGACTCCAAGCCAAACAACCGTCGCCCTGGATGACGGCAATTTCTCTCATATTTACAACCCGTTGAATTGGATGGATTTTTCTCCATCTGAACCGAATGGCACGAGTTTCGCTCTAAGAACACTCAATACACCGTGCCTTGGCACCGTGGAATATGGCTTTGATCGGGGCGTGGAAGCCCAAGATGAAGCGGCATAAAATGTGCGCGATTGTCCTACGGGACTGAAGGAACAGTATGACGCGCAGCTCCGAGCCGCTCTCACCCAGGCCAGTAAGACTTTACACAGTGCTCAGGGGGCGCAAGCTCAGATGAAGATTCCCACCCAGAACAACGCAATTGACTTTGACAGCGCCAAATTGCAGCGCCTGGGCTTTACCCAACAATCGCCACTGCTCAAACAGCCAGTGAGCCTCACGCAGTTGCGCCAACAGTTAGGCCTGCAGTTGCAGACCAGCCTGGAACCGCAGCGCATCCTGGAGCTGTTCTTCCGCGAAGCGCAGCGCCTGGTGCCTCTCGATGCCCTGCACTACAGATACGCCCCCAGCGACCTGCGCCTGGAGTTCGGCCAGCGCGGCCACCATTCCATCAGCTACAGCCTCAGCCATGAAGGCGAACCCATGGGCGAACTGGTCTTTCGTCGCAACCAGCGCTTCAGCGATAGCGAACAAGGCCACCTGGAATCCTTGCTCTCCACCCTGCTCTACCCGATGCGCAACGCCTTGCTGTACCGCGCCGCCACCCGCAGCGCCCTGCGCGACCCGCTGACCGACACCGGGAATCGCATCGCCATGGACCAGACCCTGTCGCGGGAAATCGAGATGGCTCGGCGCCACCTGCTGCCGCTGTCGCTGCTGATGCTGGACATCGACCATTTCAAGCGCATCAACGATAGCCATGGCCACAGCACTGGCGACGAGGTACTCAAAAGCGTTGCCGCCTCCATCAAGGGGCAACTGCGCAATGTGGACATGGTGTTTCGTTTCGGCGGGGAGGAATTCCTGATCCTGCTCTCCAACACCGGTCGCGAGGCTGCGGCCATGGTCGGGGAGCGCCTGCGCAATGCCACCCAGGCCCAGGAACATCGGGCCGATGGCAAGCTGATCGAACTGACCGTCAGCCTGGGCTGCGCCACGCTGCTGCCCGGAGAATCCGCTGAAAGCCTGCTGCGCCGCGCCGATAGCGCGCTTTACGTCGCCAAGCGCGAGGGCCGCAATCGCCTGGCCATGGCAGGCTAGGCGTCAAATATCGCCACAAGCGCTAGCCGCTTGTGGCGATCTGTCCTGCCAACTGCTGACTCAGCCCTCGGCCAGCGCCAGGCGCTCGCGAGTCACCGTGTTCTTTTCCAGCTGCATGCAGCGCTCCAGGAACAGGTACATATAGTCATAGCTCTTGCAGATCGCCTGGCGCAGCTCGGCTTGCAGCGCCTTGCTGGGGTTCAACCCGGCCAGGGTAACGATGATCTCCAGGGCTTCCCATGGGTGGGCATCGTCGTACTGCGCGTGCATCTTCAGCCACTTCATGGCGCGTTTGCGGTCTTCCTCGGGGAAGGACGCCGCATAAATGCCGTTGGAGCAGACCAGGGCCGACCATTCGCCGGTCGCCCCTTCGATGGCGTAGTTGGTGGCGGCAATGGCCACGATCAGCGAATCCGCCGAGCTGGTATGCCAGCACCAGTGGCTCAGGGCATGCAGCTCCGGTGGCACCTGCTGGGCCTGCAGGTCTTCCAGGGTCACCCCGTGGGCCCGACTCCAGTGCACCCAATAGTCGGCATGGTTGAGCTCGACGCGAATGTTGCGCATCAACCAGCGGCGCGCCATGTCTTCGCCAGGGTGGCGGGCAAAGCGAGTCTTGGTCAGGTTCTGCGCCATGTACAGGGCGAACTGCTCGACCACCGGCCAACCACCGATCAGGTACTGGCGCATGATTTTCGGACTGAGCTTGTTGTCTCGCATGCGCTGGTACAGCTCATGCTCTACGACGCGGCGCTTGCTCTCGCTACAGTCCTGGATCAGTTGCTGGGTCCAGGCGGGGTAGCTGGCAGCTTCCATGAGCGGGCCGGTTCGGCTGAATGTGTCGATCACTGTCGGGCTCCTTTTGATGGTGATGTACGGATCCAAAAGAGGTTTCAGCGGAACGTGCCGGGCGCCTTCAGCAATACGGGCCGTGGCCGCACGGGTCGACACTGCAGGCTGTCACAGGTGAACAATTGCGGGCGCTCGATGTTGTAGCCTTGAGCATAATCCACACCGATCTCGAGCAGGGCCTGTTCGATCTGCGGCGTTTCGACGAATTCGGCAATCGTGCGCTTACCCATGACATGCCCGATATGGTTGATCACCTCGACCATGGCGCGGTTAATCGGGTCGTCCAGCATATCCTTTACGAAACTTCCATCGATCTTCAGGAAGTCTACAGGCAAATGTTTGAGATAAGCGAACGACGACATTCCCGCACAAAAGTCGTCCAGGGAAAAATGACAACCTAAACCCTTGAGTTCGTTTATAAAACGAATCGCACTGCCGAGGTTGGCGATGGCGCTGGTTTCGGTAATTTCAAAACAGATCAGTTCCGGTGATATCCGGTAGATGGCGAACTGCTCGCGCAGGAAGTCGAGGAATTCATCGTCGCCGATGGTGATCCCCGACAAGTTGATCGCACACATGGCCATCGGCCCTTCGCGCCCCTCCTCGATGCACTGGGCAATGATCTTGAATACATTCTGCACCACCCAACGATCCAGTGACGTCATCAGGCCATAGCGCTCGGCCGCCGGAATGAAGCTGTCCGGCAGGATCATGCGCCCGGCCTCGTCGTGCAGGCGCAGGAGGATCTCCAGATGCCCCCCCCCTTCTTCCAGATGGTCCAGCGCGGTGATTTCCTGGGAATACAGGCAGAAGCGGTTTTCCTCCAGCGCCATGTGCAGGCGCTGGACCCAGGCCATTTCGCCAAAACGCAGGGACAGCTCCGAGTCATCGGCATGGTAGACCTGCACTCGGTTGCGGCCCTTTTCCTTGGCCATGTAGCAGGCCATGTCCGCCGCGCGCAGGGAGGCCTCCAGGGTGGTCGGGGTCTGGGCGATATGCACCAGTCCGATGCTGACGGTGGTCACGAACGGCCGCCCCTTCCAGACGAAATGCAGATTCTGCACGGTTTGGCGCAACCCCTCGGCGATTTTCTCCGCGGCTTCCGGCGAGCAATTCTCCAGGAGGATGCCGAACTCGTCCCCGCCCAGCCGCGCCAAGGTATCGCCCTCGCGCAGTCCTGATTGCAGCAAGGCGCAGATATGCCGCAACAATTCGTCGCCGGCAGCATGACCACAGGTGTCGTTGACCAGCTTGAACTGGTCCAGGTCCAGGAACATCAGGGCATGCCGCGCCGGTTGCCGGGCCAGGCCGTACAGGGCCTGTTCCAGGCGAAACTCGAACTCGCGACGGTTGGCCAGGCCGGTCAGGGCATCGTGGGTCGCCTGCCAGGACAGGTTGGCGATGTATTGCCGCTCCTGGGTCATGTCGTGCAACACCAGCACCGCACCGCTGACCTTCCCGGCATTGCGGATTGGCGCCCCCACCAGCGTCACCGACACTGTGCTGCCGTCCAGGCGCTGGATCAGCTTGGAATGCTCGCTGCCACCACTGAGTTGGCCGCTGAGAATATGCTCGATCAAGGTAAAGCCGTCGGTCTGGGCGTTTTCGTCCAGCAGATTGAATAGCGCCGCCAGGGGCAAGCCGACGGCCTGCGCGCCCTTCCAGCGAGTCAGCTCCTCCGCCGCCGGGTTCATGTAGGCGATGGCGCCTTCGACATCCGTGGTGATCACCCCGTCGCCGATGGACTGCAAGGTGATTTGCGCCCGCTCTTTCTCCAGCTGCAAGGCGGTGGCAAAGGCATGACGCTGGGCCAGCAGCTTGTGGGTGCGCAGCAAAGCCAGGCCGATCAGGAACAACGCCGTGGCCAGATTGGTCACCAGCAGCAACCGCAGGATCACCCGCGAGCCTTCCCCGAGGGCATCGCTGAACGCCTTGGCCGCCGGGGTGACTCCAGCGTTGATGGCGAAGATCTCGCTCTTCCAGCGCTGGACATCGGCATCGCTGGCGTTGTTGCTATTGATGTGCTGGTGCATTTCCCGCGCGACCTGGTCCAGTTGCAACAGGTAGCTGTCGCCCACGGTCCAGCGGTCGATGGCTTTTTCCAGGTAGCTGAAGTGCCGGAAGTTGAGGTACAGCCAGATCAGGCTGGCCACGTCGTCCGGGTGGTTGCCCCCCTTGAGGATCCCCAGCCGCGCCGCTTCCAGGTCCGGCGGCTGACTATCCAGCGCTCCCCGCAGCTCATGCCCGCCCTGGGGCACGGCGATCGCGTTCTGGTACTTGAGGAAGGTGCCTTCGTCGCGGCTGTCGGCATACAGACTGAGGTAGTAGATCGCGTCTTTCTGGCCCTTGGACCATAGGCTTTCGCCGGCGACGTAGCCACGCACCGCCGATAGCACATACAGGCTGAGGCCACCCAGGAGTGCCTGGAATACCACCACTGCAATGAAAGGCCAGACGATGCCCAACAACCGTGGCGTTGCGAAAGTCCGCTTTTGCTTCATGAGGGTCCTTGCTTCAGCACTGCCAAATGAACACCCAGTAGTCTCGCCTCAGACAGCACAGATTAGGCTAATTTCCCCCGTTTCGAGACCGGGCGAACGGCCGCTGGCTCGAGCCCTTTGCAAAAGGTCCCGAGCCTGGACTGCTGAATCGATAAATACACCTGGAAATTCAAGCACTAAGCACAGAAAGCCGGATAAAACTCAAGGCGCTCGAACTTGCTGCAAATGCCCATAAAGCTTGGCATAGAGGCCGCCATCGGCAATTAGTTGCTGATGGTCGCCATCTTCGGCGATCTGCCCGCCATCGAACACCAATACCCGGTCCGCCTGTTTCACCGCCGACAATCGGTGAGCAATGATCAGCGTAGTCCGGCCCCGTAAAAAACGCGTCAGTGCCTGGTGCAGGTTGTATTCGGTGGCCGCGTCCAGGGCGGACGTGGCCTCGTCGAGGATCACCACCTTGGGTTCGGCCAAAATCATCCGCGCAATCGCCAGGCGCTGGCGCTGGCCTCCGGACAGTCGTACCCCAGAACGTCCGACCATGGTGTCCAGGCCCTGGGGCAAGGCCCTCACCGTGACATCCAGCTGGGCGATCTCCAGCGCCTGCCAGCAGGCGCCGTCGCTGCGCTCACGGCCCATGGTCAGGTTGGCCCGCACGGTATCGTTGAACAACGCCGGATGTTGCAGCACCACGGCGACATTCTCGCGCACGGTAGCCAGGCCGATCTCCTCCTGGGTCGAACCGCCGAAGCGGATACTGCCGGCTTGTGGCGTGTATAGGCCGAGCAACAGTTGCACCAGGGTACTCTTGCCGCCGCCGCTGGCGCCGACGATCGCCACCTTCTCCCCCGGGGCGATGGACAGGTTCATGTTGTCCAGCACGCGCTCGTCGCCATAACCGAAGCTCAGCCCGCGCACCTCGATGCCCACGGTCTCGCGCCCCAGGAACGGGTCCACGCCACCGGCATGTTGCGGCTCGTCGGCGCGCGCCAGCAGCTCGTTGATCCGGGTCAGCGCCCCACCCGCGGCATAATAGGCGTACTGCAGGTTCAGCAACTGTTCCACCGGGCCGATCATGAACCACAGGTAGCTGAACACCGCCAGCATCTGGCCGATGGACAGGTCGGAAAACAACACGGTGAGCATCGCCACGGCGCGGAAGATATCGATGCCGAACTGGAACAACAGCCCGCTGGCCCGCCCCGACGCGTCGCTCTTCCATTGCGAGGCCACTGCGTAATCCCGCACCTCTTCGGCACGCCGCCCCAGGCGCCCGAGGAAGTAGCCCTGGCGATTGCCTGCACGGACTTCCTGGATCGCTTCCAAAGTCTCGGTCAAGGCCTGGGTAAAGCGTGAGGTGCTGTCGTTCTCCAGCTTCTTCAGGTGCTTGACCCGCTTGCCCAACTGCACTGTGGCGAAGATCACCAGCGGGTTGAACAGCAGGATCAGCAAGGCCAGTTTCCAGTGCATCCACATCAGGATCCCGGCGGTGCCCACCAGGGTCAGCATGGCCACCAGGAAACGGCTCAGGGTCTCGCCGACGAACTTGTCCACGGTGTCCAAGTCGGTCACCAGGTGGCTGCTGACGGTGCCGCCGCCTAGGCTTTCGTACTCACCCAGGGAGATGCGCTTGAGTCGCTCGATCAGGCGGATACGGATGCGATAGACGATGTCCTTGGCCAGGCCGGCGAACAATCGGGCCTGGACCACGTTGAACACCAGGGCCGCGCAGCGCAGGACCAGGGTCGCCAGCAGCATCAGGCCGATGTAGCCGGCGGCGTCATGCCAGGCCGTCGGCAGCAACAGCCGCATCACCTGCAACGCAGCATCGCCATGCCCCAGCAGCACTTCGTCCACCAGCAATGGCAACAGCAGGGGAATCGGCACGCTGCACAGGGTCGCCAGGACGGCGACGCCATTGGCGATCCACAGGGATTTCTTGTGTTGCAGGGCCAGGCGACGGATTTCCGCCCAGCTCAGACGGTCGACGGTTTTGCCGCTGGCGCCTGGATCGACCGGCTCAGGCACTGGCGGCACGCTCCAACCAGCGCCCCAGCAACGGTGCGAGCTCGCCAAGTGGCTGGTAGCCGTTGGTCAGCAAGGCCAGTTGGCCGTTGCGCTCGGCCAGCAGGGTGGGGAACCCGGCGATGCCCAGGTCCTGGACCCAAGTGAAGTCCGCCGCCGTGGCCGCATGCTGCTCGGCCCGGTCGAAGGCCTCGGCGAATTCGATGCGCGGCACTCCGGCGCGTTCGGCCAGTTCCACCAGCACGCTGGCCAGGGTCACATCCCGGCCTTCGACATAGAACGCGCGCTGGATCAGCCCCAACAGCTTCCAGGCGCAATCCGGCGCCAGGCCCCGCGCGGTGACGATGGCTCGGCAAGCCGGCTCGGTGTCATAGACGAATCCGTCGGGCAACGCCCCCTCGAACTTGAACGCCTGGCCGGTGGCCTGGTGCACCGCCTGCCAGTGTTCGAGGATGTAGCGCCGCGTCGTGGGTTCCAGCGCCGCGCCACTGCCGGTGCGCAGGCCGCCCACTACCAGGTGCAACTCGACGCCGGCAGCTTGTGCCTGCTCCACCAGGGCCTCGGCCACCGGAGCGAAGCCCCAGCACCATGAACACATCGGGTCCATCACATAGAGCAGGCGGGCGGACATGGCTCAGGCCTCGGAGGATGCTTGCTTGTAGTTGTAGCCGATCGGGTGCGGCTGGTTGCGAGCCTTGGCCAACTCGATCTGTTTCTGCCGGTCGATGGCGCTGCGGCGGGTCTTCTCGCTCAGCGTGTCCCAGCAATGAGGGCAACTGATGCCCGGCACATAGTGCTCGGAGGCGCGATCCGCGACGCTCACCGGCGTCCGGCAGGCATGACATTGATCGTAGTCGCCTTCGCTGAGGTCGTGGCGCACGGTGACCCGGTTGTCGAACACGAAGCAGTCGCCCTGCCACTTGCTCTCTTGCTGCGGCACTTCCTCGAGGTACTTGAGGATCCCGCCCTTGAGGTGGAACACCTCGCCGAAACCTTCGCTGAGCATGTAGCTCGAAGCCTTCTCGCAGCGAATGCCGCCGGTGCAGAACATCGCCACTTTCTTGTGCTTGCTGGGGTCGAAGTTGGCCCGGATGTACTCCGGGAACTCACGGAAGGTGGTGGTCTTGGGGTCGATGGCGCCTTCGAAGGTACCGATGGACACCTCGTAGTCGTTGCGGGTGTCGATCAGCAGGACCTCCGGGTCGCTGATCAGGGCGTTCCAGTCCTGGGGCTCGACATAGGTCCCGACCTGCTTGTTCGGGTCGACGCCCGGCACGCCCAGGGTGACGATTTCCTTCTTCAGCTTGACCTTGGTGCGGTAGAACGGCTGCTCGTCGCAGTACGACTCCTTGTGGTCGATGTCGCGCATGCGCGGGTCGTTCTTGAGCCAGTCCAGCAGGCCGTCGATACCTTCGCGGCTGCCGGAAACCGTGCCATTGATGCCTTCCTCGGCGATCAGCAGGGTGCCCTTGATGCCGTTGTCGAGCATCGCCTGCAGCAAAGGCTCGCGCAGGCTGACGTAATCTTCGAGGGTGACGAACTTGTACAGTGCCGCCACGACGATGGGTTGAGTCATGGGTAATCTCCAGGTGGCTACCCTCGCAAAGGGTGAACCGGATGCAAAAAAAAACGCGCCGGCTAAGCGGCGCGTTGCGGATTGTAACAGGAAGCCGGCGGCAAGCTCCAAGTCTCGAGTGGCAAGCGACCAACCGAGCCGGAAATCCCGGAATCGCGCCCTGCCGCCAAAGCCCGCGGCTGCTCCTAGGGATGACCGCCGGCGCAGGTCGGCGAGGCCGGGGCCGCGCCGATCTTTTCCCATTCCTGGGGCGTGTAGGTATGCAGCGCCAGGGCATGGAACTGGCCCATCAGCTCGCCCAGGGTGGCGTAGACCTTCTGGTGGCGCTTGACGCTGTTGAGGCCGGCAAACTGCTCGCTGACCAGCACCGCCTTGAAGTGGGTTTCCTGGCCACGACTATGCATGTGGCTTTCGTCCAGCACTTGCAGGTGCGCAGGCTGCAAGCCCGCCAGCGCCGTTTCGATCCGTTGTTGCATGATCATCGCGGGCTCCGCTTACTTCTTCTTCGCCGGAGCGGCCTTGGGCTCGAGCTCGGCGGTCATGTCGGCCAGCAGCTTGTTGACCACCGGCACTGCGCTTTCCAGCTTGCCCTGGGTCATCTGCGCCGATTGCTGGGTCAGCTGGGGCATCTTCTCCAGGACTTTCTTGCCCAGTGGCGACTGGTAGAAAGCCACCAGATCCTTGAGCTCCGATTCACTGAAATTGCTGGTGTAGAGCTTGACCATGTCCGGTTTCAGCTTGTTCCAGCCGATGGCCTGGTCCAGGGCCGCGTTGGCCTTGGCCTGGTAGGTTTCCAGCAGCGCGCGCTTGGATTCCGGAGCCTTGGTCTGCTCGAAACGCTGGGCGAACATTTGCTGCACTTGCATGTAGACCGGGGTACCGAGCTTGTCCGCATGGGCCAGGGTCAGGAAAGCCTCGGCACTGGCGTTGTGGCTGGCGGTATCGGCAAGAACCTGGCCGCTGGCACAGACCAGAACAACCGCGGAACAGAGGGCACGAAGACGGGTCATCGAGTTTCCTTTTCTAGCAGGCGAGGTAGAACCCCAAGGGCGTCCATTCTGCGCCTATTGTTCCGCGTCCCTCAACCCCACCCGGTTTTGCCCGGGCCAATGGCAGGGATAAATCCCGCCAAGGGAACCCGAGCCTCGGATCAGGGCCTAAACTGGCCAGTCAGACTAGGAGGATCGCCACGATGAATCGAATCGAAACTGACAGCCTGGGCCAGGTTGAAGTCCCGCAGGAAGCCTACTGGGGCGCTCAGACCCAACGCTCGCTGGTCAACTTCGCCATCGGTACCGAACGCATGCCACTGTCGGTCCTGCACGCCCTGGCGCTGATCAAGAAAGCCGCGGCCCGGGTCAACAACCGCAACGGCGACCTGCCCGCGGATATCGCCCGGCTGATCGAACAGGCCGCCGACGAAGTGCTGGCCGGCGAGCACGACGACCAGTTCCCGCTGGTGGTGTGGCAAACCGGCAGCGGCACCCAGAGCAACATGAACGTCAACGAAGTGCTGGCCGGACGAGCCAACGAGCTGGCGGGCAACCCTCGCGGCGGCAAGGCGCCGGTGCACCCCAACGATCACGTCAACCGCTCCCAGAGCTCCAACGACTGCTTCCCCACCGCCATGCACATCGCCACCGCCCAGGCCGTGCAATTCCAACTGCTGCCGGCCATCGCCGAACTCTCCGGTGGCCTGGCCGAGCTGTCGGCGCGGCACATGAAGCTGGTGAAGACCGGACGCACCCACATGATGGATGCCACGCCGATCACCTTCGGCCAGGAACTCTCGGCCTTCATCGCCCAGCTGAGCTACGCCGAGCGGGCGATCCGCAGTGCCCTGCCGGCGGTCTGCGAACTGGCCCAGGGCGGCACCGCCGTGGGTACCGGGCTGAACTCGCCCCACGGTTTCGGCGAAGCCATCGCCGCCGAACTGGCCGCCCTCTCCGGCCTGCCGTTCGTCACCGCGCCCAACAAGTTCGCCGCCCTGGCCGGCCATGAACCGCTGACCGCCCTGTCCGGCGCGCTCAAGACCCTGGCCGTGTGCCTGATGAAGATCGCCAACGACCTGCGCTTGCTGGGTTCGGGGCCGAGGGCCGGCCTGGCGGAGGTCAAGCTGCCGGCCAACGAGCCGGGCAGTTCGATCATGCCCGGCAAGGTCAACCCGACCCAGTGCGAAGCCTTGTCGATGCTGGCCTGCCAGGTCATGGGCAACGATACCGCCATCGGTTTCGCCGCCAGCCAGGGCCATTTGCAGTTGAACGTGTTCAAGCCGGTGATCATCCACAACCTGCTGCAATCGATCCGCCTGCTGGCCGATGGCTGCAGCAACTTCCACCAGCACTGCATCACCGGCCTGGAGCCCGACCCGGTGCAAATGGCCGCCCACCTGGAACGCGGCCTGATGCTGGTGACCGCGCTCAACCCGCATATCGGCTACGACAAGGCCGCCGAGATCGCCAAGAAGGCCTACGCCGAGAACCTGACCCTGCGCGAGGCGGCGCTGCAACTGGGTTACCTGGACGATGCGCAGTTCGACGCCTGGGTCCGCCCGGAAAACATGCTGGAAGCCGGAAAACAGGGCTGACATCCAGAGTGGGCGGCTGGCTCATGCCACCGCCCGTGATCGTCACCTGGCGCCACCGCGCCGACGCCGTGCCCGCAGCCCCTCGATCAGCGACGGCCCCAGGGCCGTCAGCGCCGAACCCAGCACCACCAACAACGCACCGCCGTAACCCAGGCCGTTGATCTGTTCCGCGTGCACGTACTGCGGCCACACCCAGGCCGCCCAGGCCACGGCGGCGAAGGTCACCAGCGGGGTGATGGCCAGGGTCGCACTGACCCGCGATGCCTCCCAATGGGCCAGGGCTTCGGCAAACGCGCCATAGGCCACCAGGGTATTGAGGCAGCAGGCCAGCAGCAGCCAACCTTGCAACGGCGTCAGCGCCAGGACCTCCAGCGGATGAACCCAGGGCGTGAGCAGCAAGGCACAGGACAGGTAGATCACCATCATCACCTGCAATGAATTCCACACGCTCAGCAACTGCTTCTGGCCCAGTGCATAGAAAGTCCAGACCGCCGACGCCGCCAGCACGGTGAGCACGCCAGCGGTGTAGTCGCCCAGGGAGGTCAGCAACTCGGCCAGGCGCTGGTTGAAGAACAACCCGAACCCCACCAGCAATACCAGCAGGCCCAGGCCCTGCCCCAGGCTGAAACGCTCCTTGAACACCAGCACACTGGCGACCAGCAACAGGATCGGCCCCATCTGCACCACCAGTTGCGCGGTGCCCGGGCTCAACAGGTTCAGGCCCATCAGGTACAGCACGTAGTTGCCCACCAGGCCGCCCACCGCAAGCGGCACCAGCCAGGCGCCTCGTGGCCCGAGCTGGCGCCAGTCGGGCAGGCGGCGTACCGCCGCCAGGTAGACCAGCAGGCACCCGCCGGAGACCAGCAGGCGGAACCAGGTCACGGTGACCGGATCCATCGCTTGCAGCACGTGCTTGAGCTTGATGGGCAGGATGCCCCAGAGCACCGCCGTCACCAAGGCGAGGAACAGGCCGTAGGCCCAACGACCGGATGAAACATGCATGCCAACCCCACAAGACCTGCCAGCGACGGGCACATTCTAGGGCCGGAACCTGGAGCAACACAGCGGCCATGAGCGGCCGAGCGCAAACAGGATGGTCCAGGTCGCAAACACGCAAGCCGGCCCCATCGTAGCCGGCTGGTATAGCAGCAACAGGCCTAGCGCACGGCCTCGAACAGCCCGGTGGCGCCCATGCCACCCCCTACGCACATGGTGACGATGCCGTAGCGCAGGTTGCGCCGCTGCAGCTCGCGCACCAGGTGTCCGACCTGGCGCGAGCCGGTCATGCCATAGGGGTGGCCGATGGCGATCGAGCCGCCATTGACGTTGTAGCGGGCGTTGTCGATTTCCAGGCGCTCGCGGGCATACAGGCACTGGGACGCGAAAGCCTCGTTGAGTTCCCACAGGTCGATGTCGGCGATGCCCAGGCCCTTGGCCTTGAGCAGCTTGGGCACCGAGAACACCGGGCCGATGCCCATTTCGTCCGGCTCACAGCCGGCCACGGTGAATCCCCGGAAAAACGCCTTGGGCTTGAGCCCCAGGGCCAGTGCCCGCTCCAGGCTCATCACCAGGGTCATCGAAGCCCCATCGGAGAGCTGTGAGGAGTTGCCAGCGGTCACCGAACCATCCTCGGCGAACACCGGCTTGAGCGCCGCCAGGTTCTCCAGGGTGGTGTCCGGGCGGTTGCAGTCGTCGCGATCCACCACGCCATCGAGGATCTGCACCTGCCCGGTGTTCTTGTCCTCGACCTTGTACTTGACCGCCATCGGCACGATCTCGTCGTCGAACAGGCCGGCGGCCTGGGCTTGGGCGGTGCGCTGCTGGCTCTGCAGGGCATAAAGGTCCTGGCTCTCGCGACTGACCTTGTAGCGTCGAGCCACCACCTCGGCGGTCTGGCCCATGGGGAAATAGATGCCCGGCACCTGTTCCTTGAGCAATGGATTGATCAGGTTCTCGGTGTTGACGCTCTTCATGGTCAGGCTGATGGACTCCACCCCGCCGGCGACGATGATGTCGCTGCAGCCGGAGGCGATCTGGTTGGCGGCGATGGCGATCGCCTGCAACCCCGAAGAGCAGAAACGGTTGAGGGTCATGCCCGCGGTGCCGGTGCCCAGGGCCGAAAGCACGGCGACGTTGCGTCCGATGTTGTAGCCCTGGGCCCCTTCGTTGGAGCCGGCGCCGACGATGCAATCCTCGACGCTGGCCGGGTCGATGCCAGTGCGCGCCAACAGCGCATTGACACAATGGGCGGCCATGTCGTCCGGACGGGTCTGGTTGAACTTGCCGCGAAAGGACTTGGCCAGGCCAGTCCGCACGCTGTCGACTATCACCACTTCACGCATGACGCTCTCCTTGTTGTTGCCAGCTCAAGAGCGTCGAGCATAGATCCGCGGCCAACTGGCCGCGACGATCATTCATTGGCCGTATGCGTGGCCATCGGCCTACTTCTTGTGTTTCTTGTCGTGCCGGTCGCTGCGCTCGAAGGCCTCTTCCAGAGTCCGGTTGATGGTGCGCAGGACCTTGACCCGGGCCCAGCGCTTGTCGTTGGCCTCCACCAGGGTCCAGGGCGCCACTTCGGTACTGGTGCGGTCGACCATGTCGCCCACCGCGGTGCGGTAGTCATCCCACTTGTCGCGGTTGCGCCAGTCGTCCTCGGTGATCTTGAAGCGCTTGAAGGGGATCTCTTCGCGCTCTTGGAAGCGCTCCAGCTGGGTGTCCTTGTCGATGGCCAGCCAGAACTTCACCACGATCACCCGGGCATCGGCCAACTGCTCCTCGAAGTCGTTGATCTCGCTGTAGGCACGCAACCAGTCGGCCGGGCTGCAGAAACCCTCCACCCGCTCCACCAGCACCCGGCCGTACCAGGAACGATCGAAGATGGTGAATTTGCCCCGGGCCGGGATTTGCCGCCAGAAACGCCAGAGGTAGGGCTGCGCGCGCTCGTCTTCGGACGGCGCGGCGATCGGCACGATGCTGTATTGGCGTGGGTCCAGCGCCGCCGCCACCCGGCGGATGGCGCCGCCCTTGCCCGCCGCATCGTTGCCCTCGAACACCGCCACCAGGGCGTGCTTGCGCATGCGCTTGTCGCGCAACAGGCCGGCCAGGCGCGCCTGCTCGGTGATCAGTTGCTCTTCGTAGTCGTCCTTGTCCAGGTGCTGGGTCATGTCCAGGCTGTCCAGCAGGCTCAACTGGTCCACCGCTGGCGGCAACGGCGCGGCGTTGACCTGGGCCGGCTTGAGCGGCTTGCGAGCCAGGGCGCTCTGCAAGCCCTCGAGGAGGATGCGGCCCACGGTAAGGCTGCGGTAATGCGGGTCCACGCCTTCGATCACATGCCAGGGCGCATAGTCGCGACTGGTGCGGCGCAACACTCGCTCGCCGTACTTGACGAACTTGTCGTAGGTCTCCGATTGCTGCCAGTCCAGCGGGCTGATGCGCCAGCTGTGCAGCGGATCGTCCTGCAGGGCCTTGAGCCGGGCCTTCATCTGCTTCTTGGACAGGTGGAACCAGAACTTGAAGATCAGCGCGCCCTCATCGCAAAGCATCTTCTCCAGGCGCTCGGCAGCATTGATCGCCTGGTCCAGGCGCGGGTCCTTGATCTGCCCATGCACCCGCCCCTGGAGCATCTGGCTGTACCAGTTGCCGAAGAACACCCCCATGCGCCCCTTGGCCGGGAGCATGCGCCAATAGCGCCAGGCCGGTGGCCGCGACAGCTCCTCGTCGGTCTGCTGGTCGAAGGTGCGCACCTCGATCAGGCGCGGGTCCATCCATTCGTTGAGCAGCTTGACCGTCTCGCCCTTGCCCGCCCCTTCCACGCCATTGATCAGCACGATCACCGGGAATCCGGCCTTCTGGCGCAACTCGAACTGCGCCTCGAGCAAGGCTTCGCGCAAGGCCGGCACTTCGGCGTCATAGGTTCCCTTGTCGATGGCGTGACCGATTTCAGCGGATTCGAACATGGGTGGCTCCCTTCCAAGAATTTTCCAAGACTAGCGGATGGACCTCGGCCAGGGAAAACAAATCCAGAAGCGCCAACGGCTTGCCATGGATCAAGCGCCGACCCGGTGATCGGCTAGAATGGCCGCCTTGCGCCACATGAGCCGAACATGACAGCAGAACTGCCCTACGCCCAGCTCGACTGGGACGACCAAGGACGCCCGCGTTCGCGGGTCTTCGACGATGTGTATTTCTCCAGCGACTCGGGGCTGGATGAAACCCGCCACGTCTTCATCGAACAGAACCGCCTGGGGGAACGCTTCGCCGCCCTGGCCGCCGGCCAGCGCTTCGTCATCGGCGAGACCGGCTTCGGCACCGGGCTGAACTTCCTCTGCGCCTGGCAACTGTTCCGGCAACAAGCGCCGGCCGGGGCGCGCCTGCATTTCGTCAGCGTCGAAAAATACCCCCTGAGCCATGCCGACCTGCAACGGGCCCTGGCGCTTTGGCCGGAGCTGGCCGACCTGGCACAGCCGCTGCTGGAGCAGTACCAGGCGATCCACGGTGGTTTCCAGCGCCTGGTCCTGGACCAGGGCCGGGTCATCCTGACCCTGTTGATCGGCGATGCCCTGGAGCAACTGCCGCAACTGGACGCCCAGGTGGACGCCTGGTTCCTCGATGGTTTCGCCCCGGCGAAGAACCCCGAGATGTGGACCGCCGAGCTGTTCGCCGAACTGGCCCGCCTGGCCGCACCGGGCGCCAGCATCAGCACCTTCACCAGCGCCGGCTGGGTGCGGCGCCTGTTGAACGCCGCGGGCTTCAAGATGAAGCGCACCCCGGGTATCGGCCGCAAATGGGAAGTGCTGCGCGGCGAGTTCCTCGGCTGGCCCGAAGAAACGCCCGCTCCGACCGCAGCCAAGCCCTGGTTCGCCCGCCCACCACGACAAGACAAGACCGCCCTGGTGATCGGCGGCGGCCTGGCCGGCTGCTCCAGTGCCGCCAGCCTGGCCGCCCGTGGCTGGCAGGTACAACTGCTCGAACGCCACGGGCAACTGGCCCAGGAAGCCTCGGGCAATCCCCAGGGCGTGCTCTACCTCAAGCTATCGGCCCACGGCACGGCGTTGTCGCAGATGATCCTCAGCGGCTTCGGCTACACCCGCCGCCAGCTCGAACACCTGCAACGGGGCCTGGACTGGGACGCCTGCGGCGTCCTGCAACTGGCGTTCAACCCCAAGGAGGCCGAGCGCCAGGCACAACTGGCCGCGGCCTTTCCCCACGATTTGCTGCACATCCTGGACCGCGAGCAAGCCCAGGCCCGGGCCGGCATTGGCCTGGAATACGGCGGGCTGTTCTTCCCTGAAGGGGGCTGGGTCCATCCGCCGGCGCTGTGCCAGTGGCAAGCCGGGCATCCAGGCATCCAGGTCCTGACCCATCGACAGGTGCTGGAACTGCGCCGGGTCGACCAGCAGTGGCAGGCCTGGGACGGCGAACAACTACTGGCCAGCGCCGCCGTGGTGATCCTCGCCGGCGCTGCCGAGATCAAGCAGTTTCCCGCCAGCGCCGAGTTGCCCCTCAAGCGCATCCGTGGGCAGATCACCCGCCTGCCGCAAACGGCACGCAGCCAGGCCCTGGCCACGGTGGTCTGCGCCGAAGGCTATGTCGCCCCGCCCCGGCTGGGGGAGCACACCCTGGGCGCCAGCTTCGATTTCCACAGCCAGGACCTGGCCCCGACCACGGCCGAACATGCGGGCAACCTGGAAATGCTGCGGGAAATCTCCAGCGACCTGCTGCACCGCCTGGAGGTCGAACAACTGCCCCTGGAAGATTTGCAGGGCCGCGCGGCCTTTCGCTGCACCAGCCCGGACTACCTGCCCATCGTCGGCCCGCTGGCGGACCCCGCCGCCTTCGTCGATACCTATGCCGCCCTGGGCAAGGACGCTCGCCAGGTACCGGACCTGCCCTGCCCCTGGCTCGAAGGCCTGTACATCAACAGTGGCCATGGCTCGCGCGGCTTGATCACCGCGCCGTTGTCGGGGGAGCTGCTGGCCGCCTGGCTGGAAAACGAGCCCCTGCCATTGCCCAGGAGCGTGGCCGAGGCCTGCCATCCGAACCGCTTCGCCCTGCGCCGGCTGATTCGCGGCAAGGCCTGAAACAAGGCCCCGGCAGCCGCTTGCCGGCGGCGCTGCCTGCCCCTCACTGCCCCGCCCCGGCCCGTCCGGGGTTGGACAAGACCTGGCGCTTATTACCCATCGATCTAAAACTCCCGAGTTATGCACAGGTCAGTTTCCAGGTAGCCGTGATTTTGGCGGCGACGGATTGACTCTTCCCCAACGGAAACAACCGGTAAGGACTTATGTGCGGATTAGCTGGAGAACTACGTTTCGATCACCAACCTGCCGACCTTGCGGCAGTTGAACGCATCACCCACCACCTCGCCCCCCGCGGTCCCGACGCCTGGGGCTTCCACAGCCAGGGGCCGATCGCCCTGGGCCATCGGCGCCTGAAGATCATGGACCTGTCGGACGGTTCGGCGCAGCCCATGGTCGACAACCAGCTGGGCCTGTCCCTGGCCTTCAATGGCGCGATCTACAACTACCCCGAGCTGCGCGCCGAACTGGAAGCCGAGGGTTATGCC
Organism: Pseudomonas sp. MSSRFD41; assembly: GCF_014230245.1. Lineage (NCBI taxonomy): Bacteria > Pseudomonadati > Pseudomonadota > Gammaproteobacteria > Pseudomonadales > Pseudomonadaceae > Pseudomonas > Pseudomonas sp. MSSRFD41. Next base: position 169,105 of record NZ_JACKZK010000011.1, on the reverse strand, counting down.
TTTCATTCCGGGGGCGACACCGAAGTACTGCTCAAGGGCTACCACGCCTGGGGCGCCGAGCTGCTGCCCAAGCTCAATGGCATGTTCGCCTTCGCCATCTGGGAGCGCGACAGCAAGCGCCTGTTCCTGGCCCGCGACCGCCTCGGGGTCAAGCCCCTGTACCTGTCGCGCACCGGCCAGCGCCTGCGCTTCGCCTCGACCCTGCCGGCACTGCTCAAGGGCGGCGACATCGATCCGCTGCTCGACCCGGTCGCCCTCAACCACTACCTGAACTTCCATGCCGTGGTCCCGGCTCCCAGGACCTTGCTGGCCGGTATCGAGAAACTGCCGCCGGCCACCTGGATGCGCATCGAGGCCGATGGCCGCAGCGAGCAGCAGACCTGGTGGACCCTGGCCTATGGCCCGGCCGCCGACGAAACCCGGCTGACCCTGGAAGACTGGCGCGACCGGGTGCTGGACAGCACCCGTGAAGCGGTGGCCATCCGCCAACGGGCGGCGGTGGACGTCGGCGTGCTGCTGTCCGGCGGCGTCGACTCCAGCCTGCTGGTGGGCCTGCTGCGCGAAGTCGGGGTGGACGAGCTGTCGACCTTCTCCATCGGCTTCCAGGATGCCGGCGGCGAACGAGGCGACGAGTTCCAGTATTCCGACCTGATCGCCCGGCACTACGGCACCCGCCATCACCAACTGCGCATCGCCGAGCACGAGATTATCGAGCAGTTGCCCGCTGCGTTTCGCGCCATGAGCGAGCCGATGGTCAGCCACGACTGCATCGCCTTCTATTTGCTATCCCGGGAAGTGGCCAAGCACTGCAAGGTGGTGCAGAGCGGCCAGGGTGCCGACGAGTTGTTCGCCGGCTACCACTGGTATCCGCAGGTGGACGGCGCCGATGATCCCTATGACGCTTACCGCGCGGCGTTCTTCGACCGCAGCTACGAGGACTACGCCGCCACCGTGCAACCGCGCTGGTTGCTGGACCACGACGCCGCCGGCGACTGGGTCCGCGAGCATTTCGCTCGTCCCGGGGCCGAGGCTGCCGTGGACAAGGCCCTGCGCCTGGACAGCACGGTGATGCTGGTGGACGACCCGGTCAAGCGTGTGGACAACATGACCATGGCCTGGGGCCTGGAGGCCCGCACGCCCTTCCTCGACTACCGCCTGGTGGAGCTCTCGGCCCGGGTCCCGGCGCGCTTCAAGCTGCCAGACGGCGGCAAGCAGGTGCTCAAGGAGGCCGCGCGGCTGGTGATTCCCAGCGCGGTCATCGACCGCAAGAAAGGCTACTTCCCGGTACCGGGGCTCAAGCACCTGGAGGGCAAGACCCTGGACTGGGTCCGCGAACTGCTGCTGGACCCGAGCCAGGACCGCGGCCTGTTCAATCCGGCGATGCTCGACCGCCTGCTGACCGACCCCCAGGGCCAGCTGACGCCGTTGCGCGGCTCCAAGCTGTGGCAGCTGGCGGCGTTGAACCTGTGGCTCAGTGAACAAGGAATCTGATCGATGAAAGCCCATACGGCCTACAGCCAACGCCTGCTGCGCGGCCAGGCCCCTACCTACGAGCGCCTGCAGGCGCGCTTCGCCGAGGACGGCAACGAACCGGGCAAGGCACCGGTGGCCGTGCACTGCGGCTGGGGTCGCCTGCTGATCGGCCATACCTTCCCCGACGCCACCCGGCTGGCCGAGGAACTGCTCAACGAGCGTCCCGGCGAGCGCGACATCGCGCTGTATGTGGCCGCGCCCCAGCAGGTGCTGGGGCTGGAACCGGCGCAACTGTTCCTCGACCCCTCCGACACCCTGCGCCTGTGGTTCAGCGACTACCGCCAGGCCACCCGGGTGTTCCGTGGCTTTCGTATCCGCCGTGCGCAAAGCGCCGCCGACTGGCAGGCCATCAACCAGCTGTACCTGGCCCGGGGCATGCTGCCCATCGACCCAGAGCTACTGACCCCACGCCACCAGGGCGGACCGGCCTACTGGCTGGCCGAGGACGAGGACAGCGGCGCACTGATCGGCAGCGTCATGGGCCTGGACCATTACAAGGCCTACCAGGACCCGGAGCACGGCAGCAGCCTGTGGTGCCTGGCGGTGGACCCCGACTGCAGCCGACCGGGCGTTGGCGAGGTATTGGTGCGCCACCTGATCGAACACTTCATGAGCCGTGGCCTGAGCCACCTCGACCTGTCCGTGTTGCACGACAACCGCCAGGCCAAGAACCTCTACGCCAAGCTGGGTTTTCGCACCCTCTCGACCTTCGCCATCAAGCGCAAGAACGGCATCAACCAGCCGTTGTTCCTTGGCCCCGGCCCCCAGGCGCAGTTCAACCCCTATGCCCGGATCATCGTCGAGGAAGCCCATCGCCGGGGTATCGATGTACAGGTCGACGACGCCGAGGCGGGCTTGTTCACCCTCAGCCACGGCGGGCGCCGGGTGCGCTGCCGGGAATCCCTGAGCGACCTGACCAGCGCCATCAGCATGACCCTGTGCCAGGACAAGAGCCTGACCCACAAGGTGCTCAAGGGCGCCGGACTGAACCTGCCGGCGCAGCGCCTGGCGGGCAACGCCGACGACAACCTGGAGTTCCTCGACGAGCATCGTCGGGTGGTGGTCAAGCCCCTGGACGGCGAACAGGGCCAGGGAGTGGCCGTGGACTTGCGCAGCATCGAGCAGGTGCAGCAGGCCATCGAGCAGGCACGCAAGTTCGACAGCCGGGTGCTGCTGGAAAGCTTCCACGAGGGCCTGGACCTGCGCATCCTGGTGATCGGCTTCGAAGTGGTGGCCGCGGCCATCCGCCGCCCGGCACAGATCATCGGCGATGGCCAGCACTCCATCGGCGCCTTGATCGAAGCCCTCAGCCGTCGGCGCCAGGCGGCCACCGGTGGCGAGAGCCGCATTCCCCTGGACCACGAGACCCAGCGCACCCTGCATGCCGCCGGCTACGACTACAACAGCGTGCTGGAACCCGGCGAGCTGCTATGCGTACGGCGTACCGCCAACCTGCACACCGGCGGCACCCTGGAAGACGTCACCGATATCCTCCATCCGCAGTTGGCCGATGCCGCCGTACGCGCGGCCCGCGCCCTGGATATCCCGGTGGTCGGCCTGGACCTGCTGGTGACGGCGGCGGACCAGCCCGAGTACGTGTTCATCGAAGCCAACGAGCGTGCCGGGCTGGCCAACCACGAACCGCAACCGACGGCCGAACGTTTTGTCGACCTGCTGTTTCCCCTCAGTCAACCAACCCCCTGAGCCCCTGGGGCCTGCGGCGCCAGCGAGCGCCGCAGGTCTTGGTCGAAGCCATCGACGGGCGTTTTTTCGTCAGGAGTTTCCATGACCCACACGATCGCCGAACCGGACCTCGCCTACCTGCAGAAGGTCCTCCTGGAAATGCTCGCCATTCCCAGCCCCACCGGTTTCACCGACACCATCGTGCGTTATGTCGCCGAACGCCTGGAGGAACTGGGCATTCCCTTCGAACTGACCCGGCGCGGCACCATCCGCGCCACCCTCAAGGGCCAGAAGAACAGCCCCGACCGGGCCGTCTCGGCACACCTGGACACCATCGGCGCCAGCGTCCGCGCGGTGAAGGACAACGGCCGCCTGACCCTGGCGCCGGTGGGCTGCTGGTCCAGCCGCTTCGCCGAGGGCAGCCGGGTCAGCCTGTTCACCGATAACGGCGTGCTGCGCGGCAGCGTGCTGCCGTTGATGGCCTCCGGGCATGCCTTCAACACCGCGGTGGACGAGTTGCCCATCAGCTGGGACCACATCGAGCTGCGCCTGGACGCCTACTGCACCACCCGCGCCGACTGCGAATCCCTGGGCATCGGCGTGGGGGATTTCGTCGCGTTCGACCCCCTGCCGGAGTTCACCGAAAGCGGTCATATCAGCGCCCGGCACCTGGATGACAAGGCCGGGGTCGCGGCGCTGCTGGCCGCCCTCAAGGCCATCGTCGACAGCGGCGAACCCTTGTCGATCGACTGCCACCCGCTGTTCACCATCACCGAGGAAACCGGTAGCGGCGCCGCCGCAGCCCTGCCCTGGGACGTCAGTGAATTCGTCGGCATCGACATCGCGCCGGTCGCTCCGGGCCAGCACTCCAGCGAGCATGCGGTGAGCGTGGCCATGCAGGATTCCGGTGGTCCCTACGACTATCACCTGTCGCGCCACCTGCTGCGCCTGGCCGGGGAGCACGAGCTGCCAGTGCGCCGCGACCTGTTCCGCTATTACTTCAGCGACGCCCATTCGGCGGTCACTGCCGGCCACGATATCCGTACCGCGCTGCTGGCCTTCGGCTGCGACGCCACCCACGGCTACGAGCGGACCCATATCGACAGCCTGGCGGCGCTGGCCCGGCTGCTGAGCGCCTATATCCTCAGCCCCCCCGTGTTCGCCAGCGATGCGCAGCCGGCCCAGGGCTCCCTGGACCGCTTCAGCCACCAACTCGAGCATGACGCGCAGATGGAAAGCGAGACTCGGGTGCCTTCGGTGGACAGCCTGGTGGGCAACCGCTCCTGAGAACCAGCCGGGGGTTTGTGCACGCGATGGCTGGCGGCGCGCACCTGGCCCCGGTAGCATCCGGGATTGTTTGCCGGAGCCCCCTTATGCTGATTCCCCACGAGCTGCTTGAAGTCGACACCCTGACCCGCCTGATCGAGGACTTCGTCACCCGCGAAGGCACCGACAACGGCGATGAAACCCCGCTGGAAACCCGGGTCTTGCGGGTTCGCCAGGCCCTGGGCAAGGGGCAGGCGGTGATCGTCTTCGACCCCGACAGCGAGCAGTGCCAGTTGATGCTCAAGCACGATGTGCCCAAGGAACTGTTCGACTGAAACACCGCCAGGCCGCGGCTCAAGGGGTCGTGAATCGCGGCCCGAACAGGATCACGCTGGCGCCGATCACGCACAGCGCCAGCCCCAGCCAGTCCGACCCCAGGGGGCGAACCCGCTCCACCACCGCCAGCCAGCCAATCGACGCGACGATGTAGATGCCCCCGTAGGCGGCATAGGCGCGCCCGGCGTAGGCGGCCTCGACCTTGGTCAACAGCAGGGCGAACAGGGTCAGGCTGACCAGCGCGGGAATGACCCACAGGGCACTCTTGCCCTGGCGCAGCCACATCCAGAAGGCATAGCAGCCGAAGATTTCGAACAGCGCGGCGAGGAAGAACCACAGGTAGTTGAGCATGCAAGGTCTCGTCAGGATTGCCGGGTGCCGGCAACCCTAGCGAGGCCCCGGGCCCAGGGCAAGTTCAGTGGGTGCCTTGCTTGGCCTTGGCGCGCATCTTCTCGGCCATCTGGGTCATTTCGGCGTACAGCGCCTGGGGGTTGTGTTGCTTCAGGGTCCAGGCCAGGCGTCCCTGCTCATGGGGCAGGATCATGAACTGGCCGGCCTGCACCTGCTGGTGGACATAGTCGGCGATCTGGCTGGCGCTGATAGGCGAGCTCTCCAGCAACTTGCCCACCTGGGCCTTCATCGCCGGGGTCGGGCCACGGAAGGAGTCCAGCAGGTTGGTCTGGAAGAACGACGGGCAGACCACGTGCACGGCGATTTCCTGCTGCGCCAGCTCGACCAGCAGGCTTTCCGAAAGCGCCACCACGCCGGCCTTGGCCACGTTGTAGTTGCTCATGGCCGGCCCCTGCATCAGGGCGGCCATGGAGGCGATGTTGATGATCCGCCCCTTGCTCTGCTCCAACAGCGGCAGGAAGGCCTTGCAGCCCTTGACCACGCCCATCAGGTTGATCGCGATCTGCCAGTCCCAGTCCTCCAGGGACAGCTCGCTGAAGAAACCACCGGAAGCCACGCCGGCGTTGTTGACGATGATATCGATGCCCCCGAACTTGAGCTCGCAAGCCTGGGCGAGCGCCGTCAGCTGGCTGTAGTCACGCACATCGCAGCGCTGCACGAACCCATCGCCACCGGCTTGGCGAACCCGCTTCAGGGTCTCTTGCAAACCCGCCTCGTTGACGTCGGACAAAGCCAGCCGCCAACCCTCGCGCGCCCAGCGCAAAGCGATTTCGCGCCCCAGGCCGGAGCCGGCGCCGGTGATCATCATGCGATTGTGCATAACAGTTGCCTTGTAGGTCCTGGAAAGATGGACGCCAGTGTAGCGAAGGCCCCGGCGCGCCCCATGCACCATCAGGGTGCTGAATGGCACGGGCAAACCCCTGCCCCGGTCCGGCCCTTGGGAGCGACGGCGCTGGCCGGCGAAAAACTTTGAATCTTGCGCACCGGCAACGAGTCCGAAACAGTAAGCGGCCCATGTTGCGAACAAGACAGGTGCGCAATCTTCGCCGCTCGACCAATACTTCCTGAAAGGACATCGCTATGGGCACCATCCTGATCATCATCCTGATCCTGCTGCTGATTGGCGGCCTGCCGGTCTTCCCCCACTCCAGAAGCTGGGGCTACGGCCCTTCAGGGGTTATTGGCGTGGTGCTGGTCGTACTGTTGGTGCTGCTGTTGCTCGGCAGGATCTAGGGCACAAGACGCTTCGGCAGCTTTGGGCCGGGCAAAAAAACACCCCTGCAAGAGGGGTGCATGGAGGCTTGGTCAACCCGGCCGGCGCTCGAAGGCGAGCCGGCCGGGTGCCTTGGCGATCAGTCCGGCTTGCCGTTGACCACGCCTGCAGTGTTGTCCAGCAGGCTCTTGGTCGCGGTTTGCAGGAAAGACTCGAGTTTCTGCTTGAGTTGCGCCTCGTCGGCGGATTCCGGGATCAGCTCTCCACCCGGGTTGGCCCCCAATTCGTACCTGTACAACCGCGGCGACATTTCCTTGGGCAGTACCAGGACCCGATCGGCGGTCAACAGAGCTACGGTCTGGTCACTGCCCGAGGGCTTGATCACGCCGAAGCCCTTGTCACCCTCAGGCAGGTTGAGCAGGTCGCGTCCCCAGCACTGGTGCAGGACGTCGCCACCCAGGCGTCCCATGATGGTCGGCACGATATCGATCTGGGTGCCCACGGTGTGGTCACGCTGGCCGAACTTCTCCTGGATGCCCGGAGCGATCATCAACATCGGCACGTTGAAACGGCCCAGGTCCATCTCGGTGATCTGCTGCTCGTTGCCGAAGCCATGGTCGCCGACCACCACGAACAGAGTCTCCTTGAAGTACGGCTCCTTGCGCGCCTTCTCGAAGAACTGGCCCAGGGCCCAGTCGGAATAACGCATGGCGGTCAAGTGCTCATTGAGGCTGCCACGATCGGTCACTTTTTCCACCGGCAACGGCGTCGGCAAAGCGTACGGCGTGTGGTTGGACAAGGTCTGCAGCAAGGCATAGAACGGCTTGCCGTTTTCCCGGGCCTTCAGTTCCTGCAGGCCACGCTCGAACATGTCCTGGTCGGACACGCCCCAGGTCGGGTCGGAGAACACCGGATCGACGAAGTCGTTGCGACCGATGAAGTTGGTCATGCCCTGGTTGCTGAAGAAACCCGACTGGTTGTCCCAGGCGAAGTCGCCGTTGTAGACGTACACATCATCGAACTTGCGCGCACTGAGCAATTGCGGCAGGCCGGACAGCTTGTGGCTGCCTTCCGGGGTCTGCATCAGGTATTCGAAGCCCGGCAGGTTGGGGAAGCAGGCCATGGTGGCGAACATGCCCTGGTGGGTATGGGTGCCATTGGAAAAGAAACGGTCGAACAGCAAGCCTTCCTTGGACAGCTTGTCGAAGTATGGGGTGACTTCGCCCGGACGGCCCAGGGCACCCACCGAATGCCCAGCGAAGCTCTCCATGAGGATCACCACGACGTTCTTGATCGGCAGGGTCTTATCCGCGTCGGGAGTGTAGTTTCGGCGTACGGCCGCGACATCGGCATCCACCAGCTTGTCGCTCGGGACCAGCAACATATCGCGTACGGTCTGCTGGGCCAGGGGCTGAGGCAGGGTCGCCTTCCAGATGTTGGTGCGATCCTCGGACATGCGGTCCTTGGCGGCGGCCAACAGTTGCAGGGTGCCGTTGAGGCCCAGTTGGTTGGCGAAGTTCGATTCGGTGGTGTAGACGTCACCCCAGCGCATCGGCGGCCCTTGGCGCAGGGTGCCGCGGGCTGCCACTACGCAGACCACCAGGCAGACCACGAACACTGCCAGGCGCGCGTACCAGGGTGCGATCTGGCGCGCCCCGACACTGCCGCCAGTGAATGGTCCACGGGGCCGGGTAGCACGATCGGCCCCCTTGAACGCCAGGCTCAGCAGCCAGGTGCCCACGACCCAGGCCAAGAGGTAGCGCACCACCGGGAAGCCGTACCAGAGCATGCTCATCACGGTCTTCGGGTCTTCCTTGACGTACTGGAATACCAGGCCATTGAGGCGCTGGTGGAACTCACGATAGAAGTCCATTTCCATCAGGCCGAGGAACAACGCGATGCTGGAGGTCAGCGTCAGCCAGAAGCGCAGCAGCCCGCGGGCGGCCATGGCCCGGGCACTGAACAGCGCCAGCACCAGCGGCACGCAGAGGTAGACCACCAACCGCAAGTCGAAACGCAGGCCGTTGGCAAACGCCTCGAGGAAGGTCGAGGCCGGCGTATCGAGGATCATCTCGCGGTTGTAGACCAGCAGCGCAACGCGCAACAGAGTGAACATCACCATCATGACCAGCGCACAGAGGAGCGTGTAGGCCAGATGGGATTTGACGGTCGGTTGCAGCAAGCGATTCGGGGATCGCTGCTGGCTCAGGGCATCCGAGTTTGCCATGTCGTTTTAGGACCCATTGGAAGTTTAAGTTGCAAGGATGAAGCGGCGTTCAGCCCTCTTGTTGCCGCCGGGGGCGACGGGGGAATACGCGGTGCGCAGATGTTGCACGATCACTGGAGGCATTGCCATTACTTGGTGGCAGGCGTATGCACCTGGCCACCAACGGCTCTGGGGCAATGAATGGCAGGGAGTGACAGCGAAAAAAACGCTGGCGAATTGTCTTCGAGCGTTTGTGAAAATTTCGTTCAAGGCATGTTTAGTCACACAAAAAAGGACCTCGCGGCCCTTTCTTGCAGAAGCTCGACCCGTTGTCGGTCAGAGGCGGACATTCCCCCGGGGTCCGGCGATGGCCCAGATGATCAGCCCCAGCACCGGCAGCAGGATGATCAGCAGTACCCAGAGGATCTTCATGCCCGTCTCGGCGCCGCTCTTGAGGACGTTGATGATGGCCCAGATATCCAGGGCCAGGATGATCAGGCCGACCAGGCCATTGAAGGTGGAACCCATGATGTCGCTCCCTAGTGATGGTGTGCTTCCTTCTAGGATAGCCGGGCGCCATCAGGGTTCCGCGAGATCACCACGGCATTGGCGATTCAGACGTGCACCGCGACCTTCAGGGCCTCCAGGGCCGGAGCCGCGGCGATGCCCACCTCGGCACACAGCTCCAGCACCCGCGGCACATCGTGGCCGTAGACCAGGACCATCTGCAGTTCGTCGTCCAGCAACTGGCTGAAGTTCATCAGCACGTAACCGCCGTTCTCCGGGTTCATGCTGCCCATCTGGATCTGGATCCGGTTCAGGGCGGTCAAGGCTTCGGTCTTGGCCAGTTGCTTGGGCTTGATATTGAACGACACATCCTTGCCGAAGGACGCGACGATCTGGCTGAACAGGTCGACATAGGTATCGGCCTGGAACAGCACCGTGTCCGGCAGGCTGCCGACCACCACCCACTCACCCAGGGGGATGGGGAAGCTGTCGTCATAGTTGATGTCGGGGTTGGCCGCCAGGAACGCCTCGGGATCGGCATAGGCCTGGCTCGCTTCGTCGGCGATCCGCTGGATCTCGGCGTCGCCCATGCAACCGGAGCTGATTCTGGTGATGAGTTCGATAAGGGCGGTCTTCATGGGCGCATCCTGGAGGCAAGGAAATTTCGAGGGCGCGAAGGATAGCCTAAAGTCCGCGGCCGGTCCTGCTGCAACGACGAGGGCCCAAGCCCTCGCCGCCCTCGCGCCTCAGGCCAGGAGTTGTTCCAGTTGCGCGGTGGTATCCACCGCGCCCATGGTCCTGGCCGCCTCCAGGGCGTTCACGCCATTGGCATCGCGAGCCTTGGGATCGGCCCCCTGGCTGATCAGGTAGGTGACGATCTCGGTGCGGTTGAACATGGCTGCCATCATCAGTGCAGTACGCCCGTCGAAAGAGGCGCCCTCGACCTGGGCACCACCCTCCACCAGCGCCTTGACCACCGCCAGGTCGCCCTTGAAGGCGGCCCCGGCGATCGGGCTCTGGCCGTTGTCGTTGCGGATCTCGGGGTCGGCCTTGTGCTTGAGCAGCACCTGCACCGCATCCACATGCCCGTAGTACGCGGCCAGCATCAGCAGGGTATCGCCCTTGTGGTTGCGCAGGTTGACCGGCAGGCCACCACCGGCCAGTCGGTCGAGCATCTGGGCATCGCCCTGGCGGGCGACGTTGAACACCTGCTCGACGAACTGGGCGGCCTCGTCTTCGGTCATCTGGCGGCTTTTGTCGGTCATCGGAAACTCCAGGTTCGGGCAATCGGAATGTCGCTAGTTTCCCCAAGCCGGCCGCAGCCTGTCATCCTCTTTTTCCCAAGGGCCGCCATAGACAGAATCAATAGCGCAGGCGCCCTGCCTGGATGTCGGCGAAGATTTGCGGGGTCAATCGTTCATAGGTGTCCGAGCCCGGCAACCAGGCATAGATCGGATCGTCTCCGGTGCGTTCGAGATCGAAGGCCTGCTCCTTCAGGCGGCTCTTCTGGTATTTGAAAGTGCCGGTGGTGTCCATCTTCACCTTGATCCGCAGGAACAGCGGCACCGCATAGCCCGGCAGTTGCTGCCGGGCGAACTGCAACAGCGCACCGAAATCCAGGGTCGCCAGGGACTCCGCCGGGGTGATCGCCACCATCCCCGCACGGCCGTTGGTGTTATGAATCTCCACGCCGTAGGCCACCACCTCGGCGATTTGCGGGTGCCCCAGCAGGATGTTCTCCACCTCGGTGGTGGAGACGTTCTCGCCCTTCCAGCGGAAGGTATCGCCCAAGCGATCGACGAACTGCACATGGCCAAAACCGATGTCACGCAGCAGATCGCCGGTATTGAAGTAGCTGTCGCCCTTCTCGAACACGTCCTTGAGGATCACCTTGAGGTTCTTCTCCGGATCGGTATAGCCATCCAGCGGTGCCTTGTCGTCGATCTTCGCCAGCAGCAGGCCCTGGCCGCCCTTGGCCACCTTCTGCATGAACCCCTGGCTGTTGCGCAGCGGCGCACCGGTGTCGTGGGCATACTCCACCAAGGCCCAAGGAATCAGGGAAAACCCGACGGTGTTGTCGAAGTTGAGAATGTTGCTGAAGCCGATGTTGCCGTCGCTGGCGGCGTACAGCTCGCAGATATGGCCGACGCCGAAGCGCTGCTTGAATTCACTCCAGACCCCCGGGCGCAGGCCGTTGCCGATCATCTTGAACACCTGGTGGTCGCTGTCACGCGGCGAACCCGGCTGGTCGATCAGGTAGCGGCACAGTTCACCGACATAACCTATGGTGGTCGCCTGGAAGCGCCGGGCATCGTCCCAGAACTGGCTGGCGCTGAACTTGCGGCGGATGGCGAACCCCGAGGCCCCGGTGATGGCCGAGCCCCAGCACACGCACAAGCCGGTGGCGTGATACAGCGGCAAGGTGCAATACAGCACATCCTCAGGCTGCATATCCAGGGCGATGGTGCCGAAGCCGGCACTGGTGCGCATCCAGCGCCCGTGCTTGAAGATGCCTGCCTTGGGCAAGCCGGTGGTGCCGGAGGTATAGATGTAGAAGCAAGGGTCATCGAGGAAGATGCGCTGGGTCTGGGCCAGGTTGTCCCCCGGGTAGCCGGCACTCTCGGCCATCAGGTTGACCAGCCCTTCGGGGGTGGCTCCGGGATCGGCCAGGGTGTCCTGGTCGGCGATGTACCAGGTACGCCGCGGCTCGATGGCGACCTGGTCGCGCACCGCCGAATAGGCCGCCAGCAATTCGGCGCCGACCACGATCGCCACCGGCTTGACCAGGTTCAGGCTGTGCACCAGCACACTCTGGGTCTGCGCGGTGTTGACCATGGCGCAGATCCCGCCGAGCTTGGCCACCGCCAGTACCGTGACCAGCAGTTCCGGACGGTTTTCGATGAAGACCGCCAATACATCGCCCTTGCCGATGCCCTGCTCCTGCAGGTAGGCCGCGATGCGGTTGGCCCACTGGTTGACCTGGGAGTAGCTCAGGACCCTGTTGCCATACAGCAATGCCGGCCCTTGTGGATTGCGCCTGGTCGCTTGTTCGAAGCTCCAGCCCAGGCCGCAGGGCTGGTCCGCTTTCTCGATGTTCCCGGCCCTGATGCCGCGCACCACCCGTGGCAATGCCCGGGCAATGGATGGCACCTTACGCAGCATCATGCCCCAGGTGATCATGTCGCTCTTTTGCTTGCTCATGGTGGCTCCGGCTCGACGACAAAGGTCTGTGCCCGGACCTGGCCGGCCGGGCGCTGGCAACGGATGACGTGCTGGGCTCAACCGGGAGTGGCGACCCGGAATCGGAGCACCGGCAGGCGACGCAGGCTGCAGCTGCTGGAAAGGAACGACGGATGAGTCGGGGAGAATGCGGCAGGCAGCGCCGCCGAGGGTATGCACAGATCGTTCATGAAGGGCGTCCTATATTCTTATTATCCTTCGGGCGAGGTCACCAGGACCGCGCCACAACACATTCCATGTCGCTGCAAGCCCCTGCCCAGCGCAGCCGCAAGACCAGCGCAGCAAGGGCTGACGAGCTGGAAAATACGTCAGCCCTCACGAAGCTGTACACGGGGTTTTTGCAAAGTTTTGTATCTCCAGCGCCGCCCTTTCATGGCACTCCATGGCCCCGGATCGGCATTGAATTTTCTTGCCTGCCCGATGGTCACAATGAGCAAGGCCACGCTGCGCCCTGCCCCGCCACAACCTGCAAAATGCAGGATGCACGATGGCGATTCATGCAATTTGCACGAATTCTTTTTTCAGGTGACTTTACAAGCCATTGATATATAAGGGTTTTTATAAAATCCAATACTGGCACAATCGCTGCACCTATCACTCCATGCTTGCCCTTCAAGAACTAACGGAGCTGATAGACATGAGCCTGATCCAAGAAAAGTTTTCCTCCCTGTTCTCCAACTTCGAAGTGACCACCCTGGCGCGCCCCGATGGCGGCATCCTGCTCACCCTGCGCAATAGCGAGGGCAAGGAATTCAAGCGTTCGATTTCCTACGCCCAACTGCACGCCGCAGACCAGCTGTCGTGGGTCATCAGCGCCATCCGCCGCGACCTGGCCGAGCAGGCCAGCGAGCTGCCGCAGATTTCCCTGCTGCAGAGCCAGAACCGCTTCGCCCTGCCGACTTACCACTCCCTGTAAGCCGCTGCCCATCCCGCTGCTCGGGCCGGCCCCACCTTGCGTGGCGCCGGCCCGAGTGCATTTGCCAGGTCAGTCGTCCAGGCGCGGGAAACCACTGGCGATGTCGTCACCGGTGATCCTGGCGGCGTGGGTCGCGGTCTTGTCGCCGAACAAGCGGATGGCCACCAGGTCCGGCTGCTCGCCCATGTCGAACCAGTGGGCCGTGCCTGCCGGCAGCGAGACCAGATCATGCCGTTCGCATACCAGGCCATACACGTAGTCGTCGATATGCAGGTAGAGCAGCCCGCGCCCGGCCAGGAGCAGCAACGCCGCGTCGCCATCCAGGCGCTGCTCCTCGGGCAAGTTGCCGTCGATGTCCGCGTAGCTGCCCTTGCGGCTGAGCACTTCCAGCGAGGCATGGCCGCGCTGGCTCATCAGGGGATCGAGTTGGGCCTGGCAAGCGGCCAGGACCTGTTCCTGGCTGGCGCCGGGTTCGATCCGGGTAGCGTGCGACCAGCGCTCGATGGCGATGCCCTGCTCGGCCAGGGTGGCGGCGATATCCTCGAAATGGGTCAGGACCTTGTTCGGCAGGTCCGGGCTGGAGACGTGATAGACGGACAGGCTGCTCATAGTGGTGACTCCTGGAGTTTGATGGGGCCGTTCGGACACAGCGCTGGCACCTTCGTCGAAGGCGCCTCGGCAGGGTGGCTGGCTGTGCCAGGCAACAGTGCGAGAGACAGGCTCAGGGCCTCTGCTCTTGCATGCGGGCGGCAATGATAACGGCTGCGGCCAGGGCTGCGACGCTGGCCATACTAAAGGTCAATGTCGCCCCCAGGGCGTTCCAGCTGTAGCCGGCATAGAGCGCTCCGAGAGCGCCGCCAGTGCCCGCCAGGGCTGCGTACAACGCCTGGCCCTGGCCTTGCTGGCGCGCCCCGAAGCTGCGCTGGACGAAATGAATGGAGGCAGCGTGGAAGCTGCCGAAGGTCGCGGCATGCAGCACCTGGGCCAACAGCAGCACCCAGAGGAACTCCGCCAGGCTGCCCAATAGCAACCAGCGCAGGGCCGCCAGCAGGAAGCTGGCCAGCAGCACCCGGCGTACGGAGAACCGCGCCAGGATCCGGCTCATGGCCAGGAACATCAGCACCTCGGCCACCACCCCGAGGGCCCAGAGCATGCCGATCAATCCACGGCTGTAGCCCAGGCGCTCCAGGTGCAAGGTCAGGAAGGTGTAGTAAGGACCATGGCTCAGTTGCATGAGCGCCACGCACAAGTAGAAAGCCAGCACCCCGGGGGCCCGCACCTGCCGGAGAAATCCCTCCCCCGCCAGGCGCTGCCCCTGGGCCAGCGGCTGGGCATTGGGCACCCATAGGCTGCTGAGGACGATCCCCGCCATGATCACCACCAGGGTGACCGGGTAGATATCCAGGCTCAGCCACTGGAACAAGCGCCCCAGGGCCACCACCGTGAGAATGAAGCCGACGGAGCCCCAGAGGCGGATCTGGCTATAGCGTGAGGCTTGCCCCTGCAAGTGGGCCAGGGTGATGACCTCGAACTGCGGCAGCACCGCGTGCCAGAAGAAGGCATGCAGGGCCATGACCATCGCCAGCCAGGCGTAGCTCTGGTCGATGAAGATCAGGGAAAAACAGCCCAGGGTGCAGATCGCGCCGAAACGCACGATGGCCAGGCGCTGGCCGGTGTAGTCGCCGAGCCAGCCCCAGAGGTTCGGCGCCACGCACCGCATGAGCATGGGGATGGCCACCAGCTCGCCGATCCGCGCGCTGGAAAATCCCAGGTGATCGAAGTACAGCGCCAGGAACGGCGCGGTCGAACCCAGCAGCGCGAAATAGAACAGGTAGAAGCTGGAAAGCCGCCAGTACGGCAATGTCGCCACGGTCATCCGAGCGTGGCGACCGGCAGCACCGGCATCAACGCTGGCCCAGGACCGGAGTGCCGACGCGCACGTCGGCGTTCTGGCCGCGATGACGCAGCAGGTGGTCCATCAGCACGATGGCCATCATCGCCTCGGCGATCGGCGTGGCGCGGATGCCCACGCATGGGTCGTGGCGCCCCTTGGTGATCACGTCCACCGGGTTGCCATCGACGTCGATGGAGCGCCCCGGGGTGGTGATGCTGGAGGTCGGCTTGAGGGCCAGGTGGGCAATGATCGGCTGGCCCGAGGAGATACCACCGAGGATGCCGCCGGCATTGTTGCTGAGGAAACCTTCCGGCGTCAGCTCGTCCCGGTGTTCCGTGCCACGCTGGGACACCGAGGCGAAACCGGCGCCGATTTCCACGCCCTTGACGGCGTTGATGCTCATCAGCGCATGGGCCAGTTCGGCATCCAGGCGATCGAAGATCGGCTCGCCCAACCCTGGCATCACGCCTTCGGCGACCACCGTGATCTTCGCGCCCACGGAATCCTGGTCACGGCGCAGTTGGTCCATGTAGGCCTCCAGCTCCGGCACCTTGTCCGGGTCGGGACTGAAGAAGGCGTTGTCCTCCACGCCGTCCCAAGTCTTGAACGGGATTTCGATCGGGCCCAGCTGGCTCATGTAGCCCCGCACCACGATGCCCTGGCTGGCCAGGTATTTCTTGGCGATGGCACCGGCCGCCACACGCATGGCGGTTTCCCGCGCCGAGCTGCGGCCACCGCCACGGTAGTCGCGGATGCCGTACTTGTGGTGGTAGGTGTAGTCGGCGTGGGCCGGGCGGAACAGATCCTTGATCGCCGAGTAGTCCTTGGACTTCTGGTCGGTGTTACGGATCAGCAGGCCAATGGCGCAGCCGGTGGTCTTGCCCTCGAAGACCCCGGAGAGGATCTCGACCTCGTCGGGCTCCTGGCGCTGGGTGGTGTGGCGGCTGGTGCCGGGCTTGCGCCGGTCCAGGTCGCGCTGCAGGTCTTGCAGGGACAGCTCGAGGCCCGGCGGGCAGCCGTCGACAATGGCGACCAACGCCGGGCCATGGCTTTCGCCGGCGGTGGTGACAGTGAACAGCTTGCCGTAGGTATTGCCGGACATGCGGGGCGCTCCGTGAAATCAGCGGGAATGACTCAATCTGGACCAGGTCCCGTTACGGTTTGTCGATCCTCCATCGACCCACGGCAACAGCTCCCGGCAGCACGGCAGTATACGCAGGCTACCCAAGTAGTTCATCCTCGAACCTTCGACCCTTGCCCGAGTCCAACGGGCACCTTTTCCATGATGGCGTGATGATGCTGCGAGTTCTTCTGCTGAGTCTGTTCCTGTTCACCGGCCTGGCCCAGGCCACCATCCTGCAACGTCCCATCAGCCTGGATACCGGCCATGGCGAGCTGTACGGTACGCTGCTGCTGCCCAAATCCGCGCAGCCCGTGCCGGTGGTGCTGATCATTTCCGGCTCCGGCCCTACCGATCGCGACGGCAACAACCCCGACGGCGGGCGCAATGACAACCTCAAGCGCCTGGCCTGGGTGCTGGCCCGGCACAACATCGCCAGCGTGCGCTACGACAAGCGCGGGGTGGCCGCCAGCCTCGCCGCCACCCCGGACGAACGCAACCTGACCCTTGAGGCCTACGTGGCCGACGCCGTGGCCTGGGGCAATAAGCTCAAGACCGACCCGCGCCTGGGCCAATTGGTGGTACTGGGCCACAGCGAAGGGGCGCTGATCGCCAGCCTCGCCGCGCCGCAAGTGGATGCCGCGGGCGTGGTTTCCATCGCCGGTACCGCCCGGCCGGTGGACCAGGTCCTGCGCCAGCAATTGAGCTACCGCCTGCCCCCGGGCTTGATGGTGCGGGCCAACGAGCTGCTGGACAGCCTCAAGGCCGGCAAGGTCGACAGCGATGTGCCCGCGGCCTTGCAGGTGATCTTCCGTCCCAGCGTGCAGCCTTACCTGATCACGCTGTTCCGCGAGGATCCGGCCGCTGCCTTCGCCCGCCTGAAGATGCCGGCGCTGATCGTCCAGGGCAGCAACGACATCCAGGTCAGCGTCGATGATGCCAAGGTGCTCAAGGCCGCCAAGCCCGATGCTCGGCTGGCGCTGATCGAGGGCATGAACCATGTGATGCGCATCGTGCCCAACGACCTGCAGCGCCAGCTGGCCTCTTATAAGGACCCGCAACTGCCGCTGGCGGCACAGTTGGGCAGTGCCATCACCGACTTTATTGACGGACTTCACACCCGTTAGCCTGTTTTAACCCTCCAGTCCTGGAAAAAACGGCCGATAAGCCTTTGCCGGCCGTTCGATTGCTGTCGGCGCACAGCGATTGGACAGGACTTGCCGTTATGACTGATACCCAGAATTCACCTGCCGCCGAGCAGGAACCCGTCGCCCCGGAGCCGGCACCGCGTCCCTGGGCGGATGTCCAGGTCGAGCACCGCAGGATGCTGCGCCTGGCTCCCCTGCAAACCGATCGAGCCACCGGTTCGCGCCCCCTGCGTTTCATCGAATTCGGCTACGCCGAGCGCAGCAACAAGCAATACAGCTTGCTGCGCATGAACATCAGCCTGCCCGGGCAACGGGTGCGCAAGGAACAGAATCACCTGGATGTGTGGGTCGAGCACGACACTCGCCGGGTCTGCTTCGAGCCCGAGGGCGGCCTGCAGATCGAGCCCTTGAACCGTGGGATAGGCCGTTTCCTGCTGGCCCAGGCCGCACAGTGGGCACAAAAGAAATGGCCGCACTACCGGGTCGACGGCTTCGACCTGGCGAACAAGGATGCCCTGAACGAAGACACTCGCCTGCGCCGCGACCATGTGCTGCGCATGCAAGGTTTCGATGTGGTCTATGCCGATGCCCAACACCTCAAGGGCAGCGTCAAGGACGTCCAGGTCGGCGAGTTGTTGAGCCAGTGGAACACCGAGAAACTGCAGTTCGTGGAGATACTGGAAGCCGCGCAGATGCTCCAGCAAGCCGAACAGAACCTGGAGGAGCTGGAAGGCAAGCTGCGCAAGCAGGACGAGAAAGTCACCAAGTACAAGCGTGAAGATGCCGGCTTGCGGTTCACCATCACCTGCCTGGTGGCCTTCGCCGTGTTCCAGGCCGGGCTGCTGATCTGGATCGCGACTCACCGCTGAGCCGCATCCTCTTGCCACCAGGGCCCGCATCGCGCGGGCCATTGGCCCCCTTCAGAGACGAGAAGCGAAGAGTGCCTGGTGCTGACGGCACTGTTCGGCGGTGAGCATGAACACGCCATGGCCGCCGCGCTCGAAGTCCAGCCAGGCGAAATCCACCTCCGGATACAGCGCCTCGACGTGTACCTGGCTGTTGCCCACCTCGACGATCAGCAGGCCCTTGTCGGTCAAGTGCCCGGCCGCTTCGGCCAGCATGCGCCGCACCAGGTTCAGGCCATCCTCGCCACAGGCCAGGCCGAGTTCGGGCTCGTGCTGGTATTCCTCGGGCATGTCGGCGAAATCCTCGGCGTCGACATAGGGCGGGTTGGACACGATCAGGTCGAAGCGCTGGCCCGGCAGGCCATCGAAACCATCGCCCTGCACGGTGAAGACCCGCTCTTCGACACCGTGGCGCTCGATGTTCTGGTTGGCCACTTCCAGGGCCTCGAAGGACAGGTCGGCCAGCACCACCTCGGCCTCGCGGAACTCGTAGGCACAGGCGATGCCGATGCAGCCGGAGCCGGTGCACAGGTCGAGGATCCGCGCCGGTTCGTTGGCCAGCCAGGGCTCGAAGCGCTTCTCGATCAACTCGCCGATGGGCGAACGGGGAATCAGTACGCGTTCGTCGACCACGAACGGCAAGCCACAGAACCAGGCTTCCCCTAGCAGGTAGGCCACGGGAACACGGTCTTCGATGCGGCGCTTGAGCAAGTGCTGCAGGTGGACCAGCTCGTTGTCTTCCAACGCGCAATCCAAATAGCTATCGGCAATTTCCCAGGGCAGATGCAGGGCACCGAGCACCAGTTGGCGCGCCTCGTCCCAGGCATTGTCGGTGCCATGGCCGAAGAACAGATTCTCCCCATGAAAGCGGCTGACGGCCCAGCGGATATGGTCACGCAAGGTGCGTAGACGGGAAGTGATCACGGAACAGACTCCTGACAAAACGACCAACGATTCTAACAGCCAAAGCCGTTGCCGACTAAGCGGAAAACCATTGCCGCGCAATCGACCGGTGAACGCCCCGGGCCCGCCCGAAGGGCGCTCGACGATAGCGCTTGACATGGCTGCAGGCCAGCAACGGCGCCCCTTACGTTAGTAGCGATTCACAGAAGCGCTCCGCCAGAGGACAATGTCGCAAACGCCCCACTCACAGGAGCCCCAGAATGTCCGTTCCAAAGACGATGTTTCAACTCAGCGGTCGTGGTTATGCGGCGGCCAATTTGAGCCACGCGACCCTTGTGATCATCGACGCCCAGAAAGAGTACCTCAGCGGCCCCCTGGCCCTGTCCGGCATGGACGCGGCAGTGGCCAACATCCGCCAGCTGCTGAGCGCCGCCCGGGCAGCCGGCCGGCCCATCGTGCATGTCCGCCACCTCGGCACCGTCGGCGGCCTGTTCGACCCCCAGGGCGAACGCGGCGAATTCATTCCCGGCCTCGAACCCCAGGGTGACGAGACCATCATCGGCAAGCTGCTGCCCAGCGCCTTCCATGGCACCGAACTGGAAAAGCGCCTGCAGGACCTGGGCTCCCTGGACCTGATCGTGGCCGGTTTCATGAGCCACTCCAGCGTCAGCACCACCGTCCGCGCGGCGAAGAACCTGGGCTTTCGCTGCACCCTGGTGGAGGATGCCTGCGCCACCCGCGACCTGCCCTACAAGGACGGCATCCTCAGCGCTGCACACGTCCAGCAGACCGAAATGGCCATCATGGCCGACAACTTCGCCACCCTGGCCTCGACCGCAAGCCTGATCTGACCGCCCTCAGGTGAGCGGCTGGCGGGCCGCTCATCCATGAATGCCACGCATGTGCAGCAATTACCCGAGCCTCAGGAACCACCCGACCAACTTCCGGTCGAAGGGCCGATACCCACTGAGGAAGATCGGAATGAAGATATCCGATGGTTTTGACGCACGCCGGTTGCGGCCCAAGAGCCCGCGCAACTGGCGCTTGCGCTTGGGAGCGGCATTCTCCGCATTGTTGGCGACCTGCGGCGTGCTGCTAGCCATGGCCGGTATCGCCAGCCTGCTGGGACGCGCGCCAGCGCTGGGCGAACTCAACGCCCAACCGCTGGGTTCGACGGTAGTCCTGCTGACCGGCCTGGTGCTGCTGTATGCCGGCGTACGCCTGTGGCGACGTTGCCGACGCCGCATGCGCCAGCCGCTGGCGCTGAACATGGCCCCGCACCTGATGAAAAAACACGACTGAAACAGCCCACGGCGCGATTTACGCGCCTGAAGGCATAGCGACTTGGGTAAACTAGCCACCCTTCGCGGAGGCTGATATGCAAGACGACGACTTTTCCCTGTTCAAGAACGAGATGCGCGGCATCAAGCCGATCAAGCATGACCGTGCCGAAACAGGCAAACCCAAGACCGACCGGGCGCAGATCGCCAAGCTGCGCCAGGCTGCCACCGTACGCAGCGAAACCACTACGGTGGACGGCTTGTCCGACCAGTTCGTCATCGACGTGGGTCCGGAAGACGAGCTGATGTGGGCCCGCGACGGGGTCCAGGACAGCCAGATGCGCAAGCTGAAGATCGGCCAGATCCCCTTCGAAGGCAGCCTCGACCTGCACGGCATGACCGTGGAGAAAGCCCGGGAAACCCTCTGGGCGTTCCTCGCCGAAGCCACCAAGTTCGAAATCCGCTGTGTCCGGGTTACCCACGGCAAGGCCGTGCGCCTGGATGGCAAGCGGCCGATGATCAAGAGCCACGTCAACACCTGGCTGCGCCAGCATCCGCAAGTGCTGGGCTTCGCTTCCTGCCAGGCCAGGCATGGCGGCACCGGTGCGCTGTACGTCATGCTCAAGCGCACCATGATGGAAGGCCGCGACGAATAAAGCGCCTGCATCGAGCTTGCAGCGCCGTGCCGGCCACCGTACCCTTGCCCTTTGCGTAAAATCCCACAGGTAGTTTCATGTCCCTGGAACAGAATTACACCGCGATCCTCGGCCAATTGGGCGAGGACGTCTCCCGCGAGGGCCTGCTCGACACGCCCAAGCGCGCCGCCAAAGCCATGCAGTACCTTTGCCGCGGTTATGCACAAACCCTGGAAGAGGTCACCAACGGTGCCTTGTTCAGCTCCGACAACAGCGAAATGGTGCTGGTCAAGGACATCGAGCTCTACTCGCTGTGCGAACACCACCTGCTGCCTTTCATCGGCAAGGCCCACGTGGCCTACATCCCCAGCGGCAAGGTCCTGGGGTTGTCGAAGGTCGCGCGCATCGTCGACATGTATGCCCGGCGCCTGCAGATCCAGGAAAACCTCAGCCGGCAGATCGCCGACGCCGTCCAGCAAGTGACCGGTGCGCTGGGCGTGGCCGTGGTGATCGAGGCCAAGCACATGTGCATGATGATGCGCGGCGTGGAGAAGCAGAACTCGTCGATGATCACCTCGGTGATGCTCGGTGAGTTCCGCGAGAATGCCGCGACCCGCAGCGAGTTCCTCAGCCTGATCAAGTGACAGGCGGTCAATGAAAAAACCGGCGTCGATCGCCGGTTTTTTTCGCCTGGCCAAAATCGGTTAAGCTGCCGCCCCTTCATCCATGGGCAAGAGGCAACACCGTGATCGTCAAAGCACTGCGAGTCGGCCTGGGCCAACTCATCATTTTCATCGACTTCATCACCCGTCCGCGCAAGCAAAAGCGCAGCGCCGCCGCCCAGGCCCAGGTCGAGCAGGCCGCCCAGAGCCTGGCGCTGTACCAGTTCCACGCCTGCCCCTTCTGCGTGAAGACCCGCCGCACCCTGCACCGCCTGAACGTGCCGGTGGCACTGCGCGACGCCAAGAACAACCCGCAAGACCGCCAGGCCCTGCTGGAGCAAGGCGGCAAGATCAAGGTGCCGTGCCTGCGCATCGAAGAGCACGGACAAACCACCTGGATGTACGAATCCAAGGTGATCATCGATTACCTGAACCAGCGCTTCGCAACCGTCTGACGTCCTCCCCCGGGGCTCTTCAGCCCCGGGCCAGCTGCAAGTCGAGCAAGGCCGCGCCCAGGCACTTGCCGTGGGCATCCAACGCCAGAGAGCGGGTCACCCCGCCGCGCAGGATGCCCGGCAAGACAAAGTTCAAGGCCCGCACATTCTCCAGGACATAACGCTGTACCGGCGCAGCATCGCTCCCCAGCAAGCCGGCGAAATATTGCGCCACGCGCTCGGCGGTAAGCTGCTCGCAAAGAAAGGCAAAGTCCTCGGCGCGGTAGGCAATCACCGAAATATTCGAAGTGTCGCCCTTGTCCCCGGTACGCGAGTGCGCCAAGTCACGCAATTTGACCTCATTCATGCCCGTACCTCCTGATGCAAGGTGACCTTGACGGCCTCCCGGGGCAGTAACAGCGAGGCCACCGCCACCACCTGCCGCAGGCTTTTGCTGGCCCCGCCGCCACCAGCGGGCCCATTGGTATAGAGGGTTTCCACCTCATTGCCGACGCGCACCGCTTCGGCCTTGTCCGTGCAGCGAGCCGCCACCCGCAGGCGCACCTCCCAGGGCTCGACATGCGCTCGCTGGCCCAGTTCAACACCGTGCAAGGCATCGATGCCGATCAGTTCCGCGCGCACTTCCTGCATCTGTACCCCGGTCAGGGCCAGGCGTTCGAGCACGATGTCCCGGGCCAGCCGCGCCCTTGCCACAGCTCCAGGGCCGCCATAGGAAATCTGCCCTTCGCCGATCCAGCCATCCAGGTAGCCAACGCTGACCTTGAGCCGCTCAGGCCGCGGACTGCCTGCCGCCCCTTGCAGACGCACCCGGTCGGGGGCCTCCTCGACAAAGCCCACCGCGGAAAAATCGGCACAGACATCCGGCGTCAGGTAGGCCGCCGGGTCATGCACTTCGTAGATCAACTGCTCGGTACAGGTAGCGCTGCTGACCTGTCCCCCGGAGCCCTTGACCTTGGTGATCAGGGCCGCGCCCTGTTCATCCACTTCGGCCAGGGGGAAACCCAGGCGCGCCAGACCGGCCACATTCTTGACCTCCGGATCGGCAAAGTAGCCGCCGCTGACCTGGCCTGCGCATTCCAGCAGATGCCCCACCAGCGTCCCGCGTCCCAGGCGCAACCAGTCATCCTCGGCCCAGCCGAACTCGAAGATCTGCGGCGCCAGGAACAACGAGGGGTCGGCCACCCGCCCAGTGATCACCACGTCGGCATCGGCCCGCAGCGCCTCGACTATGCCCTGGGCGCCCAGGTAGGCATTGGCGGAAATCAGCCGCTGCCCCAGCGAGCCCAGGGACTGCCCGTTGTCCAGCACCCACTCCGGCCGGGCCCGCAGAGTCTCGAGCACATCGTCCCCCAGCACCGCGATCACCTTGAGCCCTGGCAAGCCCAGCTCGGCGGCGATCCGCTGCACCTCGGCCACCGCCGCCAACGGATTGGCCGCCCCCATGTTGCTGATGATGCGCAAACGCCGTCCCGAGGCCGCGGCGCCGACAAAGGGCAGCACCCCGCGCATCCGTGCCCCCAGCAACGGGTCGTAGCCGCTGTGCGGGTCGGCCAGGCGCGCCTGCTGCGCCAGGGCGATGGTGCGCTCGGCCAGGCATTCGAACACCAGGTAATCCAGGTCGCCCTGTTGCGCCAACTCGATGGCGGGCTCGATACGGTCACCGGAGTAACCGGCGCCGGAGCCGATACGTAGGCTTTTCATCTTAAAAAAACTCCCAGCAGCAGCGCGGTCAGGGTCATCAACACTGACGCGGCGAATAGAAAGGGGATGGTGAAACGCTGATGGTCGGCCAGTTCGATCTTGCACAGGCCCACCAGCAGGAAGGTCGCCGGGGTCAAAGGGCTTACCGGGAAACCGGTGGTGTGCACGCCGAGCAACGAAGCCTGGGCCACTTGCAGCGGGTCGACACCCAGGGCCTTGCCCACTTCGGCAATCACCGGCATCACCCCGAAGTAATAGGAGTCTGGGTCGAACAGCATGCTCAGGGGCATGGACAGGACCCCCACCACGGTCGGAATCAGCTTGCCGTGACCGGCAGGAATCTGCGCCACCGTCACTTCGGCAATCGCTTTGAGCATGCCGCTGCCCTGCATGATGCCAGTGAACACACCGGCCGCCAGGAGAATGCTGGCCATGGTCAGGGCCGTCTTGGCATGAGCATCGATGCGTGCTCGCTGGGCCTCGACATCCGGGTAGTTGATGCACAGCGCCAGCACCGTGCCGACCATGAACATCACCACCGGATCGACCCAGCCGGCAATCATCACCAACATCACCAGCACCGTGAGCAGCAGGTTGACCCAGAAGCGCCCGGGACGGCGCAGCGCCTCTTCGGCGGGGCTCAATACCCGGGTCGGGATGCCTGCACCGACCGAAGCATCGGCACCGAGGCCCAGGCGGCGCTCCTCCCGGCGGCCGAGCCACCAGGCACTGGCGAAGACGAACAGCAAGCCGACGATCTGCACCGGGATCAGCGGCTGGAACAAATCCGCCACCGGCACATGCAAGGCCGCTGATGAGCGCAACACCGGGCCGGTCCAGGGCAGGAAATTGACCCCGGCGGCCATCGCCGCGACACAGGCCAGAATCCGCCGGTCGATGCCCAGCCGGGTGTACAACGGCAGCATGGCCGGCACCGTCACCAGGAAGGTCACGGCGCCGGAGCCGTCCAGGTGCACCAGCAGCGCCAGAAGCGCCGTACCGACCACGATCCGCGTCGGTCGGGTGCCGACGGTGCGCAAGATGCGGTCGATGATCGGATCGAGCATGCCGGCATCGGTCATGATGCCGAAGAACAGGATGGCGAACACGAACATGCCTACCACGGGGGCGACGTTCTTGATGCCGGTGACGATGAAGGTACTGGTCTGCAGACCGAAACCGCCGATCAGCGCCGCGATGATCGGCAGCGCAATCAGCGCGACCAGAGGCGACAGGCGCTTGCTCATGACGGCCGCGAGCAGGCAGAGAATGGTGATGACACCCAGGGTGGCGAGCATGGAGCAACTCCAGTGTGCCGCCTCTTCAAGCCGGGGCCGGAAGGCGGACGGTTATTGTTTTTCTGGAGTATTGAAATCGCGCTAGCCTTTGTAAATTGGAATATTCGGCGCCCTGTATTCGGAAAAACAAAATGAAGAACTCGATCCAGCATATCCAGGCCTTCCTCGCCGTAGCCCGCAGCGGCAACTTCAGCAAAGCTGCCGCCGAGCTGCACCTGTCGCCATCAGCCCTTACCGTGCAGGTCCAGCAACTGGAGGAATGGCTGGGGGTCGCCCTGCTCGACCGCAGCCCGCGCCATGTCAGCCTGACCGCCGCTGGGCAGCAGGCCCGGGGACCGATGGAGAAACTGCTGCTGGACCTGGACAACATTGTCAGCGGCTCCCGGGACCTGGCCGCCCTGCGCCGGGGCATGGTCACCCTGGCCGCGCTGCCGTCGGTCTGCGCCGGGGTGCTGCCGCCGGCCTTGCGCCAGTTTCGCGAGCAATTTGCCGGAATCGAGCTACGCCTGCAGGACCTGGTGGCTCACCGCATTCATGCCCAAGTCCGGGCCGGCGAAGTGGATTTCGGTATCGGCGGGCGCGCCCGGCTCAGCCATGGGCTGGATTTCCAGCCCCTGCTGGAGGATCGCCTGTGCCTGTTCGTGGCCACCGATCATCCCTTGGCCCTGCGCCAGTCAGTAACGCTGAAGGACTTGGCCCGCCAGCCGATCATTCTCACCGGTCGCGACAGCAGCGTGCGCGAACAGGTCGAAACGTTGTTCGATGACAGCCGACTGCCCCTGCTTGCGGCCATGGAAGCCAACTACATGAGCACGGTGCTGGCTCTGGTACGCCAGGGGCTGGGCATTACCCTGCTGCCGGAATCCGCCGATGACGGCCGTGAGGGCCTGCGCCGGATTGCCATCAAACATCCTGGGGTCAGCCGCGAGATCGGCCTGATCCGCCGCAGTGGCCAGCAACTGAGCCCAGCGGCGCAGCGCTGCTATGAATGGCTACGCCATAACCTGGCCAGTGAATATCGTTAGCGGGACCCACAACGCACTGAACCGGCACAAGGCCGGTTCAGTGGGGATGGAAGCACCCGCTCAGTCGAGCATCGTCACGTGTCGCGGATGGCTCGCTACCCGTTGCATCCAGGCCTGGATCCCGGGGTAGCCCGCCAGGTCGAAACCACCCTCGTGGGCCACATGGGTGTAGGCATACAGCGCGATGTCGGCGATGGAGTAATGCTCGCCCACCAGGTACGGCGTGCGGCTCAGCTGTTTTTCCATCACCTCCAGCGCCTTGTAGCCACGCTTGTGCAGCTTCAGGTATTCCTCCCGGCGCTCCTCGGGCAAGCCCTCGTAGGCTTTTATGAAACGCGCCACGGCAATGTACGGCTCGTGGCTGTACTGCTCGAAGAACTGCCATTGCAGGACCTGGGTCCGTAGCCGCGGCTCGCCGGGCAGGAACTCACTGCCATCGGCAAGGAAGTTGAGGATCGCGTTGGACTCCCACAGGCAAGTGCCGTCCTCGAGTTCCAGGACCGGGATCTTGCCGTTGGGGTTCTTCGCCAGGAATGCCTCGGTCTGGGTATCCCCGCCAAGGATATCCACCGCCTGCCATTCATAAGGCAGCCCCAACAGGTTGAGCATCAGCTTGATCTTGTAGCAGTTGCCTGAACGGTAATCGCCATAAACCTTGTACATGGCCCTCCCCTAGGCTGCCTGTGCAGCCTGTGCTTGACGTATCACGGTGGCCAGCCGCTTGAGGCCCTCGTCCAGCCGCGCCGGATCGATGTGGCTGAAATTCAACCGAAGATGCCCGTGGTGGTGGTCCGGTTCGCTAAAGAACGGCTCACCGGGCATGAAGGCGACGTCGCGTTCCAATGCCGCCTCCAGCAAAGTGCGGGTGTCCAGGGGCTGTTTCAAGCTCAGCCAGAAAAACAATCCGCCCTCGGGCACCTGCCAGTGCGCCAGATCAGTGAAATGAGCCTGCAAGGCCGCCTCGAAAGCATCACGACGCTGGCGGTAGTAGCTGCGCAGGTCCAGCAGATGCTGCTGGAACCGGTCGCTGCCGATCCACTGCATGGCCTGCCACTGGCCGAAACGGTTGGTGTGCAGATCCGCCGACTGCTTGAGCCGCAACAGGTGCGGGAACAGGTCCGGGCTGGCGATCAGGTAGCCGACCCGCAAGCCGGGCAGCAAGGTCTTGGACACCGTGCCGCTGTAGATCCAGCTGGCCTTGTTCAAGCGCCCGGCAATGGGCCTGGCGCTGCCGCCGTCGAAGGTCAGCTCGCGATAGGGCTCGTCCTCGACCAGGGTGACTTCGAATTCGTCCAGCAAGGCCGCCACCGCATCGCGCTTGGCTTCGCTGTAGCGCACGGCCGAGGGATTCTGGAAGGTCGGGATCAGGTAGGCGAAGGCCGGGCGCTGCTGCTCCAGGCGCTGGCGCATCTGCACCAGGTCCGGGCCATCCTCCTGCAGGGCCACGGTCAGGCACTGGGCACCGAACAGCTGGAAGATCTGCAGGGCCGCCAGATAGGTCGGGGCTTCCAGCATGATCTGGGTACCCTTGTCGATGTACAGCTTGGCCGCCAGGTCGAGGGTCTGCTGGGACCCGCTGACCACCATGACCTGGCTCGCCGTACAGGGCAGGCCGAGCTGGCGCGCCTGTTCGGCCAGGACCTCGCGCAACTGCGGCTCCCCCTCGCTCACGCCGTACTGGCCCATGGTGGTGGGCATGTCCTGCCACTGCACCTTGGGCAACATCGCCTCGGCCGGCAGGCCGCCAGCGAACGACATCACTTCCGGACGCTGGGCCGCGGCGAGGATTTCACGGATCAGGGAGCTTTTAAGGCGCGATACACGTTCGGAGAAGGCCATGGAGTCACCGCTAGCGAAGGGCTGGGGAAATACGTCAAACTACTTGACCGAAAATTACGCCGACTCCCGCAGATACGTCAATATGCTTGACCTGAAACAGCAGTCCTCGCAACAGATCGCCATGGAAGCCTTCTTCTTCGGCTACCAGGCCTTTACCGCCAAGGCCGACGAAATGCTCGAACGTCGCGGCCTGAGCCGCGTCCATCAACGCATCGTGTTTTTCATCGCTCGCTACCCCGAGTTGAGCGTGAAGGAGTTGCTGGCCCTGCTGGGAGTCAGCAAGCAGGCCTTGAACACTCCCCTGCGCCAACTATTGGAAATGCACCTGGTGAACAGCGTCGCGCCCGCCTGCGATAAGCGCAAACGCCTGCTGCAACTGACCGCCGAAGGCGCGCGCTTCGAACAATCCTTGCGCCGCGAGCAGGTCAAGTTGCTGCAACGAGCCTTTGCCGAAGCCGGTGAAGATGCGGTCAATGGCTGGCTGGCGGTCAACCAGGCCCTGGCCGGTAAACCAGTCGACGCCTGAGCCCCAAGGTGGGCAGCGACTCCCGACGCCCACCTCCTGCTACATCTGTTCTCCCCCGTTTGCCTGCCAGCCCTATATAGCGGCCCCCCGGCAGAGCCTTCGCACACAAGCCAAAAAACATTATTTGCATTCTTTGTATACAAAAGCATAATCGCCAACTGTGAGTTCTTGACCTTGAGGTCAACAAAGCCCACGCGCCCGACCTGCCTCAAAGAGCCGCTGCCCACCCTCGCGTGCCCGGTTCTGAAAAAACAATAAAACTCTTGAGGAGTACTCGCTGTGGAAAGCCGCAAATCCGAAGCCTCTCCGCTCAACCTCTCGTCATCGCCGAACAGCGGCTGGCTGGAGCGCATCTTCAAACTCAAGTTGCATGGCACCACGGTGAAGACCGAGCTGATCGCCGGCATGACGACCTTCATCACCATGGCCTACATCATCTTCGTCAACCCGAACATCATGGCCGACGCCGGCATCGACCACGGCGCCGCCTTCGTCGCCACCTGCATCGCCGCGGCACTGGGCTGCCTGTTGATGGGCCTGTACGCCAACTGGCCAGTGGGCCTGGCACCAGGCATGGGGCTCAACGCTTTCTTCACCTACACCGTGGTCGGCACCATGGGTTACCAGTGGGAAACCGCCCTCGGCGCGGTCTTCGTCTCCGGCGTGCTGTTCATGATCCTGACCCTGTCGCGGATCCGCGAGTGGCTGCTCAACAGCATCCCGGCCAGCCTGCGCTTCGCCATGGGCGCCGGAGTCGGGCTGTTTCTCGGTCTGATCGGGCTCAAGACTTCCGGGATCATCGTCGACAGCCCGGCGACCCTGATCAAGCTGGGTTCACTGCGCGAGCCGGGACCGCTGCTGGCGGCGGTGTGCTTCCTGATGATCGCCGTGCTCAGCTATCGGCGGGTGTTCGGCGCGATCCTGATCAGCATCATCGCCGTGACCCTGGCCGGCTGGGGCCTGGGCCTGGTGCACTACGACGGCATCCTTTCTCCTCCGCCAAGCCTGGCGCCGACCTGGATGGCCATGGATGTCGCCGGGGTGTTCAACGTCGGCATGATCAGCGTGGTCCTGGCGTTCCTGTTCGTGCACATGTTCGATACCGCCGGCACCTTGATGGGTGTGGCCCAGCGCGCTGGCCTGGTGAACCCTGACGGGCGGATCGAGAACCTGTCCCGGGCGCTCAAGGCCGACAGTACCTCCAGCGTGTTCGGCGCGGTGGTCGGCGTACCACCGGTCACCAGCTATGTGGAAAGCGCCGCGGGCGTAGCCGCCGGTGGGCGCACCGGCCTGACCGCCATCACCGTGGGCGTGCTGTTCGTGGCGGCGATGTTCTTCGCCCCGCTGGCCGGGATGATCCCCGCCTACGCCACCGCTGGCGCGCTGATCTACGTGGCGATGCTGATGATGGGCGGCATGGCCCACATCGACTGGGAAGAAGCCACCGACAGCATTCCAGCGATCGTCACCGCGATCATGATGCCCCTGACCTTTTCCGTCGCCGACGGGATCGCCCTGGGTTTCATCACCTACGTGGTGCTCAAGGCCGGCACCGGCAGGCACAAGGAAATCTCCATCAGCCTGTACGTGCTGTGCGCGATTTTCATCGCCAAGTTCGTGTTCCTGTAGTCCTCGGCCCTTGTTACCAAGCCCCGTCCAGCTGGATGGGGCTTTTTCATGAGGGCCCCGGCAACACACCGGCCCGCCCTGGTCGCGGGCAAAAAAAAGCCCGCAGTGTGGGGCGGGCAAGGACCAAAGAAAGCTATTTGCGCAGGATTCTTGGGGGAAAGTCCTAGCTTCCTCGATAGGTCGAATAGCTGTAGGGCGAAATCAGCAGCGGCACGTGGTAGTGATCCTGCTCGGCGCTGATGCCGAAACGCAGCACCACCACATCGAGGAATGCCGGCTCCGGCAACTGCACGCCGCGGGCGCGGTAGTAATCGCCGGCGTGGAAGTGCAGCTGGTAGACGCCGCTGCGGTAGTCATCGCCTTGCAGCAGCGGTGCGTCGCAGCGCCCGTCGCTGTTGGTGACGGCGCTGGCGACCGGTTCCAACTGCGCCCCTTCGACCCGATACAGCTCGATCTTGATGGTGCTGCCAGGGCAGCCGTGTGCGGCATCCAAAACGTGTGTAGTCAAACGTCCCATTGATTCTGCGTGCCTGTTGCGATCGAGCTTCAGGCCTCGCGCCTCCCGGAGTCAGTGAAAGAAAGGGCGGCCATGATCGGCGGCTGGGCAACGAGCATGGCGAGGTCACGATTAAGACACTTTTATCTAAAATTGTACACAATAATAATTACACTCATCGCCCACTCCAAGGCTACTGCCGGTCGGCCGCCGATCAAGCCCAAAGCACGCCGCCTGGCGACTTGCGATTCATAAGCTGACCGCTTGGGCAGATTTCTTGCAGGGAGATTGTGCAGCCACAAAAGGGTAAATTTGCAAAAAAACGGGCTTACAAACCGATTATAAACTTGTATACAATCAAGCCATCGCAGTGACGCCCACCTGGCTCTTCCCGGCTTCAGGTCCCGCCACGCCACAGTTACCACGAACAATAAGGAAGACTGCAGTGAGCGCTGACTACCCTCGCGACCTGATCGGTTACGGCTCCAACCCTCCCCACCCTCACTGGCCAGGCAATGCCCGCGTCGCCCTGTCCTTCGTGCTCAATTACGAAGAAGGCGGCGAGCGCAACATCCTTCATGGCGACAAGGAGTCCGAAGCCTTCCTCTCGGAAATGGTCGCCGCTCAGCCCCTGCAGGGCGAGCGCAACATGAGCATGGAATCGCTGTACGAATATGGCAGCCGTGCCGGCGTCTGGCGGATCCTCAAGCTGTTCAAGGCATTCGATATCCCGCTGACCGTCTTCGCCGTGGCCATGGCCGCCCAGCGCCATCCGGACGTGATCCGCGCCATGGTCAAGGCCGGCCACGAAATCTGCAGCCACGGCTACCGCTGGATCGACTACCAGTACATGGATGAGGCCCAGGAACGCGAGCACATGCTCGAAGCGATTCGCATCCTCACCGAGATCACCGGCGAACGGCCCCTGGGCTGGTACACCGGGCGCACCGGCCCGAACACCCGGCGCCTGGTGATGGAGGAAGGCGGCTTCCTCTACGACAGCGATACCTACGACGACGACCTGCCCTACTGGGAACCCAACAACCCCACCGGCAAGCCGCACCTGGTGATCCCCTACACCCTGGACACCAACGACATGCGCTTCACCCAGGTGCAGGGTTTCAACAAGGGCGATGACTTCTTCCACTACCTCAAGGACGCCTTCGACGTCTTGTATGCCGAGGGTGCAGAGGCACCGAAGATGCTCTCCATCGGCCTGCACTGCCGCTTGGTGGGACGTCCGGCACGCCTGGCCGCCCTCAAGCGCTTCATCGAGTACGTCAAGGGCCACGAGCAGGTGTGGTTCACCCGGCGGGTGGATATCGCCCGCCACTGGCAGCAGGTCCACCCTTGCCAGGGAGCGGCGAAATGACAGCCTTCCGGACCCTCAAGCCCTCGACCCTGGATCGCTCCGCCTTCGTCGAGGCCTTCGCCGATATCTACGAGCATTCTCCATGGGTAGCCGAAAGGGCCCATGACCTGGGCCTGGACGCCTCGGTGGACCAAATCGAGGGCCTGCACCAACGCATGAGCGACATCCTGCTCAGCGCCGACCACGCCACCCAACTGGCGCTGATCAACGCCCACCCGGACCTGGCCGGCAAGGCCGCGATCCAGGGCGAGCTGACCGCGGCCAGCACCAACGAGCAGGCCGGCGCCGGCATCCATCAGTGCACCGCCGAGGAGTTCCAGCGCTTCACCGAACTGAACGACGCCTACAAGGCCAAGTTCCAGTTCCCCTTCATCATGGCGGTGAAGGGCAGCAACCGGCACCAGATCCTCGCCGCCTTCGAAACCCGCATCCACAACCCGGTGGACACCGAGTTCAAGTGCGCCCTGGCGGAGATCAACAAGATCGCCCTGTTCCGCTTGCAGACGCTGTAGCCAGTGGTCGAGGCAGGTCCGGCCTGCCGCGGCAAAACCACCGATAAAGGCTGACAAGAACAATGAACAACCACGCCATGACCTGCTCACAGCCCGCCACCTGCAAGGGTGCATGCCCGGCTGCCCGGAACCTCGCCGAACCTCGGGGCCCGCACCTTCGCATCCCGCCGCACCGACTCCCGGACACGAGCCGCGAGCAGCCCTGGGCATCCGCCAGGGATGCAGGCTGAAACCGCTCGGTGAGCGGCGCCGGACATGGCCAACAGCAACCCATAGAGAATTCAAGAAGAACAGCATGCGCACATTGACCATTGAGCCCCTGAGCAAGGAAGCCTTCGCCCCCTTCGGAGACGTGATCGAAACCGACGGCAGCGATCACTTCATGATCAACAACGGTTCGACCATGCGCTTCCACCGCCTGGCGACGGTCGAGACCGCCCAGCCGGAGGACCGGGCGATCATCAGTATCTTCCGCGCCGACGCGCTGGAGATGCCGCTCACCATCCGCATGCTGGAACGCCATCCGCTGGGCAGCCAGGCCTTCATCCCGCTGCTCGGCAACCCCTTTCTGATCGTGGTCGCGCCACTTGGCGATGCACCTGTATCAGGTCTCGTCCGTGCCTTTGTCAGTAATGGCAGGCAGGGCATCAACTACCATCGCGGCGTCTGGCACCACCCGGTGCTGACGATCGAAAAGCGGGATGACTTCCTGGTGGTCGATCGCAGTGGTTCTGGCAACAACTGCGATGAGCATTTCTTCAAAGAGGATGAGCGTTTGATCCTCGCCCCCCACCAATAAGAGAAGGCCTGATCCCCCGACAACAAGGGTGACGGGCATGAGGTAAAGACTGTGGAAGCACATCTGTTGGAATGGCTCAACCTGAGCGTGCGCTGGATACACATGATCACCGGTGTGGCCTGGATCGGCGCATCGTTCTACTTCGTCTGGCTGGAGAACAACCTCAATCGCGTCAACCCCAGGAACGGCCTGTCCGGCGATCTCTGGGCAATCCACGGCGGCGGTATCTACCACCTGGAAAAATACAAGCTGGCCCCCCCCTCGATGCCGGAAAACCTGCACTGGTTCAAATGGGAAGCCTATTTCACCTGGATATCGGGGATCGCCCTGCTGTGCCTGGTGTTCTACTGGAACCCGACCCTGTACCTGCTGGCCCCCGGCAGCACCCTGAGCGGCGGCGAGGGCATCGCCATCGGCGTCGGTTCGCTGATCGCCGGCTGGTTCATCTACGACTTCCTGTGCGATTCGCCGCTGGGCAAGCAACCGGCCCTGCTGGGCCTGGTGCTGTTCGTGCTGATCATCGCCGCCTGCTTCGGCTTCAGCCAGGTGTTCAGCGGCCGAGGTGCCTACCTGCATACCGGGGCGATCATCGGCACCATCATGGTGGGTAACGTGTTCCGCATCATCATGCCGGCCCAGCGCCAGCTGGTAGCGGCCATCGAGGCCAACCAGACGCCGGATCCGGTCCTGCCGGCCAAGGGCCTGCTGCGTTCGCGACACAACAACTACTTCACCCTGCCGGTGCTGTTCATCATGATCAGCAACCACTTCCCGAGCACCTACGGCAGCCAGTACAACTGGTTGATCCTGGCCGGTATCGCGGTGGCGGCGGTGCTGGTTCGCCATTACTTCAACACTCGCCATGACAGCCACAAATTCGCCTGGACCCTGCCGGTCGCGGCGCTGGGCATGATCTGCCTGGCCTATGTCACCGGCCCGGCCGGCAATCCCGGCACCCCGGAAGTGGCCAAGGCCCCCGCCAAGATCGAGTACCAGCCGCTGCCGGAAACCGCCCTGGGCGGGGGGGCCAAGCCTGCCACCCAGGCCTCGGCGCCGGCTCCGGCCGCCAGCGCTCCGACCCAGGCCGCCAATACCGGGCCGAGCTTCGAGAAGGTCCACAACGTGATCCAGGAGCGTTGCGCGGTCTGCCACTCGGCCAGGCCCACCAGCCCGTTGTTCAGCACCGCGCCCGCCGGGGTGATGTTCGATACCCCCGAGCAGATCCGCTTGCAGGCGGCGCGCATCCAGGCCCAGGCGGTCGCCAGCCAGATCATGCCCCTGGGCAACATCACCCAGATGACCCAGCAGGAACGTGAACTGATCGGCGCCTGGATCGCCCAGGGGGCCCAGACCAACTGATCAGCGCCTGGCGCCAGGCCCAGCGGCGAGCAGCTCGCGTCTACAGGATCGATGCTTCTGTAGGGGCGGGCTGGCTCGCCATCGGCCGATCATGATTTGCCTGTTGCTGCATACCACTACGCCAATGGCGCGGTGGCTAAATCACAAGAATAAAAAAGATCCGAGGTGTTGCATGTCCGATTCATCCGAACAGTGCGTCCCCGATGCGCCAGCCATTCAGCGCTTGCCTTTCCTGCAACTGATCCTGGTCGGCTTGCAGCACGTCCTGCTGATGTATGGCGGCGCAATCGCGGTACCGCTGATCATCGGGCAGGCCGCAGGCCTGAGTCGTGAAGAAATCGCCTTCCTGATCAACGCCGACCTGCTGGTGGCCGGCATCGCCACCATCGTCCAGTCCTTCGGTATCGGCCCCATGGGCATTCGCATGCCGGTGATGATGGGCGCCAGTTTCGCCGCCGTGGGCAGTATGGTGGCCATGGCCGGCATGCCCGGCATCGGCCTGCCGGGTATCTTCGGCGCCACCATCGCCGCCGGGTTCTTCGGCATGCTGATCGCGCCCTTCATGTCCAAGGTGGTGCGTTTCTTCCCGCCCCTGGTCACCGGCACGGTGATCACCTCGATCGGCTTGTCGCTGTTCCCCGTGGCGGTGAACTGGGCTGGTGGCGGCGGGACCTCGGCACAATTCGGCTCCCCCATCTACCTCATCGTCGCCGGGTTGGTGCTGGGCACCATCCTGCTGATCCACCGCTTCATGCGTGGGTTCTGGGTGAACATTTCCGTGCTGATCGGCATGGGCCTGGGCTACCTGCTATGCGGCTTGATCGGCATGGTCGACCTCAGCGGACTGGCCCAGGCGCCCTGGCTACAGGTGGTGACGCCCCTGCACTTCGGCATGCCGCAATTCAACCTGGCTCCCATTCTCTCCATGTGCCTGGTGGTGGTGATCATCTTCGTCGAGTCCACCGGCATGTTCCTGGCCCTGGGCAAGATCACCGGCCAGGAAGTCACGCCGCGCATGCTGCGCCGTGGCCTGTTGTGTGATGCCGGGGCCTCGTTCTTCGCCGGCTTGCTCAATACCTTCACCCATTCCTCGTTCGCCCAGAACATCGGCCTGGTACAGATGACCGGGGTTCGCTGCCGTTCCGTGACCATGGTCGCCGGCGGCTTGCTGATCGTCCTCAGCCTGCTGCCCAAGGCGGCCTTCCTGGTGGCGTCGATTCCCCCGGCGGTCCTGGGTGGCGCGGCCATCGCCATGTTCGGCATGGTGGCGGCCACCGGGATCAAGATCCTCCAGGAGGCCGACATCGCCGACCGGCGCAACCAATTGCTGGTGGCGGTGAGCATCGGCATGGGCCTGATCCCGGTGGTACGCCCGGAGTTCTTCGCCCACCTGCCGCTGTGGATGAGCCCCATCACCCACAGCGGCATCGCCATGGCCACCTTGAGCGCCCTGCTGCTGAACCTGCTGTTCAACATCCTTGGCGGTGCCGAACGAGCCACCGACAGCCACCGGCAAGTGCACCAGCATTGAACGACCCGGGCGCCAGGTTGGCGCCCGAGCATGCCCTGAACCGATATCGCAGCCACGGCCCACCCTGGGCCCAGCGCTGCCTGCACCGCTGCGCCTTGATAACAATAACAACCAGGGAGCACCACCATGCAGACTGCCCGCAGTTACCCAGTGGCCCCAATTCCCCGGGCGCCACGCAGCCAGGCCGCTAGCGGCCATGGCCCTGCCATTCCCCATCGTTGCGAGCCGGTGGCCAGACCTGGCGCCCGGCCTGCCCCAGCGTGGCTGCAAGTACAGCGCCGCGCTGTACTTGAGCGCCGCCGTGGGAGCCAGTATTCTCCGCGGCCGCGCAACTCCGAGGTAAAAAAAAGCCCGGACGAAAAACCTGACCTGAAAGCCAATTTATCCCGACCCAGGCAGACATCAAGGCGCAGGAATCAATGCACAAGAACCCTTTCCCGGCTGTATCGCTACAGCCGGGCGGCGGTTCTTTCGCTTTTTTTCGGCCTTGCCACAGCAGCCGTTAAAAACGGCCGAGCTGAGCGATCGGACAGCGTTCGAAGCAAAGAAAAAAGGCGCCAGACCAGAGCGCCAGACCAAAAAACATTGAAACACCTACTTTGGGAGCAACCGAATGAAACCTGTGAGCGCACGCCTGATGCTGGCCGCCGGCCTGCTGGCCGGAAGCCAGGCCATGGCCGGGGACCTGCTGCAATGGCAGAACAACAGCCTGACCTACCTGTACGGCAAGGACTTCAAGATCAACCCGCAGATCCAGCAGACCGTGACCTTCGAGCACGCCGACGCCTGGAAGTACGGGGACAACTTCTTCTTCCTCGACCGCATCTTCTATAACGGCAAGAAAGACGGCAACGTCGGCCCGAACACCTACTATGGCGAGTTCACCCCGCGCCTTTCGTTCGGCAAGATCTTCGACCAGAAGCTGGAATTCGGCCCGATCAAGGATGTGCTCCTGGCCTTCACCTATGAATTCGGCGAAGGCGACAACGAGTCCTACCTGGTCGGCCCCGGTTTCGACCTGACGGTGCCGGGCTTCGACTACTTCCAGCTCAACTTCTACCAGCGCCACACCGAAGGCAGCCGCCCGGGCGACAACGTCTGGCAGATCACCCCGGTGTGGTCCTACACCATTCCCGTGGGCCACTCGGACATCCTGATCGACGGCTACATGGACTGGGTCGTGGACAACGACCGTAATTCCAAGGGCACCTATCACGCCAACCTGCACTTCAATCCACAGGTCAAGTACGACCTGGGCAAGGCATTGAACTGGGGCGCCAAGCAGCTGTACGTCGGTTTCGAATACGACTACTGGAAGAACAAGTACGGCGTCCAGGACTCTCGCGCCTTCGAGACCAACCAGGACACCGCCAGCCTGCTGGTCAAGTACCACTTCTAAGCGGCATCCCGGGTGCTGCCTTCGATGGCTGGAGGCAGCACGCTAAATATCGACCAATTCGATAAAACCAGCGCACATTTCGCAACCATCGATCGATGAGACAGGCATACCATCCCGCTCATTCCACTTATCGACCAGGAGTTGCTCCATGACCCAACTGCGCAAGGTACTCAGCGTCCATAGCGGCCAGCCCGCATCCGACGGTGCCGGAGTGAAACTGACCCGGGTCTTCGGTGGCCAGGGCGTCGAACGCTTCGATCCGTTCCTGATGCTCGACGAATTCGGCTCACAGAACCCCGACGACTACATCGCCGGCTTCCCGCCCCACCCGCACCGTGGCTTCGAGACCGTGACCTACATGCTCGAAGGCCGCATGCGCCATGAAGACCACCTGGGCAACGTCGGCCTGCTGCAGAGCGGCGGCGTGCAATGGATGACTGCCGCCAAGGGCATCATCCACAGCGAGATGCCGGAACAGGAACAAGGCGTGATGCGCGGCTTCCAGCTGTGGCTGAACCTCCCGGGCCGACACAAGCTCGATCCGGCCGCCTATCGCGATATCCAGCCCCAGGACCTCCCGCGGTTGACCACGGTTGGTGGAGTCGAGGCGGTGGTGATCGCCGGGCGCTTCGACGATGGTCACAGCCAGCTGGCCGGAGCGGTGGAACGCCCCCATACCGAACCGCATTACTTCGACCTGCACCT
Organism: Pseudomonas sp. MSSRFD41; assembly: GCF_014230245.1. Taxonomy (NCBI): domain Bacteria; kingdom Pseudomonadati; phylum Pseudomonadota; class Gammaproteobacteria; order Pseudomonadales; family Pseudomonadaceae; genus Pseudomonas; species Pseudomonas sp. MSSRFD41. The sequence continues at coordinate 130,601 of NZ_JACKZK010000011.1, read as the reverse complement.
GCCGGCCGGAGCCTCGGTCAGTCCACGACTGCCGGCGGGACACCGAGTGTTGCTGTACGTCTATGAAGGGTCGATCGAGTGGCCGGAGCACCCGCAGAGCGTCGCCAGCAGCCGACTGGTACGCCTGTCCGACGAAGGTGAACTGCGCCTGGACAGCCGCGCGGGCGCCCGGGTGCTGCTGATCGCCGGCAAGCCCCTGGGAGAACCGGTGGTGCAGTACGGCCCTTTCGTGATGAATAGCCGGGAGCAGATCGAGCAGGCCTTGCGGGATTTTCGCGATGACCGCCTGACCGACTGAGGATGAGACGCCAGCGGTTTCAGGCCGGAGCCACTGCTTTGCGCAAACCGAGGAAACGCGCCAGTTCCCCGGCCTTGGCCAGGGCGTCGCTGCGACCCAGTTCGATCAGCTCGCTGCAATAGGCCGCCTCGAACAGCAGGTAGCTCAACACCCCGGCCCCACTGGTACGGGTCGCCCCGGGCCCACGCAGGAACAGGCGCAAGGCCGCCGGCAAGTCCTGGCGGTGACGCGCGGCGATCTCGTCGATCGGCTGGCTGGGAGCGATCACCAGCACTTCCACCGGGGCGATGCCCAGGCCACGTTCGCCGGCGCCGCCGGGCAACAACCGCGTGAAGTGATTGAGTCGCTCGAGCAGTTCGATGTCGCTTTCCAGGCTGTCGATGAAGGTGCTGTTGAGCATGTGGCCGCCGATCTGGGCCAGGGTCGGCTCCTGGCCGGTATAGGTGCGTTGCATGAGGCTCTGCGGGTCGTTGCCCCGTGGGTTGCCACTGACCCCGACCACCAGCACGCGGCTGGCCCCCAGGTGCAAGGCTGGGCTGATGGGCGCCGACTGGCGCACCGCACCGTCGCCGAAGTACTCCTGCTCCAGCTTCACCGGGGCGAACAGCAGTGGAATGGCCGAACTGGCCAGCAGGTGATCCACCGTCAAGCGCGTGGGAAGACCGATCCGTCGATGCCGCAGCCAGGGATCTATCACTCCGCCGCCCTGGTAGAAGGTCACCGCCTGGCCGGACTCGTAGCCAAAAGCCGTGACCGCCACCGCGTGCAGTTGCCCCAGGGCGATGGCTTCGTCGATACCCGAAAGCTGCATGTGCTGGTCGAGCAGATCGCGCAGCGGCGAACTGTTGATCAACGCCACCGGCACCTGGGCGCCCAGGCCCAGCAGGCTGTGGCCAACGAAGCGGCTGGCCTGGCGAATCACTCCCGGCCAATCGCTGCGCATCACCTGGTGACTGCGGAAGTTGCCCCAGAACGTTGTCAGGCGCTCGATCGCCGCCGAGAAATTACTGGCGCCACTGGCCAGGCTGACCGCATTGATAGCGCCGGCGGAAGTGCCGACGATCACCGGGAACGGATTACGCGCCCCGGGGCCCAGCAATTCGGCGATCGCCGACAACACCCCCACCTGGTAGGCCGCACGGGCCCCACCGCCGGAAAGAATCAAACCTGTGACCGGTTGCACCGCACTCATCAATCCACTCCATCCATGACGCCTGGGGGCACTAGTCAATGCCGGGGAGTCAACCGCGTTTCGGGTAAAGCCGGGGCTCGCCTGGCGGACGGCTCTTGAAACGCCGGTGGGCCCACAGGTATTGCTCGGGGCAGGCACGCAACGCGCTTTCTACCCACTGGTTGATCCGCAGGCAATCCGCTTCTTCGCTGGCGCCGGGGAAGTCCGTCATCGGCGGATGGATCACCAGCCGATAACCGCTGCCATCGGCCAGGCGCTCCTGGGTGAACGGTACCACCAGCGCCTTGCCCAGGCGGGCGAACTTGGTGGTGGCGGTGACCGTGGCGGCCTGGATGCCGAACAGCGGCACGAACAGGCTCTGCTTGGCGCCGTAGTCTTGATCCGGCGCGTACCAGATGGCGCGACCGGAGCGCAGCAACTTGAGCATGCCACGTACGTCCTCGCGTTCCACCGCCAGGGAGTCGAGGTTGTGTCGCTCACGGCCACGGCGCTGGATGAAGTCGAACAGCGGGTTCTTGTGCTCGCGGTACATGCCATCGATGGTGTGCTGCTGGCCCAGCAGGGCCGCACCGATTTCCAGGGTGGTGAAGTGCAGGGCCATGAGGATCACCCCCTGCCCTTCGCGCTGGGCTTGCCTCAAGTGCTCCAGCCCCTCGACATGGGCCAGGCGGGCCAGGCGCGGCTTGGACCACCACCAGCTCATGGCCATCTCGAAGAAGGCGATGCCGGTGGACGCGAAGTTCTCCTTGAGCAGGCGCTTGCGCTCCTGGACGGACTTTTCCGGGAAGCACAGCTCCAGGTTGCGCTGGGCGATCCGCCGGCGCTCACCGGCGACCCGGTACATCAGGGCCCCCAGGGCACGACCGATCAGCAGTAATAAAGGATAGGGCAGCTGGACGACCAGCCATAACACCCCGAGACCCAGCCACAGCGGCCAAAAGCGAGGATGAAGGAATGCAGCTCGAAAACGCGGGCGATCCATTACAGATTCCGGACAGACAACAAGGTCGCGCATTCTACAACGGTTCGACCTGGCTTGCGGCCCGCGGGCGTTCTCGTTATAAGTCTCGGCACTTTTAGTGACAAGCCGCCCCCTGCAGACCATGAGCCAAACCGAATTGCTAGACCAAGATCCTGTCTTCCAGTTAAAGGGCAGCATGCTCGCCATCACGGTGCTGGAGCTGGCCCGCAACGACCTGGAAGGTCTCGATCGCCAGCTGGCCGCCAAGGTCGCCCAGGCCCCGAACTTCTTCAGCAACGCCCCACTGGTACTGGCCCTGGACAAGCTGCCGGCCGCCGAGGGCTCGGTGGACCTGCCCGGGCTGATGCGCGTCTGCCGTCATCACGGCCTGCGGACCCTGGCCATCCGCGCCAGCCGCATCGAGGATATCGCCGCGGCGATCGCCGTGGACCTGCCGGTGCTGCCGCCTTCCGGAGCCCGGGAACGGCCACTGGAGCCGCCGGAAAGCGAAGCGCGCAAGGCGCCGGAAAAGCCCCCTGAACCCACGGTCAAGCCGACCCGCATCATCACCTCGCCAGTACGTGGTGGCCAGCAGATCTACGCCCAGGGCGGCGACCTGGTGGTGGTGTCCTCGGTCAGCCCCGGCGCGGAACTTCTCGCCGATGGCAATATCCATGTATACGGCCCGATGCGTGGCCGGGCCCTGGCCGGAGTCAAGGGCGACACCAAGGCACGGATTTTCTGCCAGCAACTGAGCGCCGAACTGATCTCCATCGCCGGCCAGTACAAGGTCTCCGAGGACCTGCGGCGCGACCCCCTGTGGGGCTCTGGAGTCCAGGTCAGCCTGTCGGGTGACGTGTTGAACATCATCCGTCTTTAACGGATACTGCCGCATTTTCCAAGCATCTCTAAAACGTAGCGAATACGGCTCAAACGAAGTGGGAAATTGGCAATAAGCAGCGTTTATCGAAGATAAACCCTGCCACTGACCGAGCTCCAGCCAAGGCTGTCCGACTGCAGTAGTTTTCAAGAGATGTTTTTCAGGGACCCAAAGTCCTTTTTCCTTAGGGGTGAAACACCTTGGCCAAGATTCTCGTTGTTACATCCGGCAAGGGTGGTGTGGGTAAAACCACCACCAGCGCCGCTATCGGTACCGGCCTCGCTCTGCGTGGCCACAAGACTGTCATCGTCGACTTCGACGTCGGCCTGCGTAACCTCGACCTGATCATGGGCTGCGAGCGTCGCGTGGTGTATGACTTCGTCAACGTGGTGAATGGCGAAGCCAACCTGCAACAAGCCCTGATCAAAGACAAGCGCCTGGAAAACCTCTACGTGCTGGCCGCCAGCCAGACCCGCGACAAGGATGCCCTGACCCAGGAAGGCGTGGAAAAAGTCCTGATGGAGCTCAAGGAATCCTTCGACTTCGTGGTCTGCGACTCCCCGGCCGGCATCGAGAAAGGCGCCCACCTGGCCATGTACTTCGCCGACGAGGCGATCGTCGTGACCAACCCGGAAGTCTCCTCGGTCCGTGACTCCGACCGCATGCTGGGCCTGCTGGCCAGCAAGTCGCGCCGCGCGGAAAAAGGCGAGGAGCCGATCCAGGAACACCTGCTGATCACCCGCTACCACCCCGAGCGCGTAGAGAAAGGCGAAATGCTCGGCGTCGAAGACGTCAAGGAAATCCTCGCCGTCCGCCTGCTGGGCGTGATCCCGGAATCCCAGGCGGTGCTCAAGGCCTCCAACCAGGGTATCCCTGTCATCCTCGACGACCAGAGCGATGCCGGCCAAGCCTACAGCGATACTGTCGATCGCTTGCTGGGCAAGGAAAAAGAACACCGGTTCCTGAATGTCGAGAAGAAGGGATTCTTCGAGCGCCTGTTTGGAGGTAGATAATGAATCTTTTCGACTTCTTTCGTGCCAGCAAAAAGGTCAGCACCGCGTCGGTAGCGAAAGAGCGTCTACAGATCATCGTGGCGCATGAACGCGGCCAGCGCAGCACCCCCGATTACTTGCCCGCCTTGCAGAAGGAACTGGTGGAAGTGATCCGCAAGTACGTCAATATCGGGTCCGAGGATGTGCAGGTCGCCCTGGAAAACCAGGGTAGCTGCTCGATCCTCGAACTCAACATCACCCTGCCTGATCGCTGATCGACCGGGCGGAAACCACGGCGGCTCGCGGGCCTCATGCATGCATGGGGTCGGCGAGCCGCCGTTGGCGTTTGTTACGAGACTGTTTTGATGCCGTTGTCCAATATCCACATCCTGTACCAGGATGCCGCCATTCTGGTGGTGAACAAACCGACCCTGCTGCTTTCGGTGCCCGGTCGCGCCGACGACAACAAGGACTGCCTGATCACCCGCCTGCAGGAAAACGGCTATCCCGAAGCCCGCATCGTCCACCGCCTGGACTGGGAAACCTCAGGGATCATTCTGCTGGCCCGGGACCCGGACACCCATCGCGAGCTGTCCCGGCAGTTTCATGATCGCGAGACTGAGAAAGCCTATACCGCCCTGTGCTGGGGCCAGCCGGAACTGGACAGTGGCAGCATCGACTTGCCCCTGCGCTATGACCCGCCGACCAAGCCGCGGCACGTGGTGGACCATGAACAGGGCAAGCACGCCCTGACCTTCTGGCGCGTGCAGGAACGCTGCGGCGACTGGTGCCGGGTCGAGTTGACCCCTATCACCGGCCGCTCCCACCAGTTGCGAGTGCATATGTTGTCGATCGGCCACCCATTGCTGGGCGACGGTCTCTACGCCCATCCCCAGGCCCTGGCCGCCTGGCCGCGCCTGTGCCTGCATGCCAGCATGCTCGCCTTCACCCACCCCCAGACCGGCGAGCGCCTGCGCTTCGAATGCCCAGCCCCGTTCTGACGACAGCCGATTCTCCAGCGCCTATCCAGTAGTAAGGACACTCGAAACGATGACGCCCCCTGTATTACCGTCTTCCCACAACCCTGTGAAAACACCGCAACAACTGCTCTATCTGGTCTACGGCAACAATCCGATCTACCGGCGCGAAGTCAAGTTCAGCATCCTCACCGCTCTCAGTCACTTGAGGAGCAGCGAATCGTTGTGCATCAGGATCATGACCGACCGGCCAGAGGACTATGCCGGCTGGCCCGTGGAGACTGTCGCCCTGGATGAGCAGACCCTGCTGCAATGGCAGGGCCAGAACGGCTACCACCACCGGCGCAAGGCCTGCGCCATCGCCAGTGGCTTGCAACTTGCCGAAAAGACCCTGTTCGTCGATACCGACACCCTGTTCCTGAAGAGCCCGCATCTGCTGTTCAAGCAGATCAGCCCTGAGCGTTACCTGATGGACTGCTTCGAATATCACTGGCGAGACGTCAGCAAGCGCCCGGCCTACCACAAGCTCGGCCAGTGCCTGAAACCCCATGGCATCGAGCCTGACAGCGACTTCCGGCTCTACAACAGTGGACTGTGCGGCCTTACCGACAGCGATCTGCCGATGCTGGAACGGGCCATCGAACTGATCGACGAGTGGACCCGCGAGCCTTTCGAGATCCATACCATCGAACAAGTCGCCCTGTCATTCAGCATGCGCGGCAAGCCAGTACAGGAAGCCAGGAAACACGTCTATCACTTCTTCGCGGCAAAACGCTTTTTCCATCCCATGCAGGCGTATTTCTTTGCCTTGCACGGCGAAGACTATCGCTGCGAACTGATCAAGCTGTGCCAGGAAATGCCCCGCAGCAAACCCCTGCCTCCCCTATGGCAACGACTGCGGATCAAGTGGCGGTTGCGCAAACTCAAAGGGGGACAGAAAAAGATCGGTCGCGATGTGCTCTACGGCAGTTCGCTGCCCGATACGCCGTATCATTCGGCGTGCCGGCATGCCTGGTGGGAATGTGCATCCCGTGAAATCGGCCGCTGTGACGAACAGCAACAGCAGGCCATGCTGGCCCTCGGCGACAGCACCTGGCCGGAGCACCTGCCAATGCCTGATCGCCAGGAAGACCACCAGGCTATCCTCGGCTACCTGCGTCAATCCATCGCCTGAGGCACCCACCACCCACTCACAGGATGGGCAAGCCGCACATGCTCTTGCCCATAGCCCTTGCCCAATACGTTAAACTCGCGCCACTGCTGTCTGGAGCTACTTATGCGCGAAGAGCTGAACCAAGGCCTGATCGACTTCCTCAAGGCCTCCCCTACCCCTTTCCATGCCACTGCCAGCCTGGTTCAACGCCTGGAGGCAGCAGGCTACCAGCGCCTGGACGAGCGCGAGCCGTGGACCACCGAGGCCAATGGCCGCTACTACGTCACGCGCAATGATTCCTCCATCGTCGCCATCAAGCTGGGTCGGCACTCCCCTCTGCACGGCGGCATCCGCATGGTCGGCGCCCATACCGACAGCCCGTGCCTGCGGGTCAAGCCGCAGCCGGAACTGCAGCGCCAGGGCTTCTGGCAGTTGGGCGTGGAAGTCTACGGTGGCGCATTGCTGGCCCCCTGGTTCGACCGCGACCTGTCCCTGGCCGGCCGGGTGACCTTCCGCCGCGATGGCAAGGTGGAAAGCCAGTTGATCGACTTCAAGGCGCCGATCGCGATCATTCCCAACCTGGCCATCCACCTCAACCGTGAAGCCAACCAGGGTTGGGCCATCAACGCGCAGAACGAACTGCCACCGATCCTCGCCCAGTTCGCCGGCGACGAGCGTGTGGATTTCCGTGCCGTGCTGACCGACCAGCTGGCCCGTGAACACGGCCTGAACGCCGACGTGGTGCTGGACTACGAACTGAGCTTCTACGATACCCAGGGCGCGGCGGTGATCGGCCTGCACGAGGACTTCATCGCCGGCGCGCGCCTGGACAACCTGCTGTCCTGCTACGCCGGCCTGCAGGCCCTGCTCAATGCCGACAGCGAGGAAACCTGCGTGTTGGTGTGCAACGACCATGAGGAAGTCGGCTCCTGCTCGGCCTGCGGCGCCGACGGCCCGATGCTCGAGCAGACCCTGCGCCGCTTGCTGCCCGAGGGCGACGAGTTCGTGCGTACCATCCAGAAGTCGCTGCTGGTCTCCGCCGACAACGCCCACGGCGTCCACCCCAACTACGCCGACAAGCACGACGCCAACCATGGCCCCAAGCTCAATGCCGGCCCGGTGATCAAGGTCAATAGCAACCAACGCTACGCCACCAACAGCGAAACCGCCGGTTTCTTCCGTCACCTGTGCATGGCCGAAGAGGTGCCGGTGCAGAGTTTCGTGGTGCGCAGCGACATGGGCTGCGGCTCGACCATCGGCCCGATCACCGCCAGCCACCTGGGCGTGCGCACCGTCGATATCGGCCTGCCGACCTTCGCCATGCACTCGATCCGCGAGCTGTGCGGCAGCCACGACCTGGCCCACCTGGTCAAGGTGCTGAGCGCCTTCTACGCCAGCCAAGAGCTGCCGTAAACCGCCAACCACTGCTGGCGCGGGCACTTGCGCCTGCGCCAGCACGGCCCCGGGACCGGCGACAGATCGCCGGTCGCTGATGCACATCACTACGAATCGCGACAAAACGACCTAAACTTATAAGCATTCCTTCTGAGGAGGTCATTGCCATGATTTCGATGTCTTCATTCCATGCCATGCTCGTGCCGATCCTCACTGGCATGATCATGCTGGCCATCGGCTTCAACTTCCGCGACAAGAACCTCGGCGTGCTCAGCATGTGGATCGGCATGCTGCTGATCCTCGGCACCGTGGTCTACAAGATCCTGGCCAAGCTCGCGGAATAAAAGCGGCGCTCGCCCTCGCATTGGATTTGGCGGCCTCGTACACTCGGTCGATACCGTAAACGTCCGAGGTTGACCGCCCAGTGTTCGCTCGTCTGTTCGCCCTGCCCTGCTATGTGCTCGTCTGCCTGCTGACCCTCCTGCCCCTCAACAGCGCCCAGGCCGTCGGCCTGCCTGGCCTGCTGGGCAACCAGGCCAAGCCCCAGCCGCAAGCCGAGGAGCCCCTGGGACAGTCCCTGGACCAAGTGATCAAGTCCCTGGAGAACGACCAGCAACGGACCCAGCTGCTGGCGGACCTCAAGCGCCTGCGCGACACCACGAAAAAGGCCCAGCCCACCCCCGAGGAAGGCGTGCTCGGGCTGATCGGCGGCACCTTGTCGACCCTGGAGAAGCAGTTTTCCGGCGCCGACAGCCCGGTGACCCGCTGGACCGACGAATTCGAGCTGGCCAAGCAGGAACTAGCGGCCCTGGTACTGCCGGCCAGCCAATGGCTACCGATCATCTTCGCCTTCGCCCTGATCCTCATGGTCTGGAGCCTTTTGGCGGCGGCGCTGATCTGGCTCAGCCATCGCGTGCGCCTGCGCTTCGGCCTTACCGAGGACCTGCCCCAGCATCCCAAGACCTGGGACCTGTTGCGCTTCGCCTTGCGCAAGCTCGGCCCCTGGATGATCGCCCTGTTGATCACCGTATATATGAGCTACTCCCTGCCCTCGTCCCTGGGCAAGGACCTGGCCATGGTCCTGGCCTATGCCCTGGTGGTCGGCACCTGTTTCTCGGCGATCTGCGTGGTGGCGTTCTCGGTGCTCGACGGCCCCCACCGCCATCGCGCCCTGTACATCCTGCGGCGCCAGGCGTTTCGGCCACTGTGGTGGATCGGCAGCTTCGCCGCCTTCGGCGAGGCCTTGAGCGATCCGCGCATGGTGGCCAGCCTCGGCCAGCACCTGGCCCATACCGCCGCGACCTTCGCCAATGTCATGGCCGCCCTGTCCACCGGGGTATTCATCCTGCGCTTCAGGCGACCCATCGCCCATCTGATCCGCAACCAGCCCCTGGCCCGCCGCCTGACCCGCCGGGCCTTGAGCGACACCATCGAGATCATCGGCACCTTCTGGTACCTGCCGGCCATGGTGCTGGTAGGCATCTCGCTGTTCGCCACCTTCGTCTCCGCCGGCGACACGAGTACCGCCCTGCGTCAATCGCTGCTATGCACCGTGCTGCTGGTGCTGTGCATGGTGATCAATGGCCTGGTGCGCCGCCATGCCCTGCGCCCCCACCGCGGGCACAAGCGCCATGCGCTGTATTCCGAGCGACTCAAGGGTTTCTTCTACACCCTGGCCCACCTGGCCGTGTGGCTGGCCTTCATCGAACTGGGCCTGCGGGTCTGGGGCATGTCGCTGATCCGCTTCACCGAAGGCGACGGCCATGAAGTCAGCGTCAAGCTGTTCGGTCTCGGCGGTACCCTGATCTGTGCCTGGCTGATCTGGATCCTCAGCGACACCGCCGTGCACCACGCGCTGACCCGCTCACGCAAGGGCCTGGCCAATGCCCGCGCCCAGACCATGATGCCGTTGATCCGCAACGTGCTGTTCGTGGCGATCTTCATCATCGCCACCATCGTCGCCCTGGCCAACATGGGCATGAACGTCACGCCGCTGCTGGCCGGTGCCGGTGTGATCGGCCTGGCCATCGGCTTCGGCGCCCAATCGCTGGTGGCGGACCTGATCACCGGCCTGTTCATCATCATCGAGGACTCCCTGGCTATCGACGACTACGTGGATGTCGGCGGCCACCTGGGCACCGTCGAGGGCCTGACCATCCGTACCGTGCGCCTGCGGGACATCGACGGCATCGTCCACACCATCCCGTTCAGCGAGATCAAGAGCATCAAGAACTACTCCCGGGAGTTCGGCTACGCCATCTTCCGCGTGGCGATCCCCTACAACATGGAGATCGACGACGCGATCAAGCTGATGCGCGATGTCGGCCAGAAGATGCGCACCGACCCGCTGCAGCGGCGCAATATCTGGTCGCCCCTGGAGATCCAGGGGGTGGAGAGCTTCGAGTCCGGCAGCGCCATCCTCCGCGCCCGTTTCAAGACCGCGCCGATCAAGCAGTGGGAAGTGTCCCGGGCCTTCAACCTGTCGCTCAAGCGCCACCTCGACGAGGCCGGGCTGGACCTGGCGACCCCGCGTATGAGCATCCAGGTAGTGACCGCCGGGGGCGGCTCCCAGGCCGAGGCGTAAGGCGAGCGGCCACGCCTGGATACGGATACGGCCGCGCGCTCCATGGCGGGGCGGTCCACGACAGGACGGCACATGACGGCACGGCCACGGGGCCTGGCAGCCCCGTCCTACAACAACAATCAAGGAGAGAGTCCCCATGCAGCTATCCACTATCGCCAGCGCTTGCCTGGCCAGTGCCCTGGCCTTGTCCGGCCACTGCGCCCATGCCGCCGACGACAGCGCCATGGAGCAGGCCCGCAAGCACATCGCCGAACAGGCCAAGGCCCTGGAACCGACACTGCTGGCAACCCGTCGCGATCTCCATGCCCACCCTGAACTGGGCAACACCGAACACCGCACTGCCGAGCTGGTAGCCACGCAGTTGCGCGCCCTGGGCCTGGAAGTCCGCACGGGCGTCGCCCGCACCGGCGTGGTGGCGGTACTCAAGGGCGGCCTGCCCGGCCCCACCGTGGCCTTGCGCGCCGACATGGACGCACTGCCGGTCAAGGAGGTCGCGGACCTGCCATTCGCCTCCAAGGCCAAGGGGCGCTACCTGGACAAGGAAGTGGACGTCATGCACGCCTGCGGCCACGACGCCCACACGGCAATCTTGCTGAGCACGGCGAAAGTCCTCAGCGACATGCGCGAGCGCCTGCCAGGCACCGTGGTGTTCTATTTCCAGCCCGCCGAAGAAGGCCCGAGCGATTTCATTCCCGACGGCAAGAACGTCTGGGGCGCGAAGATGATGGTGCAGGAAGGCGTGATGCAGTCGCCCAAGCCGGACGCGGTGTTCGGCCTGCATGTCTGGGCCGGGATTCCCGCCGGGCGCATCGCCTATCGCCCGGGCCCGACCCTGGCCAGCTCCGACGACCTGCGCATCCGCATCCTCGGCAAGCAGACCCACGCTGGTCGCCCCTGGGACGGCATCGACCCGATCACCGTCGGGGCCCAGGCCATCGTCGGGTTGCAGACCGTGGTCAGCCGCCGCACGGATATTTCGTCGTACCCGTCGGTGGTCAGCATCGGCACCATCAACGGCGGCACACGCTACAACATCATTCCCGAATCGGTGGACATGACCGGGACCATCCGCTCCTACGACTATGGCATTCGCCAGAAACTGCACAGCGATGTACGCCAGACCGTGGAGCGGATCGCCGAAAGCGGCGGCGCCAAGGCCGAGGTGAGCATCATCGAGAAGTACGACCCGACCATCAACGACCCGGCCCTGACCGAGAAGATGCTGCCGAGCCTGCGCTGGGCGGCCAAGGACGATGTGGTGCAAGGGCCGCTGGTGGGCGGCGCGGAGGACTTTTCCTTCTATGCCAAGCAGGCGCCGGGACTGTTCGTGTTCCTCGGCGTGACGCCCCGGGATCAGGACATGGCCAAGGCCGCGCCGAACCACAACCCGGGATTCTTCGTCGACGAGTCGGCGCTGGTGGTGGGCGTACGGACCCTGGCGTCCTTGACCACCGACTATCTATTCGCCGGGGCCAAGCCCTAAGCACCGTCCGGAGCAGCCCGCTGGCGTGGCAGCAGCGGGCTCAGGCCACATCCACGCCGACGTGGATCGCATCGTGGCGCCAGAACTCCAGGTCGCAATCGATCAGCCGCTGGTGCTGGTCGTAGTTGACCCGGGCGATGCGCAGCCCCGGGCTGCCCACCGAGACCTTGAGCGCCGCGGCCGCTTCCGGCTGCAGGGAAGTAGGCACGATCTCGAAACGCACCCGCCCGTAGTGCAGGTCGTAGTGCCGGGCATACAGCTCGGTGATCGACTGGTTCAGGTCCAGGTCGAGGATCTTCGGGAAGTACTGCGGATTCAGGTAATGCTCCACATACAGCACCGAACGCTCGTCGATCCGTCGCACCCGGCAGATCTGGATCACGCTGGACAAGGCCGGGAGTTGCAGCCAGGCGCAGACCGCCGCCGACGCCGGTTGCAAGCGCGCAGAAATCACCTCGGTGGACGGCACCCGGCCCTGGGCGCTGACCATGGCGTGGAAGTGGCTGCGCTGCATCAGGTTGTAGGCCAGGCGCGGCGGCGAAACGAACCAGCCCCGGCGCTCCTCGCGGTAGATCTGTCCCTGAGCCTCCAGTTGCAGCAGAGCCTCACGCACGGTGATCCGGGTAGTGGCGAACAGCTCGCTGAGCTTGCGCTCGGCCGGCAGCTTGCTTCCCGGCGCCAGCAAGCCATGGGCGATCTGTTCTTGCAGTACCTGGCCGATGGCTGTCACCGCCTTGGTTGCCTCTATACGCATCAACGTTACCTATCTGGACTAGACCAGCACTGTTCCAGTGCCTGGCAGTGACCCGGGCGGCCCCCTGCTCCTGACTGCAAAGCCTAGGCAACGCAGATGACTGATATGTGACAAAGCTTGCGAACGGCCCTGGGCCGGGGCTGCAATTTTCCCGCCAGGGCCTTTGAAAACGGGAGTTTTGCCATGGTCTACGCTTAGTTCGCAGTGTCGAGCCTGCGCCTGGTTCCAGGCGTTCGCAGCGGGCATCGACATAAAAGTGTCATCCAACAGGCTTAGATTGGCTCAGGTATTGCTGACCTAGACCAACCCACCGCAAGACTGTCGATCACAACGCAGCGTGGAACACGCCCAAAGGAGCTTCGGATGAAACAGCTTTTCCTGGCATCACTGTTAGGTTCGACCATCGCCATGTGCACCGCCGCCATGGCCGCTGACAACGATTTGAAAACCCTGGAAGCCGCTGCAAAGACGGAAGGCGCCGTCAACAGCGTCGGCATGCCCGATGACTGGGCCAACTGGAAAGGCACCTGGGAAGACCTGGCCAAGACCTACGGCCTCAAGCACATCGACACCGACATGAGCTCGGCCCAGGAAATCGCCAAGTTCGCCGCCGAGAAAGTCAATGCCAGCGCCGATATCGGCGACGTTGGCGCCGCGTTCGGCCCGATCGCCGTCAAGCAGGGCGTGGTCCAGCCCTACAAGCCAAGCACCTGGGCGCAGGTCCCGGACTGGGCCAAGGACCAGGACGGCAACTGGGCACTGGCCTACACCGGCACCATCGCCTTCATCATCAACAAGAAGCTGCTGCACGGTTCCGAAGCACCCAAGAGCTGGGCCGACCTGGAAAAGGGCAAGTACAAGGTCTCCATCGGTGACGTGAGCACCGCCGCCCAGGCTGCCAACGGCGTCCTGGCCGCCGCCATCGCCAAGGGTGGCGACGAGAAGAACATCCAGCCGGCGCTGCTGATGTTCGCCGAGATCGCCAAGCAGGGGCGCCTGTCCCTGGCCAACCCGACCATCGCCACCATGGAAAAGGGTGAAGTGGAAGTCGGCGTGGTCTGGGACTTCAACGGCCTGAGCTACCGCAACAAGATGGTCAACAAGGACGACTACGAAGTGCTGATCCCGTCCGACGGCTCGGTGATCTCCGGCTACACCACCATCATCAACAAATACGCCAAGCACCCGAGCGCGGCCAAGCTGACCCGCGAGTACATCTTCAGCGACGCCGGGCAGATCAACCTGGCCCGGGGCAATGCCCGCCCGATCCGCGCCGAACACGTCAACCTGCCGGCGGACGTCAAGGCCAACCTGCTGCCCAACGAGCAGTACAAGCACGTGACGCCGATCAAGGATGCCGAAGCCTGGGAGAAGACCTCCAAGGCCCTGCCGCAGAAGTGGCAGGAAGAAGTGATCATCAACATGCAGTAATGCTGCATCCGTAGGGGCGAGGCTTGCCCGCGATCCAGGCGCTGCGGTCTATCTTGAAATCGCAGCGACACCATCGCGGGCAAGCTCCGCTCCTACGAGATTGTTCGATCTTGCGGAGCCCTTGCCCCATGTCACACAACGTCATCCTTGTCGTGCTCGACGGCCTCAATCACCAGGTCGCCCGCCACGCCATGGGACATCTTCAAGCCTACGTCGGCGCAGGACGCGCAGCGCTGTACCAACTGGAATGCGAGCTGCCGGCACTGTCCCGCCCGCTGTACGAATGCATCCTCACCGGCGTGCCGCCGATCGACAGCGGCATCGTGCACAACCAGGTCTCGCGCCTGTCCACCCAGCGCAGCCTGTTCCATTACGCCCGGGCTGCCGGCCTGGGCACCGCCGCTGCCGCCTACCACTGGATCAGCGAGCTGTACAACCGTACGCCATTCAATGCAGCGCGGGACCGGCACACCGTCGCCCCTGAGTTGCCGATCCAGTACGGCCACTTCTACTGGAACGACCACTACCCCGACTCCCACCTGTTCGCCGATGCCGAGGACCTGCGCCTGCGCCACACTCCCAATCTGTTGCTGGTGCACCCGATGAACATCGACGACGCCGGCCACAAGCACGGCCTGGACAGCGCCCAGTACCGCAACAGCGCACGCTCGGCCGACCTCATCCTGGCCGACTACCTGCAAGGCTGGCTCGATGCCGGCTACCAGGTGCTGGTGACCGCCGACCACGGCATGAACGCCGATCGTTCGCACAATGGCCTACTGCCCGAGGAACGGGAGGTGCCGCTGTTCGTCATCGGCGAGGCCTTCAGCCTCGATCCCGGGGCCACACCGAAGCAGACCGAACTGTGCGGCACCATTTGCCAACTGCTCGGCGTACCCCACGACAAACCCTTCTGCCGGGAGCTGTTGAAGTGAATTCAGTGACCCGTGGCAAATGGCTGGCGGCCTTGTGCCTGGTGCCGTTCGCCCTGTTCTTCATCGTGTTCCAGCTGGCCCCGCTGGCGTGGGTGCTGATCAACAGCCTGCAGTCCGAGGAGTTCGGCTGGGGCCTGGCCAACTTCAACAAGATCTTCAGTTCGAAGTTCTACCTGCAGGCGATCCAGTACAGCCTGGAGATCAGCTTCTGGTCCAGCGTGTTCGGCATCGTCATCGCCGTACTGGGCAGCTACTCGCTGCGCCGGGTCGACTCCAGGCTGCGCAACTTCGTCAATGCCTTCGCCAACATGACCAGCAACTTCGCCGGCGTGCCCCTGGCCTTCGCCTTCATCATCCTGCTGGGCTTCAACGGTGCCATCACCATCATGCTCAAGCAGTCGGGGGTCATCCAGGACTTCAACCTCTACTCCAAGACCGGCTTGATCATCCTCTACACCTACTTCCAGATCCCGCTTGGGGTGCTGTTGCTGTACCCGGCTTTCGACGCCCTGCGCGAAGACTGGCGCGAATCCGCCGCCCTGCTGGGCGCCAGCGGCTGGCAGTTCTGGCGGCATATCGGCCTGCCGGTGCTGACCCCGGCGCTGCTGGGCACCTTCGTGATCCTGCTGGCCAACGCCCTGGGCGCCTATGCCACGGTCTACGCCCTGACCACCGGCAACTTCAACGTCCTGCCGATCCGCATCGCCGCCATGGTCTCCGGGGATATCTCCCTGGATCCGAACATGGCCAGCGCCCTGGCGGTGGTGCTGGTGGCGCTGATGACCCTGGTGACCATCGTCCATCAGCTGCTGTTGAAGAGGAGCTACCATGTCTCGCGCTGAATCCGGCTCCGCCGCCCTCTATCACCGGTTCGTGGTCTGGCTACTGTTCGCCATCCTGCTGTTGCCGCTGCTGGGGACCTTCGTCTACTCCATCGCCAGCAGTTGGTCGGCGACCATCCTGCCCAGCGGCTTCACCTTCAAGTGGTACCTGCAGTTGTGGAGCGACCCGCGCTTTCTCGCGGCCTTCGGCCAGTCGCTGCTGGTCTGCGTCGGCGCCCTGGTCTTGTCGGTGGTGCTGATCCTGCCGCTGCTGTTCGTGGTGCACTACCACTTTCCCAAGCTCGATGCGCTGATGAACATCCTGATCCTGCTGCCCTTCGCGGTGCCGCCGGTGGTGTCCTCGGTGGGCCTGCTGCAGTTGTACGGCTCAGGCCCCCTGGCCATGGTCGGCACGCCGTGGATCCTGATCGGCTGCTACTTCACCGTGGCCCTGCCGTTCATGTACCGGGCCATCACCAACAACCTGCAGGCGATCAATCTGCGAGACCTGATGGACGCCGCCCAGCTCCTGGGCGCCAGCACTTGGCAGGCGGCGCTGCTGGTGGTCCTGCCAAACCTGCGCAAGGGCTTGATGGTGGCGCTGCTGCTGTCCTTCTCGTTCCTGTTCGGCGAGTTCGTGTTCGCCAACATCCTGGTGGGCACCCGCTACGAAACCCTGCAGGTGTACCTGAACAACATGCGCAACAGCAGCGGCCACTTCACCAGTGCCCTGGTGATCTCCTACTTCTTCTTCGTGCTGGTCCTGACCTGGGCCGCCAACATCCTGAACAGGGACAAGAGCCAATGAGCTTCGTCGACGTGCAACACCTGCAAAAGCATTACGCGGGCACCACGGTGTTCAGCGATATCAACTGCCAGATCCACAAGGGCGAGTTCGTCACCCTGCTGGGCCCCTCCGGCTGCGGCAAGTCCACCCTGCTGCGCTGCATCGCCGGGCTGACGCCGGTGGATGCCGGCAAGATTCTCCTCGACGGCCAGGACATCGTGCCCCTGAGCCCGCAGAAACGCGGGATCGGCATGGTGTTCCAGAGCTATGCGCTGTTTCCCAACATGACCGTGGAGCAGAACGTCGCCTTCGGCCTGCGCATGCAGAAGGTCAACGCCGACGACAGCCACAAGCGGGTCAGTGAAGCCTTGCAACTGGTGGAGCTCAAGGACTTCGCCAGCCGCTATCCGCACCAGCTGTCCGGCGGCCAATGCCAGCGCGTAGCCCTGGCCCGCTCCCTGGTGACCCGCCCGCGCCTGCTGTTGCTGGATGAGCCGCTGTCGGCCCTGGACGCGCGGATCCGCAAGCACCTGCGCGAGCAAATCCGCAATATCCAGCGGGAACTGGGCCTGACCACCATCTTCGTCACCCATGACCAGGAAGAAGCGCTGACCCTGTCGGACCGGATCTTCCTGATGAACCAGGGCCAGATCGTCCAGAGTGGCGATGCCGAGACCCTGTACACCGCGCCGGTGGATGCATTCGCCGCCGGCTTCATCGGCAACTACAACCTCCTGGATGCCGAAAGTGCCAGCAAGCTGTTGCAGCGTCCGGTGAGCGGGCGCATCGCCATTCGTCCCGAGGCCATCGAGCTGCGCAAGGACGGCCAGCCGGACGCGCTGATCCGTAGCCACAGCCTGCTGGGCAACGTCATCCGCTATCGGGTCGAGGCCCGTGGCGTGGAACTGGTGGTGGATGTGCTCAACCGCTCGGCTGCCGACCTGCACGCCGATGGCCAGCGCCTGGCGTTATCCATCGATCCGAGCGCCCTGTGTGAGGTAGCTTGACGGCAGCGACAAGCTTCAAGTTATAGATAGACCGCTAAGCACCTAAATCCAATTCTTGCAGCTTGAAGCTTATAGCTTGAAGCTGTTCTCGGAGAGAACTGCACTAATGGCCCTGGCAATTTTTGATCTGGACGAAACCCTGATCCACGGCGACTGCGCCACCCTCTGGAGCGAGCAGATGGGGCGCCTGGGCTGGGTCGACAGCGAGTCGTTCATGCGCCGCAACAACGAGCTGATGGACGCCTACAGCCATGGCAAGCTGGCCATGGAAGAGTTCATGGCCTTCAGCCTCGAGCCCATGGCCGGGCGCAGTCCGGAGGATGTGGCGCATCTGGTGGAGCCCTGGGTCGAGGACGTGATCGAGCCGATCATCTTCAGCGATGCCTGCAAGACCCTGGCCGCCCATCGCCAGGCCGGCGACCGGATCCTGGTGATCTCGGCCTCGGGCACCCACCTGGTGAAACCCATAGCCCAGCGCCTGGGCATCGATGAAGTACTGGGGATCGAGCTGGAAGTGCTCAACGGCGTCTATACCGGCAATACCCTGGGCACCCTGACCTACCGCGAAGGCAAGATCACCCGCTTGCTGCAATGGCTGGAAACCGAGCAGGAAAGCCTTAAGGGCGCGACCTTCTATTCCGACTCGCGCAACGACCTGCCATTGCTGCTGCGAGTGGATCATCCCCAGGTGGTCAACCCGGATCCGGTACTGCGCGAGCATGCGCAGCAGGCCGGCTGGCCGATCCACCACTGGAAATGACCGCAGAGGGTCATGCCAATCCGGAGTCGATCACCAGGACCAGCTTGCCCGATACCTGGTTGGTGGCCAGTTCGGCGAATGCGGCTTCGGCATCCTCGATCGGGAACGTCCTGGCCAACTGGGGGCTCAAGCGCCCATCGCCGAACAGCGGCCAGACGTTCTGCCCCAGATCGCTCAGCAAGTCGGCCTTGAACTGATCGCTGCGGCTGCGCAAGGTCGAACCCAGCAGTTGGATCCGCTTGGCCAGCACCTTGGCCAGGTCCAGTTGCGCCTCGCGCCCGCCCATCAGGCCGATCAGCACCCAACGCCCATCGAGGGCCAGCAGCTTGAGATTATCGGCCGCGGAGCCAGCTCCCACCGGGTCCAGGACCACATCGAAGGGGGCGAAATCCCGCAGTGCATCCAGGCCATCGGTGCGTATCACGCCACCCTGGGCCCCCAGTTTTTCGCAGTAGGCCAGGCGCTCGGCGGAGCCGACACTGACCCAGCACGGACTGCCGAAGGCCTTGCACAGCTGGATCGCCGCCGAACCGACCCCACTGGCCCCGGCGTGCAGCAGCACCTTTTCCCCGGGCTTGAGCGCCGCCAGCTGGAACAGATTCAGCCAGGCCGTGGCGTAGACTTCCGGCAACGCCGCGGCCTCGACCAGCGACAATCCCTCGGGCACCGGCAGCACATGGCGCGCATCGACCACCACTTCCTCGGCCATGCCGCCACCGGCCAGCAGCGCACAGACCCGATCACCGATTTTCCAGGACGAACCCGGGCCGACTTCACTGATCACCCCGGAGCATTCCAGCCCCAGCACCTGGCTGGCCCCGGAGGGCGGTGGATAGAGCCCCGCGCGCTGCAGCAGGTCGGCCCGATTCAGGCCGGCGGCGGCCACGCGAATACGAACCTGGCCCGCATCGCAAGTCGGGCTTGGCTCTTCAACCCACTCCACATGACCTTCAACGCCTTGCAATGCTTTCACAGTGCCTCCATAGTGAGTCTGGACTGAGCCCGGAGGTTATAGCACCGGGCTTTTTGCATTATGCGACCGGCCCTGATGGAACCGGCGACTTCTAAGACGGCCTAATATGCGTTATCAATTGCCCCCGCGTCGAATCAGCATGAAGCATCTGTTCCCCAGCACCGCCCTCGCTCTTTTCATTGGTTTCGGCCTACTGCCGATGTCGACCACTACGCTCGCAGCCAATAGCTGGGACAAGCTTCAGCCTGATCGCGATGAGGTAATTGCCAGCCTCAATGTTGTTGAACTGCTCAAGCGTCATCACTACAGCAAGCCACCTTTGGACGACGCACGCTCGGTCATCATCTACGACAGCTACCTGAAGCTGCTGGACCCATCGCGCAGCTACTTCCTGGCCAGCGACATCGCAGAGTTCGACAGGTGGAAAACCCAGTTCGACGACTTCCTCAAGAGCGGCGACCTGAACGCAGGCTTCACCATCTACAAGCGCTACCTGGACCGGGTCAAGTCCCGCCTCGACTTCGCCCTGGCGGAACTGGCCAAGGGTGTCGACAAGATCGACTTCACCACCAAGGAAACCTTGCTGATCGATCGCAAGGAAGCGCCATGGCTCAAGACCACCGCCGAACTCGACGACCTGTGGCGCAAGCGCGTCAAGGACGAAGTGCTGCGGATGAAGATCGCCGGCAAGGAACCCAAGCAGATCCAGGAAACCCTGACCAAGCGCTACAAGAACCAGTTGGCGCGCCTGGACCAGACCCGGGCCGAGGATATCTTCCAGGCCTACATCAACACCTTCGCGATGTCCTACGACCCGCACACCAACTATCTGTCGCCGGATAACGCGGAAAACTTCGACATCAACATGAGCCTCTCGCTGGAAGGTATCGGCGCGGTGCTGCAAAGCGACAACGACCAGGTCAAGGTCGTGCGCCTGGTACCGGCAGGCCCGGCGGACAAGACCAAGCAGGTCGCCCCGGCGGACAAGATCATCGGTGTCGCCCAGGGCGACAAGGAAATGGTCGACGTGGTGGGCTGGCGCCTGGACGAAGTGGTCAAGCTGATCCGCGGCCCCAAGGGCACCCTGGTGCGCCTGGAGGTGATCCCGGCCAGCAATGCGCCGAACGACCAGACCAGCAAGATCGTGCCTATCACTCGGGAAGCGGTGAAGCTCGAAGACCAGGCGGTGAAGAAGTCGGTCCTCAACCTCAAGCAGGACGGCAAGGACTACAAGCTCGGGGTGATCGAGATCCCGGCCTTCTACCTGGACTTCAAGGCATTCCGCGCCGGCGATCCGGACTACAAGAGCACCACCCGTGACGTGAAGAAGCTGCTGACCGAACTGCAGAAAGAGAAGGTCGACGGCGTGGTCATCGACTTGCGCAACAACGGCGGTGGTTCCCTGCAGGAAGCCACCGAGCTGACCAGCCTGTTCATCGACAAAGGCCCCACCGTGCTGGTGCGCAACGCCGATGGCCGGGTGGACGTGCTGGAAGACGAGAACCCCGGTGCCTTCTACAAGGGCCCGATGGCGCTGCTGGTCAACCGCCTCTCGGCCTCGGCCTCGGAGATCTTCGCCGGCGCCATGCAGGACTACCATCGAGCGTTGATCATCGGCGGCCAGACCTTCGGCAAGGGTACGGTCCAGACCATCCAGCCGCTCAATCATGGCGAACTGAAGCTGACCCTGGCCAAGTTCTACCGGGTTTCCGGGCAGAGCACCCAGCACCAGGGCGTGTTGCCGGATATCGGCTACCCGTCGATCATCGATACCAAGGAAATCGGTGAAAGCGCGCTGCCCGAAGCCATGCCCTGGGACACCATCCGCCCGGCCATCAAGCCGGCAATGGACCCGTTCAAGCCGTTCCTGGCCCAGCTCAAGGCCGAACACGAAAGCCGCTCGGCGAAAGATCCGGAATTCGTGTTCATCCACGACAAACTGGCGCTGGCGCAGAAGCTGATGGCGGAAAAGACCGTAAGCCTCAACGAAGCCGACCGTCGCGCACAGCATGCCGACATCGAAGCCAAGCAACTGGCCCTGGAAAACATCCGCCGCAAGGCCAAGGGCGAAGAGCCGCTCAAGGAGCTGAAGAAAGAGGATGAGGACGCACTGGCCGCTGCCGAGCCGGACAAGACCAAGCCGGAAGACGACGCCTACCTGAGCGAAACCGGGCGCATCCTGCTGGACTACCTGAAGCTCAACACTTCGGTGGCCAAGCACTGAAGATGATGGCAATTTAATTCGATCGCTCCTCGGAGCGTCATCAAATAGTCATCATTCTGTCGTGAAATAAAGGACTGGGTGCCGCGCGCAACCGGTCCTTTTTTCATCGACAGAGATCGCCATGACCACGACCGAACAGCTCAGTGCATTGAGTTCAATCCTGGCTCAAAGCGGTTTGCACAGCCTGTTCCAACCAATCATTTCCCTCTCGGAACGCCGCATTCTCGGCTATGAGGCCTTGAGCCGCGGCCCCTCCAATAGCCCGCTGCACTCCCCTGTCACCCTGTTCGCCATAGCCCGCCAGGCCGGTCGTCTGAGCGAATTGGAAATCGCCTGCCGCCATAGCGCCTGCCGACGCTTCAGTGAGCAACTGCTGCCTGGCAAGTTGTTCCTCAACGTTTCCCCCGAGTCCCTGCTGGAAGCCGCCCACCAACCCGGGCGCACTCTGCAATTACTGCAAGACTTCGGCATCCCACCCAGCCAGGTGGTAATCGAACTCACCGAACAAACGCCCATCGACGATTTCCAACTGCTGCAGAACGCCCTGCACCACTATCGCGACATGGGGTTCTCGATCGCCCTGGATGACTTGGGGGCCGGCTATTCCAGCCTGCGCTTGTGGTCGGAACTGCGGCCGGATTATGTGAAGATCGATCGCCATTTCATCGACGGTATCCACCAGGATGCGCTCAAGCGCGAGTTCGTCGGGTCGATCCTGCAGATCGCCAAGGCCTCCCGGGCCAAGGTGATCGCCGAAGGCATCGAACTGGCCGAGGAACTGGCGGTGCTCACCGAGATGGGCGTCGACCTGGTCCAGGGTTACCTGCTGTGCCGGCCCCAGGAACAACCGTCCCAGGATGCCTGGGCGATGATGCCCAAGCACGACAACACCAGCGTGGCCTTGAATGACGAAGGCAGCGACCTCAGCGCCCTGCTCAACGACCAGCCGGCGGTGGCGCGCAACACGCCCACGGCCAACGTGCTGGAGGCCTTTCGCCGCCAGGCCAATCTCAACTCCCTGGCGGTTCTTGACGAGCAGGGCCAGCCCTGCGGAATCGTCCACCGACATTCGCTTTCCGATGCGCTGCTCAAGCCATTCGCCACCGACCTGTTCGCCCGCAAGCCCATCAGCCGGCTGATGAACGACGACTTCCTGGCCGTCGAACTGACCCAGTCGCTGCAACAGGTCAGCCGGCTGATCACCAGCCGCGCCAGGCAACGCATCGAGGAAGATTTCATCATCACCCTCAATGGCCATTACCTGGGGCTGGGGCGGGTGATCGATGTGCTCAAGCTGATCACTGAACTGAAGATCCAGCAGGCCCGCTACGCCAACCCCCTGACGCTGCTGCCGGGCAACGTCCCCATCCAGCAGTGCCTGACCCGCTTGCTCCAGCAGGGTCGTGAATCGGTGATCTGTTATGTGGATATCGACAGCTTCAAGCCCTTCAACGACATCTACGGCTATGGGCGCGGCGATGAGGTGCTGCTGTGCCTGGCGCAATGCCTGAATGACCGGGTGGACCCGAGCCGCGACTTCGTCGGGCATATCGGCGGGGATGATTTCCTGCTGGTGCTAGGGCCGGAGGACTGGCGCAAACGGCTGAATCAGTTGCTGGATGACTTTCACAGCCAGTGCCGGCGCTTCTATCGCAGCGAACACCTGGAAGCCGGTTGTTTCGTGGCGCCCAACCGCCAGGGAATTCGCCAGGAATTCCCCTTGCTGTCACTGTCCATCGGCGTGGTGCACCTGTATCCACAGGCCTGCGGGCAACTGGACTCCAGCCAACTGGCGGAGCTGGCCTCCCAGGCCAAGCACCATGCCAAGAACGTCCAGGGCTACAGCGTGCACGTGATCGACAGCCTGGAAGCCCTGGCCCGCCAGCGCACCGGAAACCTCAGTGCTGCGGACCTAGCTGCTCCAGCTTGAGGCTGGCCAGGGGATGTCCGGCCCGGGCCGAAAGTTGCCACCAGCGGGCAGCTTCGGCAGCATCGGGTGCCTTGCTGGCAGAGCCGGCCAGGCTGATCACCCCAAGCTGGTAGGCAGCCTTGGCATCGCCGGCCAACGCAGCCAGGCGCAACAGGCGGATCCCCTCCTCCCGCGCCCCGAGCCCCTGCCCACGGAAAAGCAGGATATGTCCATAGAAGCTTTGCGCGCCCACATTGCCCAGGTTGGCCATGCGCGCATACTGCCCCTCCATCCAGCGCCAGCTACGGGGCTGGCGGATGAACCAGGGCCAATGAAACAACCGGCGCGCCAGCCAATAGCCGGCCCGCGCCTTGAATCGCCAGAACATTCAAGCCTCCGCTGATTCGGGATATTCATACTCGAACACTCGCACCACTTCCGAGGCATGCCAGGACGCGGCGGCAACACCATCGGAAGGTCCGGAAAACCGCCCCAGGCGCTCCACGCACTCGAAGAATCCGGTACGCGGCAGGCGGCTGGCGCCCTGGCTGATGACCAGGGAACTGCGCAGCGGTTGCTCGGCTCGCGCATCCAGAGCCGCCAGATGCTCCAGCGCGGCCGTCAGGGTCTGCATCGCCGGGCTGGGCAACTGCAAGCGCTCCAGCAATGCACGGTAGGTTAAGAGATGGCGTTGACGCCGGGCTTGATCCAGCTCACCCAACAGCCCATCCCAGTGCTGACGACTGATCCTTACACTCACGGTTGCTCCCTCCACCCCGGCACCGTCAACTCCCAGGCCAGGCTGCGGCGAATAGCAGCGTCAGGCTGACGCTCGCCACTTTCAATCAGGGCCAGGTAAGACGGGCTGATGCCTACTTTGCGGGCCAGCGCCTCGATGGCGATGCCCTTCCCTTCGCGTAGATTGCGTAATTGATCCAGGCCCGGAAGATTCTGGGCCGGTGTCGCCGCCTGAGAAGCGGCAGCGGCTTGTTGTGCGTGTGCGGTGAGACCTGCGGCTTTTAACAACGCTTGATACTGAGCCCACGGCAGAACCGCATACTCGGGTTCGCCATCGCGTTCAATAATCTGGATATCCATCACCACCCCGTAGGAGTACGACACTTAAAGAGTCGGAATTTTCCTTAGAAGTGTAATCCTAACAGCGATAGCGGTCGCGCAGAGCATGATTGTCATCAGGTAACAGGGCCATTACCGGAGGTTTTCCCCGCCCCCTCCAGGCGCAATTGTTCGGCGGTGTCCGGCAGGCGCTCCACTACCGCCAGCTTTTCCGGTGTCTGGCGATTGCGCCAGGCGCGGAAGGCATCCAGCTCATCGCCCAGGGTCTTCATCAGCCAAGCCAGCACGGCGATGTCATCGAGCATGCCGAACAGCGGCAGGAAGTCGGGAATCGCATCCAGCGGGCTGAGGAAGTACATCAGGCCGGCAACCACCGACAACAGTGCCTTGGGACTGATCGCTCGATACTCGCCCCGCCAGTAGGCCAGGCACAACGCCTGCAACAGACGCAGGTCTTCCTTGACCTTGCCCAGGCGCTCACCCTGGAAAACGCCCTTGCTCGCCACGGCGAACAACAGCGTCGGCAAACGGCCACGCCCCAGGAGCCGAGCGGCCAGGGGCAGGAAGCGGGCAAAATTCCAGGGTGCTTTCATCTTCTCTCCCACTGAAATGTTATCCACACAAATTGTGGATAACCTTGTGAACAGAGCGCCTTTTCAACGCTGAAAGCCCCGTTTTACAAGGCCTGAACTCAGATCGGGCGTTTTTTACTCACATAAAAAACCCATCATTTCATTGACTTGGCAGGCTCCAGCGACTAGCTGCTGGCGTTCCACTGTTCTGACTGCCGACAACGTCGCCAGTTCGGATTTTTTACCATTGCCAGCCTGTAGAAACGACAACGCCCCGTAAGAACGAGGCGTTGTTGCAGACGTTGCAGCAGGTTACTTGGCTGCGTTCGGCTTGTCTTGCTTGGCTGGATCCTTGATACCCAGCAGTTCCAGCTCGAACACCAGCACCGAATTGGCGGGGATCGCCGGGCTTGGGCTCTGGGCGCCATAGGCCAGGTCGCTAGGGATATACAGCTTGTACTTCTCGCCGACATGCATCAGTTGCAGGCCTTCGACCCAACCCGGGATCACGCCGCTGACCGGCAGGTCGATCGGGCTGCCACGCTCTACCGAGCTGTCGAACACCGTACCGTTGGTCAGGGTGCCGGTGTAGTGCACGGTCACCACGTCAGTCGGCTTGGGCTGAGGGCCATCGGCCTTCTTCAGGACTTCGTACTGCAGGCCGGAAGCAGTGGTGGTGACACCAGTCTTCTTGCCGTTCTCTTCGAGGAATTTCTTGCCGGCGGCGGCCGACTCTTCACTCATCTTGGCCATGCGCTCTTCAGCGCGCTTTTGCAGTGCGGCAAAGGCCTCGATCAGTTCTTCGTCTTTGAGCTTCTGTTCTTTCTTGCCGACGGCATCTTCGATGCCCAGGGCCACGGCTTTGGAATCCAGGTCATCCATGCCTTCCTGGGCCAAGCTCTTGCCCATGTTCAAGCCGATGCCGTAGGAAGCTTTCTGAGCTGGGGTTTTCAGCTCTACGCTGGTCTGCGAGTCACAACCGGCGAGTACCAGGCTAACCAGGGCCACCGCCGCCGCCAACCGATGCTGTTTCATGCTATTTCCTTGTTCATGCGCCTAAAGGGCAATCGAATAAAGCCGCGAGCTTATCAGGCGGCCACGACCAATGGCTACCGGCATAAGAGCAGTAAACCGCTGATAAGTTCACGTCTTCAAACGCATTTCGTGGTCTGGGATATGCCCCGTCCGGATACATCGCGAGGCGTGTGAAAGAGCGCGAATAACCATAGCGCAAGTAATGGCTACTTGCCGCGTCAGATGAGCTCAGGCATAAGGGAGCGAAATTCGACAAGGAAGTACATCTTGCGCCTCATCTACCGTGTATTGCTGTTGATTGCCGTGCTGATCGGCATCGCCCTGGCCGTGGTCGCCTACTACACCGCCAATCCGAAGCTTCCCGACTATGTGCCTGCCGAAAAAGTGCACTACCTGGACCAATGGGACGCCCAGGATCGCCAGACGTATTACTTCACGCCCCAGGGTACCCAGGTCAAGGGTCTGCGCTATGACTGGTTCGTCGCCCTGGAACTGCCCTTTTCCGAGCAGCCCTTCGCCACCCCCGAGTACCTGGCGCGCTTCGGCTTCCTGGTGGAACCCGGGCAGAAAGCCACGGCGCAAAACCCCGGCAACTTGCCAGTAGGGTTCGCCCGCCACCAGAACCCGGGTAGCCAGGAGCAATACCTGGACATTACCTGCTCGGCCTGCCACACCGGCGAGTTGCGCTTCAACCGCCAGGCCCTGCGGATCGACGGCGGCCCGGCCCAGCATGTGCTGCCATCGAGCGTGCCGACCCTGCGCGGCGGCAGCTTCGGCCAGGCCCTGGTGGCCAGCCTGGCGCTGACCTACTACAACCCGTGGAAATTCGAACGCTTCGCCCGCAAGGTGCTGGGGGCGGACTACGAGCAACGGCACGAACAGTTGCGCAAGGACTTCAAGGTATCGCTGGACACCTTCCTGCGTACGGCCTGGAACGACACCCATCGCGGCCTCTACCCCACCGAGGAAGGCCCTGGCCGCACGGACGCGTTCGGCCGTATCGCCAACGCCAGCTTCGGTGATGCGATTTCCCCGACCAACTACCGGATCGCCAACGCTCCGGTGGACTATCCACAACTCTGGGATATCTGGACCTTCGACTGGGTGCAGTGGAACGGTTCGGCGCAACAGCCCATGGCCCGAAACATCGGCGAAGCCCTGGGCGTGGGCGCGACCCTGAACCTGTTCGACGCCAATGGCCAGCCATTGACCGGTGAGGCACGCTACCCTTCCAGCGTGCGCGTGCGCGATCTCAACCAGATCGAGGAAACCCTGCAGCGCCTCAAGCCGCCTACCTGGCCGGAGGCCTTGCTGGGCAATATCGACAAGCCCCTGGCCGCCAAGGGTCGCACCCTGTTCGCCAGCCACTGCGCCGGCTGCCATGTGCCCGCAGTTAGCGAGAACGACGGCCGACCGGTACAGCAGTTGAAGATGCTGCCGGTCTCGGTGATCGGCACCGACCCCAACTCGGCCAGCAACATCGCCGACCTGCGTTATGACCTGAGCGCCCTGCAATGGGACACCGCCGAGCTGGCCAAATCCAATGTCGAGCTGCATCCGCCCCCCACCGAGCCCCTGGACCTGCGGCAGATGTCGGCCGCCAAGGGCCTGGCGTACATCACCGCTTTCGTCGAGGAGCGCGCCTATCGCGATGCCCAGGTCACGCCCGAAGAACGTCCAAGGCTGGATGGCTACGGCCTGCCGATCGGCGTGCGCGAACTGCGTGCCTACAAGGCCCGCCCGCTGGCCGGGGTCTGGGCGACACCGCCCTACCTGCACAACGGTTCGGTGCCCAACCTCTATCAACTCCTGTCACCCCAGTCGGAACGCGCCACGACCTTCTACCGCGGGACCTTCGAGTACGACCCCAAGCACCTGGGCTATCGCCCGGAAGCGTTCAAGAACGGCTTCGAATTCGATACCCGGATCAGCGGCAACCACAACAGTGGCCACGAATTCCGCGCCGGCCAGCGGGGCAATGGGGTCATCGGCCCGCTATTGCAGCCTGAGGAGCGCTGGGCGCTGCTGGAGTACCTGAAAGTGCTGGGCGGACCGCTGGAGTCGCAACTGCCATGAAACTCGATCTTGCAAGCAAACGCCCTTCCCTGCCGAGCCGGCTCTGGCTGCGCCTGGGCGCGCTACTGGGCAAGCTGCTGTTGCTGCTGGTGGTGCTCGGCCTCGCGGGCTGGGCCTTGGCCAGTATCTGGTTCGCCTGGCAGCATCGCGGCCCGGTCGCGGCACAGGAACAGATCCCCGCGGACGAAGCGGCGCGCACCCAGGACATCATCCAGACCGCCGTGCGCATCGTCGACCAGCATCGCGAGGGGACCCGCTACCTGCGCGACGCCCATGCCAAGGCCCATGGCTGCGTGAAAGCCGAAGTCCAGGTAATCAAGGACCTGGCCCCGGAACTGCGCCAGGGGGTCTTCGCCAACCCGGGGCAAACCTGGCAGGCCACGGTGCGCCTGTCCAATGGCAATGCCTACCCGCAGTTCGACAGCATCCGCGATGCGCGGGGCATGGCGATCAAGCTGCATGAGGTCCCGGGTCGGCAGTTGATGGCTTCGGAGGCGGCGCGCCAGGAACAGGATTTCGTGATGTTCAATCATCCGAACTTCTTCGTCAGCGACGTGGCCGAGTACCAGCAGAACATCGCGGCCCAGGCCGACGGCAAGAAAGTCGGCGCCTTCTTCCCCGCCTGGGACCCGCGCACCTGGCAGGTCCGCCATTTGTTCATCGCCCTGGCGACCCTGGCGCCAGCACCGGCTAGCCCGACCCAGACCACCTACTTCTCGGTCTCGCCCTACAAGTTCGGCAAGGCCAACGCCAAGTTCCGGGTGATGCCGGACCCAGGCAGTTGCCCGGCCTATGATTTACCGGCACAGAACCAGGACCTGCCCAACTTCCTGCGTAGCGCCCTGGTCCAGCAATTGTCCACGGACCGGATCCCGGCGTGCTTCGTCCTGCAGGTACAGCGCCAGGATCCGAACCGTTTCATGCCGATCGAAGACACCAGTATCGAATGGGAGGAAACGGACGCCCCCTTCGAAACCGTGGCACGGGTGACGATTCCCGCCCAGGATTTCGACACTCCGGCGCAGAACCTGGCCTGCGACAACCAGTCGTTCAACCCTTGGTTCGGCCTGGAAGCCCATCGCCCTATCGGCGGCATCAACCGTCTGCGCAAGTCGGTGTACGAGGCCGTCAGCGACTACCGGCATAGTCGCAACGCCGAGCAGTAGGCGCACAAACGAAAAAAGCGGCCCCTGGGGCCGCTTTTTCATTCAAGCACTGGGTAAACCCCAGACAGCAAAAAGCCCGCGTTGAGCGGGCTTTTCGTGGTGACCTGGCGTTCAGTGTTCCAGGCTACCGGATATGGCGCAGCGGACGGGACTCGAACCCGCGACCCCCGGCGTGACAGGCCGGTATTCTAACCGACTGAACTACCGCTGCGCGTAGCGTTGAAAGTAAGTGGTGGGTGATGACGGGATCGAACCGCCGACATTCTGCTTGTAAGGCAGACGCTCTCCCAGCTGAGCTAATCACCCTTTACCTTCGTTGCGGGGCGCATTATGCCACAGAAATTCATAAAGTGTTGATTTAATTGATATTTTTATCAAAAAAATCTGAATCCCCATGGTTTTCCGCACGACCCGCAAAACCTCTTACAGCAAAAAGCCCGCGTTAGCGGGCTTTCCGTGGTGACCTGGCGTTCAGTGTTCCAGGTTACCGAATATGGCGCAGCGGACGGGACTCGAACCCGCGACCCCCGGCGTGACAGGCCGGTATTCTAACCGACTGAACTACCGCTGCGCGTAGCGTTGAAAGTAAGTGGTGGGTGATGACGGGATCGAACCGCCGACATTCTGCTTGTAAGGCAGACGCTCTCCCAGCTGAGCTAATCACCCTTCTCGTTCGGTGTGGCGCGCATTCTACGGAGCAGCCTGCGCTCTGGCAAGCACTTTTTATAATAATTTTTTCAGCCCTTCCAAAGGCTTAGCGAAGGGTTGGCCTGAGCGACAGCGAAGAGAATAATGCCCTCCTTTGTATAAAGGAGAGATTCACCCCATGTGGTTCAAAAACCTGCTGATCTATCGCCTGACCCAAGATCTGCCCGTTGATGCTGAGGCGCTGGAAACTGCACTGGCGACCAAACTGGCGCGTCCCTGTGCAAGCCAGGAGTTGACCACTTACGGTTTCGTCGCCCCTTTCGGCAAGGGTGAGGATGCTCCGCTGGTGCACGTCAGCCAGGACTTCATGCTGGTGGCGGCACGCAAGGAAGAACGCATCCTGCCCGGCAGCGTGGTCCGCGACGCGGTCAAGGAGAAGGTCGAGGAAATCGAGGCCGAGCAGATGCGCAAGGTCTACAAGAAGGAACGCGACCAGATCAAGGATGAAATCATCCAGGCCTTCCTCCCCCGCGCCTTCATCCGCCGTTCTTCGACCTTCGCCGCCATCGCGCCGAAACAGGGCCTGATCCTGGTGAACTCGGCCAGCCCCAAGCGTGCCGAAGACTTGCTCTCCACCCTGCGCGAAGTACTCGGCACCCTGCCGGTCCGGCCGCTGACGGTGAAGACCGCGCCGACCGCGATCATGACCGACTGGGTCAAGACCCAACAGGCCGCCGACGACTTCTTCGTCCTCGACGAATGCGAACTGCGCGATACCCACGAAGACGGCGGCATCGTGCGCTGCAAGCGCCAGGACCTGACCAGCGAGGAAATCCAACTGCACCTGAGCACCGGCAAGGTGGTTACCCAACTGTCCCTGGCCTGGCAGGACAAGCTGTCCTTCGTGCTGGACGACAAGATGGTGGTCAAGCGCCTGAAGTTCGAGGACCTGCTGCAAACCCAGGCCGAGGAAGAGGGTGGCGACGAGACCCTGGGCCAGCTCGATGCCAGCTTCACCCTGATGATGCTGACCTTCGGCGAGTTCCTCCCGGCGCTGTTCGAGGCCCTGGGCGGCGAAGAGATCCCGCAGGGTATCTGACGCCCTGGCCGGACAGCCCATCGCACCACACGCCACCGCCTTCGGTGGCGTTTTCATATATATGAGGAACAGGCCATGCGCGCACTGGTTGCACTGAGTCGCTTCGTCGGCAACACCTTCGCCTACTGGGTGCTGGTCTTCGCGGTACTGGCGTTTTTCCAGCCGACCTGGTTCATCGGCCTCAAGGCCGCCATTGTGCCGCTGTTGGGCTTGGTGATGTTCGGCATGGGCCTGACCCTGAAGCTCGAGGACTTCGCCGAAGTCGCCCGCCATCCCTGGCGAGTGGCCCTGGGGGTGGTGGCGCATTTCGTCATCATGCCCGGAGTGGCCTGGGCGCTTTGCCAGATATTCGAGCTGCCCCCCGAGATCGCCGTCGGGGTCATCCTGGTCGGCTGCTGCCCGAGCGGCACCGCGTCCAACGTCATGACCTGGCTGGCCCGGGGCGACCTCGCCCTGTCGGTGGCCATCGCCGCCGTGACCACCCTGCTCGCGCCATTGCTGACGCCTGCCTTGATCTGGCTGCTGGCTTCGGCTTGGCTGCCGGTGTCCTTCATGGAGCTGTTCTGGTCGATTATGCAAGTGGTGCTGCTGCCGATCGTGCTCGGCGTCATGGCCCAGCGCTTGCTGGGCCAGCGGGTACGGCATGCGGTGGAGGTGCTGCCGCTGGTGTCGGTGCTGAGCATCGTCATCATCGTCGCCGCGGTGGTCGCCGCCAGCCAGGCGAAGATCGCCGAGTCCGGCCTGCTGATCATGGCCGTGGTGATGCTGCATAACAGCTTCGGTTTCCTGCTGGGCTATTTCACCGGGCGCCTGTTCAAGCTACCGCTGGCCCAGCGCAAATCCCTGGCACTGGAGGTCGGCATGCAGAACTCCGGTCTCGGAGCCGCCCTGGCCAGTGCGCACTTCTCGCCATTGGCAGCGGTGCCCAGTGCCCTGTTCAGCGTCTGGCACAACATTTCCGGGGCCTTGCTCGCGACCTTCTTTCGCCGCATGGACGAACCCAGCGACGCCAAGGTGCAAGCACCAAACGCCGGCGCCTGAAAAACCTCTGCTACCCTGGTTGATTTGCGCAGTATAATGCGCAACGTGGGGACGACCCCGCCGCTCGAGTCGAGTGAGTATTTACGGGGACGACCCCATCAACCAATGAGGTCAGCATGTCCTGGATCATTCTGTTTTTCGCCGGCCTGTTCGAAGTGGGCTGGGCGGTTGGCCTGAAGTACACCGAGGGTTTCAGCCGTCCACTGCCCACTGCCTTGACCATCCTTGCCATGGCCATCAGCCTGGGCCTGCTGGGCCTGGCCGTGAAGGAGCTGCCACTGGGCACCGCCTATGCCATCTGGACCGGCGTCGGCGCGGTGGGAACGGTGATCGCCGGCATTATCCTATTCGGCGAATCCATGGCCTTGGTACGCCTGGCCAGCGTGGCCTTGATCATCCTCGGCCTGGTGGGCCTGAAAGTCAGCGCCGCCTGACGACACCCGCGCAGAAACAACAACGCCCGCGACATCGCGGGCGTTGTTTTATCCACCGATCACTCAGCGTCGCGTGCCCCGCAGCTCGCCCACCACCGTCTGCAACTGGGCCGGTTCCGCCGCCTCCACCGTGACTGGCGAGCCAGCCACCAGGGTGATCCGCGACCAGAAACGATGGAAGAACCCCTTGTTCGGGTCGCGGCTGAAGAAGCTCCCCCACAGTCCTTGCAAGGCCAAGGGAACCACCGGCACCGGGGTTTCCTCGAGAATCCGCGTCAGGCCGCCCTTGAACTCGTTGATCTCGCCATCGGCGGTCAGCTTGCCCTCGGGAAAGATGCACACCAGCTCACCATCGCGCAGGTACTCGGCAATCTGCTTGAAGGCCTTTTCGTAGGTCTCCAGGTCTTCATGGCGAGCGGCAATGGGAATGGTCCCGGCAGTGCGGAAGATGAAGTTCAGCACGGGCAGGTTATAGATCTTGTAGTACATCACGAAGCGAATCGGCCGACGCACCGCGCCCCCAATCAGCAAGGCATCGACAAAGGACACATGGTTGCATACCAGCAACGCTGCGCCTTCATCGGGAATCTGCTCCAGGTTGCGATGCTCCACACGGTACATGGAATGGCTGAGCAGCCAGATCATGAAACGCATGCTGAACTCGGGCACCACTTTGAAGATGTAGACGTTGACCGCGATATTGAGCAGCGATACCACCAGGAACAGGTGCGGAATGCTCAGCTTGGCCATGCTCAGCAGCACAATGGAGACAATCGCCGAAACCACCATGAACAGCGCATTGAGGATGTTGTTGGCGGCAATCACCCGCGCCCGCTCATGCTCCGGGGTCCGCGACTGGATCAGGGCATACAACGGCACGATGTAGAAACCGCCGAAGATTCCCAGGCCCAGGACATCCAGCAGCACCCACCAGGCATGGGAGAAACCCAGCACTTCGATCCAACCGTGACCGGTAGCACTCTCAGGAATACCGCCGGAGTGCCACCACAGGAGCAGGCCGAATATCGTGAGACCCAGCGAACCGAAGGGCACCAGCCCGATCTCCACCTTACGTCCCGAAAGCTTCTCGCACAGCATCGATCCCACGGCGATGCCCACCGAGAACACGGTGAGGATCAGGGTTACCACCGTTTCGTCGCCGTGCATCCATTCCTTGGCATAAGCCGGGATCTGGGTCAGGTAGATCGCCCCGACGAACCAGAACCAGGAATTGCCGACGATCGAGCGCGACACCGCCGGTGTCTGGCCCAAGCCCAGGCGCAGAGTCGCCCAGGACTGGCTGAAGATGTTCCAGTTCAGGCGCAATTGTGGAGTGGCCGCGGCCGCCCGGGGAATGGCCCGGCTGGCCAGGTAGCCCAGCACCGCGACGCCGATCATGGCAGCCGAGACGATCGCCGCGTAATGCGCCGAGGACATCATGATCCCGGCGCCGATGGTGCCCGCCAGGATCGCCAGGAAGGTCCCCATCTCCACCAGGCCGTTGCCGCCCACCAGCTCTTCTTCACGCAGGGCCTGGGGCAGGATCGAATACTTGACCGGGCCGAACAGCGCCGAGTGGGTCCCCATGGCGAACAGCGCCAGCAGCATCAACGACAGGTGATCGAAGGCGAACCCCACGGCCCCTACCACCATGATCACGATCTCTCCCAGCTTGATCAGGCGGATCAACGCATCCTTGGCGAACTTCTCGCCGAACTGCCCGGCCAGCGCCGAAAACAGGAAGAACGGCAGGATGAACAGCAAGGCGCAGAGGTTGACCCAGATCGAGCGGTCGCCCTCGATGCTCAACTTGTAGAGGATGGCCAGGATCAGCGACTGCTTGAAGATGTTGTCGTTGAAGGCGCCGAGGGACTGGGTGATGAAAAACGGCAGGAAACGCCGCTTGCGAAGCAAGGTGAACTGCGAGGGGTGACTCATCTTCCGTGTTCCTGAGTGGCGAGGATACTGTTATTGGAATGCCGAACATCGATCCAGGCCACACCTTACCTGTGTTTGCCGATTATTTATGTAGGCCGGCAATGCATGGCGAAACAAATAGCTCGCCTTTATAGGCGCCCTGCAGCGTGCGCTTGGCGACGATCAGCCACATCACCGCCAGGGCCGCCACCAGCACCGTCCCCACCACATTGAAGAACCCCAGGTGCAACGTGCTGCCCAACTTGAGGGTCGCCAGCGAGTACACGCCCAACGGGAAGGTGAATCCCCACCAGCCGAGGTTGAAGGGGATGCCTTCGTTCAGGTAGCGCCGGGTGATCAGCACCGCCATCAGCATCCACCACAGGCCGAAGCCCCACAGGGTCAAGCCTGCCACCAGCCCCAGGCCGGCGGCGATCTCGCCGATGCTCGGCAGGCCATTGGCGGCGAAGATCGCCGGGGCGTCCGCGCCCAGCACCAGCATGCCCAGGGCGCCGGTACCGATCGGCCCCAGGGCCAGCCAGCTGGAGGCGGCCATGCTTTCATGGGGCAGCTTGTGCAAGGCCATGCGCAGCAACAGGATGGTGAGGATGCTGAACGCCACCGGCAGCGAAAAAGCCCATAGCACGTAGCTGGTACTCAACATCACCAGCTGCGCGTGAGCATCCAGCAGATGCGGAGCCAGCAACCCACCGCTGGCCGCAGCCACCTCGGCCGCCACCACGGGCAGCAGCCAGACTGCGGTCATCTGGTCGATGCTGTGCTCCTGGCGGGTGAACATCATGTAGGGAATCAGCACCCCACAAGCCAGGGACATGGCCACATCCAGCCACCAGAGCACTTGGGCCGGCAGCAGCACCGCATCGCCCCAGTGGCCACGACCGAACAGCAACAAACCGTTGATGATGGTCGCCAGCCCCATGGGAATGGTGCCGAAGAACATCGAGACCGTGGAGTGTCCGAAGATCCGCTGCGCCTCATCGAAGAACATCACCCAGCGGGCGGTGTACATCGCGCTGAACAACAAGAACAGGACAATGGTCAGCCACCAGAAGCCCTCCGCCACCAGGCACAGCCCTGGGACCTCGGCTGGCCATTGGGCCAGGGCCAGGGCCAGGACACCGGTGCCCATGGTGGCGGCGAACCAGTTAGGGGTGAATTGGCGAATGGCTTCGCGGGGGTGTTGCAGATGGCTCAACGGCCGGCGGCCGGCCTTGACGCTTTGGCTACATGTCACGATGGGTTCTCCTGTCCTCGGAAGAGGTTGAGGCCATGGTAGAACCTAATCGAATATCTATATAACGGGTAATTTCTCTATCTGTTATCTGTTTTATAGATAAAAGACTCAGATACTGCCCTCGGATTCGATTACCAGCACTCGGGCGACACCCTGGGGATGAGCCACGTGTTCGGTTCCTACAGAGGCATGGAAGATATCGCCCACCTCCAGCAATACAGCCTGCTCCAGGCCATTGTCGCGATAGCGCATCTGCACCCGGCCATCCAGCACCACGAAAACCTCCTCCCCCGTATTGACGTGCCAGCGGTAGGGCTGGTCGGTCCAGTGCAGGCGCGTGCTGATGCCATTCATGCAGGCGATATCCAGGGCCGCCCAGGCGCGCTCGCCGACAAAGTCGACACTGCGAATGACCTTCATGAGCGGCACTCCACACAGGCGGCGAAACCCAGTCCGGGGCCATGCAAGAAGCGAAAGATCCAGGCCATGCCGGCCTCCTCGGGAGCAGGAAACGAGTGCCAATGCTGAGCCAGGGCAATGCGACAAAGAAGTGGCCCGATAGCCACGCTTCGATAGAATCAGGCCAATTTTTCCGAGCACCTGCGACATGCACAAGCCCATCCGCATTGCGGTAATCGCCTTTGACGGCATCAGCCCGTTTCACCTCTCGGTACCGTTGCTGGTGTTCGCAGAACACAACCAGCAACTCGAGCTGCCGAGCTTCCAGGTGCGGGTCTGCGCATTTGAACAGCCGCCGCTGCGCACGTCGGCCGGCTTCGATATCACCGCCCACCATGATCTGGATGAGCTGCGCGAGGCCGATGTGATTGTCATGCCGTCCTGGCGCGATAGCCTCGAGCGACCGCCACAGGAGTTGCTCGACGCCCTGTGCCACGCTCACGGGCGCGGGGCCCGGCTGCTGGGGTTGTGCCTGGGAGCCTTCGTCCTGGCGGAGACCGGCCTGCTGGACGGCCAGCCGGCCACGACCCACTGGCGCTGGGCGCCGGTCTTCGCCCAAAGGTATCCCCGGGTCGCCCTGGATGCCGATGTGCTGTACGCCGCAGCCGGCAACCTGCTGACATCCGCCGGCACTGTCGCCGGCCTGGATTGCTGCCTCTACCTGCTGCAACAGCTCTGTGGGGCGCAGGCCACCCACAAGCTGGCCCGACACCTGGTGATCGCCCCGCATCGCTCTGGCGGCCAGGCGCAGTTCATCGAACGCGCGATGCCCAAGGGTGGCGAACGGGATCGCATGGCGCCGCTACTGCAATGGCTGGAACAGCACTTTGCCCAAGAACACTCCCTGGACGCCCTGGCCGCGCGGGTGGCCATGAGCCGGCGCTCGTTCACCCGGCACTTTCGCCAACTGACCGGCACCACTGTCGGCCAATGGCTACTTGGACGACGCCTGAGCCATGCCCAACGCCTGCTGGAAACCAGCCAGCAAGGCATCGAGGCCATCGCCCTGGCTTCGGGTTTTACCAGTGCCCTGTCGATGCGCCAGCACTTCACGGGCGTGTTGCAGCTTTCTCCTTCGGCCTACCGGGCGCAATTTCGCCGCTCTTGAAATGCCGGGCTCATCACCCTGGTTCGCCACAAGCCACCACCGGGCGCTGGCGCAGCAAAACCAGCAAGGCACCCAGGGACAAAAGGATCAGCACCGCGCCGTAACCATCGGTGGTGGCGACCAAGCCGAAGCTGCGCGCCAGCCCTCCAGCCAGCAATGCCGGCAGGCAGAACGCCAGGTAGCTCAGGACATAGAACGCCGACAGCAGCCCGGCTCGCTCGTGGGGCAAGGCCAGGGGCACCACACTGCGCAGAGCGCCGAGGAAACCGCCGCCGAAACCGCTGCCCAGCACCAGGGTGCCGAAGAAGAACAGCGGCAGGCTGGCGCTGTGCACCGCCGCCAGGATCAGCGCCATGCCCAGGGCCAGCAACCCGGCCCCCAGACGCAGGACCCCAGCGGGATGCCGCTCGCGCAGGGAGTAGATCATCAGCGCACCGCTGAGCGTCAGCACGGCGACCAGTCCGCCGCCGATCAGGTTCGAGGCAGAGCCAGTGGCGGCTCGCACCAGGGACGGCGCCAGGGACAAATAGAAGCCACCCACCGCCCAGACCGCCACATCCACCGGCAGCGCCAGCCATAGCGCGCGCCGCGCCTGCACCGGCACCTGCAGGGTCGGGCGTAGCGAGGCCCAGGCTCCGGGTTGCGCGCTGACACTTTCCGGCAGGCGCCAGAGGTACAAGGCCTGCGCCACGAACAAGCCCAGGAGCAGCCAATAGCTCAATTGCAGCGGCAGCGGCGCGAACTCCACCAGCATGCTGGCGCCCATGGCTCCGCAGGCCATGCCCAGCAACGGCGCAATGCTGTTGACCAAGGGGCCCTGCCGGCGATCGGTATCCAGCAGCGCGGCTCCCAAGGCGCTGGTGGCCATGCCGGTAGCGAACCCCTGGACCATGCGTGCGGCGATCAGCCAATACACGCTGCTTTCATTGATGAACAGCAGCATCGCCAGGATATTGAGCAGCAGGCCGGCAAAAATCACCGGCCGGCGCCCCAGGTAGTCCGACAACGAACCTACCGTCAGCAACGCCGCCAAAAGGCTCATGGCATAGACGCCGAAGACCAGCGTCAGCATCGCCGCAGAAAAATGCAGGCGTTGCTGGTACAGGTGGTACAAGGGAGTCGGCACGCTGGACGCGGCCAGGAAACCCAACAGGGTCACGGCCAGGAACAACAGGCTGCAACGATTGGACACGCGAGTGTCGATGGCACCGGGCATAGGGCACGCTCCACTAAAGCTAATATTTTGCTTTTGCGGAGTGTGCTACTGCCAGGCGCTTAAAGCAAATTCTTTGTGTTAAGGTTCGACCCCATGGTTATCAAAGAAGGTCTACGCCCAGGCGGCCGCAGCGCCCGGGTCCAGGAATCCATCCACCGGGCAGTGCGCGAGCTTCTTGAAGAACAGGAACGCTCGACCCTGACCGTCCCGCAGATCGCCACTCGTGCCGGCGTCACCCCCTCGACCATCTACCGGCGCTGGGGCGACCTGGCAACCTTGCTCGCCGACGTCGCCCTGGCCCACATGCGCCCGGACAGCGAGCCGGCAAACACCGGCAGCCTGCGTGGCGACCTGCTGGCCTGGGCCGAACAGTACCTGGATGAAATGAGCTCCGAGCCCGGGCGCAACATGATGCGCGACGTCCAATGCAGCGCCACCCCGGGTTATTGCGCGACCCTCCTCGGCGGCCAGTTGCAGATCATCCTCGACCGTTATCGAACCAGCGCAGGCAAGCTGCCGGACGTGGATCGGCTGCTGAACCTGATCGTGGCGCCCACGGTGTTCCGCATCCTGTTCGCCGCCGCGCCCCTCCAGGTCCAGGAGCTCCACGAGCTGGTCGATATCACCCTGGGCCTGGCTTGCGAAACCCGCTCCCCGCCTGGCTGAACCGCCCCTGCGACATCAGGCCGCGCTGATACCTTGGTCGACACTGACGACGACTCGACATCGTGCCAGACTGTCTGGCCGGGCTGACGTGCCCGGTGCATCTGTTTCGGAGTTCCCATGTCGTTGTCCAGCGGGCTGATTGCAGCCGTTGCCCTGGCCTATATGGCCATCATGTTCGCCATCGCCTTCTACGGCGACCGCCGCAGTGCGCCCCTTCCGCCGCGCGTGCGGGCCTGGGTGTACAGCCTGTCGCTGGCGGTGTACTGCACCAGCTGGACCTTCTTCGGCGCCGTGGGCCAGGCCACCGAACAACTCTGGGCCTTCCTGCCGATCTACCTGGGACCGATCCTGCTGCTGGTATTCGCCCCCTGGGTGCTGCAGAAGATGGTGATGATCAGCAAGCAGGAAAACATCACCTCCATCGCCGACTTCATCGCCGCTCGCTACGGTAAATCCCAGTCCCTGGCCGTGGTGGTGGCGCTGATCTGCCTGGTGGGGGTACTGCCCTACATTGCCCTGCAGCTCAAAGGCATCGTGCTCGGGGTCAACCTGCTGATCGGCGCCGGCGCCGATACCATGGGCACCCGCGCCCAGGACACGGCGCTGATCGTGTCGCTGATCCTGGCCCTGTTCACCATCGTC
Organism: Pseudomonas sp. MSSRFD41; assembly: GCF_014230245.1. Lineage (NCBI taxonomy): Bacteria > Pseudomonadati > Pseudomonadota > Gammaproteobacteria > Pseudomonadales > Pseudomonadaceae > Pseudomonas > Pseudomonas sp. MSSRFD41. Next base: position 90,674 of record NZ_JACKZK010000011.1, on the reverse strand, counting down.
TTCGGCACTCGCAACCTGGACGCCACCGAGCACCACCGGGGCATGGTGCTGGCGATCGCCTTCGAATCCCTGGTCAAGCTGTTCGCCTTCCTCGCGGTAGGCGTGTTCGTCACCTACGGCCTGTACGACGGTTTCGACGATCTGTTCAGCCAGGCCATGCTGGCCCCGCGCCTGGAGCAGTATTGGGAAGAGACCGTCAACTGGCCGTCGATGGTGGTGCAGACCGCAGTGGCGATGATGGCGATCATCTGCCTGCCCCGGCAGTTCCACGTCACCGTGGTGGAAAACATCGAGCCCCAGGACCTGCGCCTGGCCAAATGGGTATTCCCGGCCTACCTGGCCCTGGCCGCGCTGTTCGTGGTGCCCATTGCCCTGGCCGGGCAGATGCTCTTGCCCAGCAGCGTGTTGCCGGACTCCTTCGTCATCAGCCTGCCCCTGGCCCAGGCCCATCCGGCCCTGGCCCTGCTGGCCTTCATCGGCGGTGCGTCGGCGGCCACCGGCATGGTGATCGTCGCCAGCGTGGCGCTGTCGACCATGGTCTCCAACGACATGCTGCTGCCCTGGCTGCTGCGGCACAACAATGCCGAGCGCCCGTTCGAAGTGTTCCGTCACTGGATGCTCTCGGTACGCCGGGTGAGCATCGTCGTCATCCTGCTGCTGGCCTATGTCAGCTACCGCCTGCTCGGTTCCACCGCGAGCCTGGCCACCATCGGCCAGATCGCCTTCGCCGCCGTGACCCAGCTGGCACCGGCCATGGTCGGCGCGCTGTACTGGAAACAGGCCAACCGCCGTGGCGTGTTCGCCGGCCTGGCCGCCGGCACCTTCATCTGGTTCTACACCCTGGTACTGCCGCTGGCGGCCCATAGCCTGGGCTGGTCGCTGAACAGCTTCCCGGGCCTGGCCTGGCTGCACAGCAACCCGCTGAACCTGCCGATCACGCCGCTGACCCAGGGCGTGGTGCTGTCCATGACCGGAAACTTCACCCTGTTCGCCTGGGTCTCGGTCCTGTCGCGCACCCGGGTTTCGGAGCATTGGCAAGCCGGGCGCTTCATCGGCCAGGAAATCAGCGGTCGCCTGAGTTCGCGCTCGATGCTGGCGGTGCAGATCGACGACCTGCTCAAGCTGGCCGCGCGCTTTGTCGGCGAGGAACGCGCCCGCCAGAGCTTCATTCGTTTCGCCTACCGCCAGGGCAAAGGCTTCAACCCGAACCAGAACGCCGACGGTGAATGGATCGCCCATACCGAACGCCTGCTGGCGGGCGTACTGGGGGCCTCATCGACCCGGGCGGTGGTCAAGGCGGCCATCGAAGGCCGGGACATGCAGCTCGAAGACGTGGTGCGCATCGCCGACGAAGCCTCCGAGGTCTTGCAGTTCAACCGCGCCCTGTTGCAAGGCGCGATCGAGAACATCAGCCAGGGCATCAGCGTGGTGGACCAGTCCCTCAAGCTGGTGGCCTGGAACCGGCGCTACCTGGAACTGTTCAACTATCCCGAGGGGCTGATCAGCGTCGGCCGGCCGATCGCCGACATCATCCGCCACAATGCCGAGCGTGGCCTGTGCGGCCCCGGTGAAGCGGAAGTGCACGTGGCCAGGCGTCTGCACTGGATGCGCCAGGGCCGCGCCCACACTTCCGAGCGATTGTTCCCCAATGGCCGGGTGATCGAGCTGATCGGCAACCCCATGCCCGGCGGCGGCTTCGTCATGAGCTTCACCGACATCACCCCGTTTCGCGAGGCCGAGCAGGCCCTGACCGAAGCCAACGAGGGCCTGGAACAACGGGTGGCGGAACGTACCCATGAACTGTCGCAACTCAACGCCGCGCTGATCGAGGCCAAGGGCACCGCCGAGGCAGCCAACCAGTCCAAGACCCGCTTCCTGGCCGCGGTCAGTCACGACCTGATGCAGCCACTGAACGCCGCGCGATTGTTTTCCGCCGCCCTCTCCCACCAGGAAGACGGCCTGTCCGCCGAGGCCCAGCAACTGGTGCAACACCTGGACAGCTCGCTGCGTTCGGCCGAAGACCTGATCAGCGACCTGCTGGACATCTCGCGCCTGGAGAACGGCAAGATCACTCCGGACCGCAAGCCCTTCGTCCTCAATGAACTGTTCGACACCCTGGGCACGGAGTTCAAGGTCCTGGCCCAGGAACAGGGCCTGCAGTTCCGGGTGCGCGGCAGCCACCTGCGCATCGACAGCGACAGCAAGCTGCTGCGCCGGGTGCTGCAGAACTTCCTGACCAATGCCTTCCGTTACGCCAAGGGCCCGGTCCTGCTGGGTGTGCGCCGCCGCGGCGATTCGTTGAGCCTGGAAGTCTGGGACCGCGGCCCCGGCATTCCCCTGGACAAGCAGCAGGTGATCTTCGAGGAGTTCAAGCGCCTGGACAGCCACCAGACCCGAGCCGAAAAAGGCCTGGGGCTGGGCCTGGCGATCGCCGACGGTCTGTGCCGGGTGCTGGGGCATCCGCTACAGGTACGCTCCTGGCCCGGCAAAGGCAGCGTATTCAGTGTCAGCGTGCCCCTGGCGCGCAGCGGCACAGTGGCCCCGGGCAAGGTCGCGGAGAGCAACGGGCAGTCGCTCAACGGCGGACAAGTGCTCTGCCTGGATAATGAAGACAGCATCCTGATCGGCATGAACAGCCTGCTGCGCCGCTGGGGCTGCCAGGTCTGGACCGCCCGCAACCGCGAGGAGTGCGCTGCGCTGCTCAAGGAAGGCATCCGCCCGCAACTGGCGCTAGTGGACTACCACCTGGACGATGGCGAAACCGGAACCGAGGTCATGGCCTGGCTGCGCACCCAATTGGGCGAACCGGTACCCGGCGTGGTGATCAGCGCCGATGGCCGCCCGGAGATGGTCGCCCAGGTACATGCGGCAGGCTTGGACTACCTGGCCAAGCCGGTGAAGCCCGCGGCCTTGCGCGCCCTGCTCAGCCGGCACCTGCCCCTGGGCTGAGGCGCGCCGGACGACTCAGTCCGGCAGTTCCAGCTCGCGGCCATCGGCATCGGTCATGGCCCGCTCCAGCAGATCCGCCGGCAAGCTCTTGCTGGCACGCGCGCCGAGCAGCTTGAGCTGCTCGCTGCGGCTGATCAGGTTGCCGCGGCCCTCGGTCAGCTTGTTGCGTGCCGCCGCGTAGGCTTTGTCCAGCTGCTGCAAACGATTGCCGACCTCATCCAGGTCCTGGATGAACAGCACGAACTTGTCGTACAGCCAGCCCGCCCGCTCGGCGATTTCCCGCGCGTTCTGACTCTGGCGCTCCTGTTTCCACAGGCTGTCGATCACCCGCAGGGTGGCGAGCAAGGTGGTCGGGCTGACGATCACGATATGCCGGTCGAAGGCTTCCTGGAACAGATTGGGCTCGGCCTGCAATGCCGCGGAAAAAGCGCCTTCGACCGGTACGAACAAGAGCACGAAATCCAGGCTGTGCAAACCTTCCAGGCGCTTGTAGTCCTTGCCGGCCAGGCCCTTGACATGATTGCGCAGGGACAGCACGTGCTGCTTCAGAGCGGCCTGGGCAAGCTGAGGGTCGTCACAGCCGACATACTGCTGATAAGCCGTGAGGCTGACCTTGGAATCCACCACCACCTGCTTGTCGCCGGGCAGCATGATCAGCACATCGGGCTGGAATCGCTCGCCATCCGGCCCCTTGAGGCTGACCTGGGTCTGGTATTCGCGGCCCTTTTCCAGGCCGGCATGCTCCAGCACCCGCTCGAGGATCAGTTCGCCCCAGTTGCCCTGGGTTTTCTGGCCCTTGAGGGCACGGGTCAGGTTGGTGGCCTCATCGCTCAGGCGCAGGTTCAGTTGTTGCAGGCGCTCCAGCTCCTTGGCCAGGGAAAACCGTTCGCGGGCCTCGGACTGATAACTCTCCTCCACGCGCTTTTCGAAGGCCTGGATACGCTCCTTCAGTGGGTTCAGCAACTGCCCCAGGCGCTGCTGGCTGGTTTCGGCGAAGCGCTGTTCACGCTCATCGAAGATCTTGCTCGCCAACTCGGCGAACTGGGCTCGCAGCTCGTCCCGGGAGCCCTGCAGGTCCGTGAGACGTTGTTGATGGCTGTCCTGCTGCTCGCGCAGTTCTGCAGCCAGCGAGGCCACCTGGGCATCCAACCGGCGTAATTCGTTTTCCTTGGCAGCGCGCTCCAGGCTCCAGGCATGGGCCGCATCACGGGCGTTGTCGCGCTCGATCTGCAACAACTCCACCTCGCGTCCCAGGGCCGCCAGATCCGCCTGCTTGAGGGCATTGGCCTGGCTCAGGTCGCTGACTTCATCACGACTGGCATCCAGTTGCGCCAGCAGCCCTTCCTGGGCCATCTGGGCGGTGGCCAGGCGTTCCTCCAGCAAAGACAATTCGGTTTGGCTGGAACTGGCACGCCGCTGCAGTTGCCAGGCCAATGCCAGCAGTGGCACCGCAGCCGCCGCCAGGCCAAGCAAGATGCTGGTCAAGTCCATAGCCATAGCGAGTCCTGACATCCAGAAAAGAAATGAAGGTTAACCAAGCCGCCAGGGGTTGGACAGAGCTCAGTCTTCGATCCGACCCAGCTCTTGTTGTGCGTCACGATCGCCGGCGCGAGCGGCCTGGCGCAGCAGGTCATGGCCGATACGGCGGTCCCGGGCATTGCCGCATTCGCGACACATCAACTGGCCCAGCCGGCTCTGAGCGGCGACCACGCCTTCGCGGGCCGGCTGCTTGAGCAAGCGCCCGGCGAAGTGCTTGACGCTGGAGCTATGTCCGAGACGCGGATTGTCCAGCAACCACAGGGCAACCCGCAGAGAGAAGCGCTTGGGTTCGGTAACACTTTCAGAGGTTGCGGTAACAGAGGGTGATACTGAGCGAAACTTCATAAAGCACTGTGGGACAGATCGGAAGGCGCGCCACTCTACTCCTTTTTTTGTCTGGGTAAAGCTCAAAAGAGCCAGCACGCCCGTCCTAGAGCAAGCGCTTGGGACAATCCACAGAAGCTGTGGATAACTCAGTGGACAACCCCTTCCCAACCCCCGCAAAGCCCCATGAGACGGGCCTTCCAGTCAAACTGACGATTTTTTCACCAGTAAAAAAAAGCGATGTTTTTCATTGACTTAAATTCTCGAGACAGGCTAAGGGGCTAACTTAAGCCAAGGTGACAAGCGGGTGACACGTTGCGCGATAAGTGTGCACAACCGTGTTGAAATTGACGCAGGTAACGCACTCTTTTCGTACACGCCCCAAGCTGGAGGTACACCGCCAGTTTCCCGACTCTCGATAAGAATTCACCTAGCACACTTGCGCTCCGCTCCTCAACCCAATAGAATGCGCGCCGTTAGTACCAAGCTGAAAGTCAATTCCGGTCGAACACGTCCCGTCGGCAGCACCTCAAAACGAGCAGAATGCGCCAACATCCAGGACCGACCATCTCGCTGGTTTCCAGATAATGCTCACCACTGCAGCGTCCTTGGAACATTTTCCAGGCCGCGAGTGAGCCCCTTACTCTGACCGAACCAACCTGCAAATTGATCAGGATCTTCACCCTGGGCCCAGAACCTCTGCCCTTGTTGTGCTGCCTGACCTCCTAAGTACCTACCTGCCAGCCTTAGCGCAACTGTAATCAAAGCGCTGCAAACTGGCTGCTTTGTTCCAGACAGGTTCTTCGCCCGGCCCTTGGCGGCCAGCGTTACTGGAACGTTTTAACGTTGCACGGTTCTTATCCGTGTCATTTGTAGGAACAATAATCATGTCTACTCAAATCCAGACTCAAAATGCCATTCGCACCCTGACCAACGCTTTTGCACCACTGAACTGCCTGATCATGGCAACCCGCAAAAACGGTTTCAGCTTCACCTTGGTCAATGAACATGGAATCGCCCGTCACAGCGAACGCCTGTATCCGGACCAGTACTCCAGCGCCGAGCCGTTGCAGGCAGTGATCGAACGCACGCGCCAGGCCCTGGTGGCCTGATCCGGCAAACGCCGAAAAACCCGAAGCCCCGTCACTGTGCGGGGCTTTTTTATGGCTTGTGATTTATCGGCAGCCCCAAGCGAGCAAGCACCAAACGATATAAGGTTTATAACAAGGAGGCGGAAATGTTTTAAAAACAGGCCTTTACAGCACAGATATGACACTACACTTCAACTCAAGCGGCCTGAACCGCTTCCGGCGAATCTGATCTTCCATTAGCTGCCAAGCGCCTTCAGGTTTCGCCGGCCATTTTCAATACTCGAGGGCTTTATGGGTATCGCCGCCAGCGAGTTGTGCCGCTATGTGATACGCCCAACGCTGATGTACCTGGGCAGCCATAGCAAAACCGCTGAAGCCTTGTTATTGGGCATCGCCGCCAGCCAGTCGGAGCTGGGCTCGGCATTGCACGATCGCCGCGGCCATGGGCTGTACCGCATCACTGAACCACGTCACCAAGCCCTCTGGGACCATTACCTGGCACTGGACCCAGAACGAGCCAGCCTGGTTCGCGGATTGGCCAGCCAGCACGCGTTTCTCAGCGGACCGCATCAGGAACTGACCGTCAACCTGCGCTATGCCACGGCGATCGCCTGGTTGCTGGTGGAGGAACAGCGCACCCCACTACCTCCTGCCGACGATTTACTCGGCATGGCCCGTATCTGGAGGAAGACCTTTCAACCACAAGGACGCTTAAGAGATTTCACCTATGCCTGGCAAACCTGCATTTCACCGCTGAGCCAGGTGGCCTGCTGACGAGGACTTTTACAAAATCAGAGAAAAAGCCTGATTTTGGTCGGATTGTCCTACAAAACCACCCTAAATCAACCATTTCCGCCTATAGCGCCAGGACAGAAATGTTGGTAGTTTTCGCCTCGGTGATCATCAGGAGTTCTAATAATGAAAAAAGTAATGCTCAAATCCACCATCGGCCTCGCCGTCGCGATGGCGTCCAGCCAGATCTTCGCCGGCGGCTTCGCACTCAACGAACAAAGCATCAGTGGCATGGGTACCGGTTTTGCCGGTCGTTCGTCCGCTGCCGAAGATGCCAGCACTGTCTATGGCAACCCTGCCGGTATGTCTCGCCTGAAGAAGCAACAAGTCACCGTGGGCGTCGCCGCCATCGACGCAAGCACCGACATCAAGCACACCAGCGGTACTCAGACCGGCACCAACAAAGGTGACATGGTTCCTTTCACAGCGGTGCCAATGGGCTTCTACGTCAGGCCCATCGATGAGCACTGGGCATTCGGCCTGGGGGTCTACGCGCCGTTCGGCCTCGTGACCGACTATGAAAACGATTTCCAAGGCCGCAACTTCGGCAGCAAGAGCGACGTCAAGGTCATAACCCTGCAACCGACCGTCAGCTATGCCTTCAACGACAAGGTCTCGATCGGCTTTGGCCCGACCATCAACCGCATTTCCGGCGTGCTGGAATCTGCCTTGCAGCCGCCATTTTCCCGCAATACCAGTAACGTCAAGATCAAGGGCGACGATACAGCCCTGGGCTACAACATCGGCGTGCTGGTGCAAGCCACCGACACTACCCGTGTCGGTCTGACCTACCATTCCAAAGTCGACTACAAGCTGGAAGGCCATACCGACGTCTACGCTGGCGCAGGCACTGCTGGTGCCGGCACTCCGTTCTCAGTGCTGAAAAGCGAGCGCTACGACGCATCCCTTAAGGTCACTACTCCCGAGTCCTACGACCTGTCCGTTACTCAGGACCTGAACGATGCCTGGAAAGTCTATGCGGGCGCCACCTGGACTCGCTGGAGCCGCCTGAAGGACATCACCGTCAAGAACGAAGGCGTCACCCGCGCCAACGGCGGCGCCTTCGCCCCTGCCGGCCTGAGCACCATCAAGGAAGATCAGAACTGGCATGACACCTGGGCCTACGCACTGGGCACCTCCTATCAGCTCAACAAGCAATGGGTCCTGCGCACCGGTCTAAGCTTCGACCAGGCTCCCACCAACAACACTGACCGTTCGCCGCGCATCCCTACTGGCGACCGGACCATCTTCAGTGTGGGTGCAGGCTGGAGCCCAACCGACGACCTGACCATCGATGTGGCCTATTCCTACCTCAAGGAAGAAAAAGTAAACATCAACCGCCGCAACGCACTCGGCCAGACCTACAACGCCGAGTATGAAAACAGCGCGAACGGTTTCGGTCTCGGCGCGACCTACCGCTTCTAACATTCGACCTCAGGCGTGTGCCTGGCCTATCGAATGCCAAAACAAAAGCCCCGGCATCCTCATGGATCCGGGGCTTTTCTACTTTGCCGAACGGGTAGTCAAGCCCCCGACGCCAGCGCCTTCTCCACCGCTTCGAGCAGCTCCGGATCATCCGGCTTGGTCAGGCTGGAAAAGTTGGCGATCACCTTGCCCTGGCGATCCACCACGTACTTGTAGAAGTTCCACTTCGGCGCGCCGCTCTGCTGCGCCAGCACCTTGAACAGGTGCACCGCATCCGCGCCCTTGACCTTTTGCGGCTCGGTCATGGTGAAGGTCACACCATAGTTGACATAGCAGACCTTGGCGGTTTCGGCACCGTCCCTTGACTCCTGCTTGAAGTCGTTGGACGGCACTCCCACCACCTCCAATCCCTGGTCCTTGTAGCGCTGGTACAAGGCCTCGAGCCCCTTGAACTGCGGGGCGAACCCGCAAAAGCTCGCCGTGTTGACCACCACCAGCGGCTTGCCAGCGAACCGCTGGCACAGATCGATGGATTCCTTGGCGCGCAGCTTGGGCAACGAGCCCTGCAACAACGCCGGACAATCGGCGGCCCAGGTGGAGCCGGCGAAGGTCGCGAGCAAAACGGGAATGGCAAACCAGCGCATGACCATGTCAGGTGTCCTTGAAAAGTCGTCAGATCCCGACGTTACTCGCCCCTGCCGGCGCCTAGCAAGCGCCCAGGCCCAATTGCATCAGCGCCATTCCACTGTGCTGCCAGCCCCACCAGGCCAGCAGCAGTGACAAGGCGACCAAGCCCAGGCCAATCCACCAACCAATACGCGCCTTCATGCGGCGCTGGCCTGCAGGCGCGCCACCGCACGCTCGCGCACCGGCCAATTGAGCGCAGCGGCCAGCACGCTGAGGAGGATCGCTATCTGCCATATCAGATCGTAGCTGCCGGTCCGGTCATACACCACGCCGCCCAGCCAACCACCAAGGAACGAGCCCAGTTGATGAAACAAGAACACGATCCCACCAAGCATCGACAGGTTCCGCACCCCGAACAGGGTCGCCACCGTACCGTTGGTCAGAGGCACCGTGGACAGCCAGAGAAACCCCATGGCCATGCCGAACAGGTAGGCGCTGGCCTGGGTCACCGGCACCCACAAAAACAGCACGATCACCACCGCCCGCAGCAGGTACAGGCCTGTGAGCAAACGCGGCTTGGAGATTCGCCCGCCCAACCAGCCAGCGGTGTAGGTCCCGAAGATATTGAACAGGCCGATCAGCGCCAGCACCGTGGTGCCCACGGTGGCCGGCAGGTGCTGGTCCACCAGGTAGGCCGGCAAATGCACACCGATGAACACGACCTGGAAACCACAGACGAAGAAGCCGAAGGCCAGCAGCCAGAACCCGGAGTGGGAACAGGCCTCGCGCAATGCTTCCATCAGGCTCTGTTCATGCCCATGGACGGGCAGCGGCTTGTCCTTGAGCATGCTCACTAGCGGCACGATCAGCGCCACCAGCACACCCAGCACCAGCAGCGCCGCCGACCAGCCCAACCAGCCGATCAGGCCCAGGGTGCCCGGCAGCATGGCGAACTGGCCGAAGGAGCCGGCAGCGCTGGCCAGGCCCATGCCCATGCTGCGCTTCTCCGGCGGCAGTGCACGGCCAACCACACCCAGGATCACCGAGAACGAAGTACCGGACAGGCCGATACCGATCAGCAGCCCGGCACTCAGGGACAGCGACAAGGGCGAGTCCGCCATTCCCATGCAAACCAGGCCCACGGCGTACAGCACGCCGCCGATAAGTACCACCTTCGCCGCACCGAAGCGATCAGCCAGGGCCCCGGTGAATGGCTGAGCCAGGCCCCAGATCAGGTTCTGCAAGGCAATGGCGAAGGCGAAGACCTCGCGCCCCCAACCGAACTGCGCACTCATGGGCGGCAGGAACAGGCCGAAGCCATGCCTGATTCCCAGCGACAAGGCCAGGATCAACGCGCTGCCAAGAAGTACCCAACTGCTGGTACGCCACATCGATGACATTTTTATTCTCCGTCTACGGGTATATACCCGCTTATGTTCGAACGAACCGGCCTCAGGCCAGTTCGTTCAGCAAGGCCAACAGGGTTTCACGTTTCTCCATCCCCAGGCGATCGATCAGTCGCTGCTGGGCGGCCTCCCACGCCGGCAAGGCCGCAGCCAGGCGCTCATGCCCCGCCTCGGTCAGCTGCACCAGGCGATTGCGCTGATCGTCGCCCTCGACCAGGCGCACCAGGCCCGAGGCCTCCAATACCCGCACATTGCGCCCCAGGGTGCTGCGATCCAGGCCCATGGCCTCGGCCAGGCTGGAGATACTCGGCTGCTCGAGGCGCAGCAGGTTGTTCAGCAAGGAATACTGGGCGACGTTGATCCCGAAGCCATCGAGGGCGCCGTCGTAGAACCTGCTGACGCCACGCGCGGCGCGACGCAGGTTGGTGCACAAACATTGGGAGGGAAGCATGATGCGTGTATATACCCGCGAAAATTCCAGGACAACTGTTTTCAATAAAAATGCTGCTTGGCATCTGCCTCAGGCTAGAGCCAGGGCCAGCAGCACCGCCGTCTCCAGCAACTCCAGCAAGGCGCCGGCGGTATCACCGGTGGTACCGCCCAAGCGCCGCAGCATCAGTTGGCGCAACCAGCAGAACACCACCAGGGCCAGCAACAGCGCCAACAAGCCGTGGTATCCCCCCAGCAACAGGCAACCCAGGGTACTCAGGGCCAGCACTTGCCTGCCCGCCAGGCGCGGCAAATGATCGGCCAGGGCCTGGCCCAGACCGCCGGCACGCACATAGGGCGTACTGAGGAACAGGCCAAGCAAGGCCGCGCGTCCGATCAACGGCGCCAGTAGCAGAGCCACAGCTTGTTGCTGCTCGATCAGGGCCACCAGCGCCGCGAACTTGAGCAGCAGGACCAGCACCAGGGTAACCACGGCAATCGGTCCGCTGCGCGGATCCTTCATGATGCTCAGGGTGCGCTCGCGATCACCGAAGCCGCCCAGCCAGGCGTCGGCGCTATCGGCCAGGCCATCCAGGTGCAGTCCGCCGCTGAGCAAGACCCAGGCAGCCAGCAACAAGGCTGCATGCAGCAGCGGCGCAGCGCCACTGAGCAAGGCATTCAGTGCCCACAGCAAGACACCGAACAACAACCCCACCAGCGGATAGAACAACAACGAGCGCCCCAGTTGCTCGGGCTGCGGCATGCCCGGCAGGCGGATCGGCAAGCTGCTGAGGAACTGCAAGGCAATCCAGAACGGCAGCATCTCAGCCCTCCTCGCTCATCCGTCCCGCAGCCACTGTCAGGCCGAACCAGGCACCATGGCCCACTTCGACATTCAGCAACTGCTCACGGGGCAGCTCGCGGGCCCTGGCCAACAACAAGCGCATCACACCGCCATGGCTGATCAGCAGCACCCGCCGCCCGGCATGGGCCTGGTACAGGCGGTCGATCGCTGCCAGCACCCGTTGTGAAAAGCGCTCTACCGGCTCGCCTCCAGGCGGGGTGAAACCATAGGGGTCGGACCAGAAACGCCCCAGGCCCTCGGCGTCGGTTTGCATCAGGGCTGCCGTGCTCCGCCCTTCCCAGTCACCGAAGTGCAGTTCCTTGAGACCCGGTTCCAGCAGCAGCGGCAGCTGCAGGCGCGCCGTCAGTTGCTCGGCAAAACTTGCGCAACGCTGCAACGGCGAGCTGACCACCAGGTCCCAGGGGCCGCGCCCCTCGACCCCGGCATGCATCTGCTGCCAGCCCCGCTCGGTCAAGGCGTCGTCCAGGCTGCCCCGCAGGCCGCCACCGGATTCGGTCTCACCGTGGCGCAGAAGGTCCAGGCGCAACGTCATGCCGGACGATCCGCCACGGCCGCTTCGGCGAAAGTCGCCATCTGCCCGTGCAGGTCGCAGGCCAGGCGCAGCAAGGGCACCGCCAGCGCCGCACCACTGCCTTCTCCCAGGCGCAGCCCCAGGTCCAGCAGCGGATCGGCCTCGAGCACTTGCAGCACATGCCGGTGCCCAGGTTCGGCTCCCTGGTGGGCGAACAGCAACCAGGGGCGGCAGCCTGGATTCAAACGCACCGCCACTAGTGCCGCGACGCTGCAAATGAAGCCGTCCACCAGCACCGCGATGCCCTCCTGGGCACAGGCCAGGTAGGCGCCGGCCAAGGCCGCGATCTCGAAACCGCCAAGGTCTTGCAGCGCTTGCCAGGCATCACCGCGCGCCCCCTGGTGCAAGGCAAGGGCTCGTTCGATGACCTGGGCCTTGTGGCTGACGCCCGCGGCGTTCAGCCCGGTACCTGGCCCGGCCAGCTGCGTTACCGGAATGTCCAGCAAGGCGCAGGCGATGGCGCTGGCGGCCGTGGTATTGCCGATCCCCATTTCCCCGCCGATGAACAACTGGGCGCCCTGCCCCCGGGCACGTAGCGCACTATCACGACCGGCCTGCAGCGCCTGCTCGAGCTGGGCCCGGGTCATGGCCGGGCCCTGGAGGAAGTTCGCCGTGCCCAGCCCCAGGTTCAGGTGGCGCACTCCAGGCAGCTCCAGGTTCGGCGTCACGGTGCCCAGGTCCACCACTTCCAGCTGCGCCGCCAACTGGCGGGCCAGCACGCTGATCGCGGCGCCACCATTGACGAAGTTCAGCAGCATCTGGCCGGTCACTTCCTGCGGATAGGCCGACACACCTTCGGCCACCACCCCGTGATCACCGGCGAAGAGGGTGATCCACAGCTGCTCGATGGCGGGCTTGAGCCGGCCTTGCAAGCCCGCCAGGCGCACGGCCAGCGGCTCCAGCTGGCCCAGCGAGCCGGCCGGTTTGGTCAGCTGCTGCTGCCGTGCCAGGGCCTGCTCCACCACTTGGCTATCAATGGACTTGCACAGGTTCTGCCACCAGGAATTGCTCATAACGCGGGTCCTTTCAAAGTCAGGGGCAGGCCAGCCACCGTCAGCACCACTCGCTGACAGCGCTCGGCCAGGGCTTGATGCAGCCAACCGGCTTCATCCACATAGCGGCGAGTCAATTCGCCCAGCGGCACGACACCCATTCCGGTCTCGTTGCTGACAAAGATAATGTCTCCCGGCAGCTCGGCCACGCATTGCAGCAAGGCCTCGCGCTCGGCACAAAGGCGCTGCTGGTCTTCGAGCATCAGCAGGTTGGTCAACCACAGGGTCAGGCAGTCCACCAACAGGCAGCGCCCCGGACTGGCCGCCTGGCGCAGTACCCGGGCCAGCTCCAGGGGCTCTTCGACCAGCCCCCAGTGCGCCGGACGGCGTTCGCGATGATGGGCGATACGCTGGTTCATCTCGCCGTCCAACGGTTGGCTGGTGGCGATATAGGTCACTTCCAGCGCACTGTCGCTGGCCAGTTTCTCGGCCAGGCGGCTCTTGCCGGAGCGGGCACCACCGAGGATCAGTTGCAACATGCTTGGGCACCTCTGAAAAGAAAACCGCGCACGGCTGCGTGCCTACAGGCCACAGAGCCGGCGCAATGCGGCGGTATCCAGGTGGCGCTCCACCAGGTCCGCCAGGCGTTCAATATCGCGCTCGCGCAGGCCGTGGTAATCCACCTGCTGGACATCCTCCAGGCCGGCCCAGCGCAACAGCGCGCCGCAGGCCGCTGGCGTCTCGAACAGGCCGTGCAGGTAGGTGGCGAGGATCTGCCCGTCGGCACTGCGGGCGCCGTCGCTGCGACCATCGTCCAGGCGCACTGCCGCCTGTTCCAGGGCTGGGCCACGACTGACTCCGGCATGGATCTCGTAGCCGCTGACCGCGGCGTCTTCCAGGGTCAGGCGTCCACTGACGTTACGCAGCTGCTTTTGCGCCTCCAGCACGGTTTCGAAAGCCAGCAGGCCCAGGCCCGGGCTGGAGCCCGCGGCACCTTCCAGGCCCAGTGGGTCGTGCAATTGCTCGCCGAGCATCTGCAGGCCGCCGCAGATGCCCAGGAGCTTGCCGCCGTAGCGCAGGTGCCGGGCGATGGCCTGTTCCCAGCCATTGGCCCGCAGGTAGGCGAGATCGCCGCGCACGCTTTTCGAGCCGGGGAGAATGATCAGGTCGGCGGCGGGTATCGCCTGCCCGGGCCCGATGAATTGCAGGTCTACCTGGGGATGCAGGCGCAGCGGATCGAAGTCCGTATGGTTGCTGATGCGCGGCAGCACCGGCACCACCACCTTGAGCAGTTGCTCGACCTTGCCGGCCTGGCGCTGGTCGATGCCGTCCTCGGCCTCCAGGTGCAGGTCCATGACATAGGGCAACACCCCGAGTACCGGCTTGCCGGTGCGCTGCTCCAGCCAATCCAGGCCCGGTTGCAGCAGGGCGATGTCGCCGCGAAAGCGGTTGATGATGAAGCCCTTGACCCGCGCCTGCTCGCTGGGTGAAAGCAGCTCCAGGGTGCCCACCAGGTGGGCGAACACTCCGCCACGATTGATGTCGGCGATCAGCAGCACCGGACAATCCACCGCCTCGGCAAACCCCATGTTGGCGATGTCGCCGGCCCGCAGGTTGATCTCGGCCGGGGAACCGGCGCCCTCGACCATCACCACCTGGTACGCCTGGCGCAGTCGCTGGTGGGAAGCCAGCACCGCTTGCATGGCGATGGCCTTGTAGTCGTGATAGGCCACGGCATTCATGGTGGTCACCGCACGACCATGGATGATCACCTGGGAGCCCGTATCGCTGTTGGGCTTGAGCAACACCGGGTTCATGTCGGTATGGGGCGCGAGGTTGGCGGCCTGGGCCTGGACTGCCTGGGCCCGGCCGATCTCGCCGCCATCGGCGGTCACCGCGCTGTTGAGCGCCATGTTCTGCGGCTTGAACGGCACCACGCTGATCCCCTGGCGCAACAGCCAGCGGCACAGCGCGGTCACCAGGGTGCTCTTGCCCGCGTCCGATGTGGTGCCCTGCACCATCAGCGTGGTCATGGGTAGTCCTTGCGATAAGCCAGCAAGGCCTGCTCCAGGCGAGCGCACTCGGCCTCGTCGGCAGGCAGGCCGAAACGCAGGCTGCTGTTGTGGGCGAACAGGCGCAGGAGAATGCCGCGCCGGGCCATGAAGTGATAGAGGCGCTCAGCCTCGTCGGTGATCAGCCATTGGAACAGCGCGCAACCGCCCTGGGGCTTGAAGCCGTAACGCTGCAACACCGCCACCAACTGCTGGCTGGCGGCCTCGCTGCGCTGGCGCTGGCGGGCATGGCCGGCGACATCCCGCAGGCAAGCCTGCCCCAGGACCCGGGTCGGGCCACTGACAGCCCAGGGTCCCACCTGCTCGGCCAACAGCCGCAACAGCCGATGCTCGGCCAGGACGAATCCCAGGCGCACCCCGGCCAGGCCGAAGAACTTGCCGAACGAACGCAGGACGATCAACCCCACCTGGTGGGCATGGCTGGCCAGGCTCAGCTCAGGCGTGTTGTCCATGAAGGCTTCATCCACCACCAGCCAGCCACCGCGCTGGACCAGGCGTGCGTGCCACTCCAGCAGGCGCTCGGGGCTCAGGCTCAGGCCCGTGGGATTGTTGGGATTGACCACCACCAGCACATCGAGACTGTCGAGAAAGAAGTCGACTTCCTGCTCCAGCACTTCGCGTACCCGATAGCCACTGCGACGCCAGGCTTCGGCGTGCTCGGCATAACAGGGCGACAGCACCCCGACCTTGCCGGTGCGACGCAAACGCGGCAGCAGCTGGATCGCCGCCTGGGAACCGGCCACCGGCAATACTTCGTTGGCGCCGTAATAGGCACAGGCCGCCTGCTCCAGGCCGTCGTCGGTTTCCGGCAGGCGGGCCCAGGCACGCAGCGGAATCTGCGGCAACGCGAAAGGCCAGGGGGCCAGGCCGCTGGACAGGTCCAGCCAGTCCTCTTCGGCGATGCCATGTTCCTGGGCCGCCCTGCGCAAACGCCCACCGTGCTCAAGCATAGAATTGCGCCCCCAGGCAAAGAATCAGCAACCACAGCCATACCCCACGCTGCACCAGCTGCCAGCCACCATCGATGGACCCGGCGCTGGCCGCTTCACCCTCGCCCAATTGCGGGCGCTGGTGCAGTTCGCCGTGATAGATCGCCGGGCCGCCCAGCTCGACCCCGAGGGCTCCAGCACCGGCGGCCATCACCGGACCGGCATTGGGGCTGTCCCAGGTCGGCCCCTGGCGATACCAGCATTTGAAGGCCAGCCGGGTCTTGCCCAGCAAGGCATAGGTCAGGGCCACCAGGCGCGCCGGAATATAGTTGAGCAGATCATCGATCCGCGCGGCAGCCCAGCCGAAACGCTCGAAGCGCTCGTTGCGGTAACCCCACATCGCATCCAGGGTGTTGCTCAGACGATAGAGCACCACCCCGGGCGCACCGGCCACGGCGAACCAGAACAAGGCGGCGAACACCGCATCGCTGCCGTTCTCCAGCACCGACTCGGTGGCCGCGCGCGCCACGGCGGGGGCATCCAGCTCGCTGGTCTGGCGGCTCACCAGGAAACCCACCCGCCGCCGCGCCTCATCCAGGTCATCGCTACGCAGGGCCTGGGCCACCGGCTCGACATGCTCGCCAAGGCTGCGCAGCCCCAAAGCGCAATACAGCGCCAGGACTTCCACCAGCCAGCCGATATAGGGGAACCAGGACAAGGCCGTGGCCAACAGGGTGAGGGGCAGGACCGCCAGGACCCAGGCCGTGACGCCATGACTGCGCCAACCTCGTCCGCCGGCGTTGAAACGTTGCTCGATGCGATCCGCCAAGCGCCCGAAGGCCACCAGTGGATGCCAGCGCTTGGGCTCGCCCAGCAGCGCATCCAGCGCCACCCCGGCGACACTCAGCAACGCCACGCTCATTGACTCACTCCCCAGTAATTTTCATACAGCAATTCATTCAATGGCCGGGGCTGGGCCCAGCCCTCCAGCGCGAGCATCGGCGCCGCATAGAACTCGGTGACCGGCCCCAGGCACAGCACGGCCAGGGGCTTGGCACCTTCGGGCAAGCCCAGGAGATTGGCCAGGGCCTGGGGCTCGAACAGCGATACCCAACCCATGCCCAACCCTTCGCTGCGCGCCGCCAGCCAGAGGTTCTGGATGGCGCAGGACAGGGAGGCGAGGTCCATTTCCGGCAGGGTCCGGCGACCGAAGACATGCCGTTCCCGGCCGTCCATCAACGCCGCCACCAGCAATTCGGCGCACTCGTTGATGCCTTCGACCTTGAGCTTCATGAACTCGTCGGAACGCTCCCCCAGCGCCTCGGCGGTACGTACCCGCTCTTCTTCCACCAACTGCCGGATGTTGTCCCGCAGCGCACGGTCACTGATGCGGATAAACCGCCAGGGCTGCATCAGGCCAACGCTAGGGGCCTGGTGCGCGGCCTCCAGCAGGCGCTGCAACAGCTCGGGAGCAACGCTGCCGCCGGCGAAATGCCGCATGTCACGACGCTCGGCAATAGCACGATAGACCGCCTCGCGCTCGGCCGCGGAAAACGCCTGCTCAATCACACGCCAGGCCCTCGGCGACCCCTGGCCGGGGCGCGAACAACGCTGCCACCGCCACAGGATTGGATGGGAAGTAGAAGTGCACATAGGAGGCGGTCATGCGCCCGTCGCGATACACCGCCTCGGCACCCCGCCCCCCATTGGGGCTCGCCCCCCGGGCGATGGGCGCAAGTTCGGTACTGGTCAGGGAGTGATGGTAGGTGTGCCCGCGCAGACGGCCCTCCGGCAGGTCCACCGCTTGCAAGGCCAAGGCCGCCAGGCGCTTCTGCATCACCGCCTCGCCGGGCAGCAGCCCCAAGAGTTCGGCACGCTGGCCCTCGACATCGGTCAGGGCATCGAGCAGGTACAGCATCCCGCCGCATTCAGCGAGCAGCGGCTTGCCGGCGGCGTGATGGGCGCGGATGGCCGCGAGCATGCCGCTATTGCTGGCGAGTGCCTGATGGTGCAGCTCGGGGTACCCCCCGGGCAGGTACAGGCTGTCGGCCGCCGGCAACTCACTATCGTGGATCGGTGAGAAGAAACTCAGTTGCGCGCCCATAGCCCGCAGCAGGTCGAGGCTGGCGCCGTAGGTGAAGGCGAATGCCTCATCCCGCGCCACGGCGATCCGCACGCCCTCCAGCAGCGGCTCGCAGGCCTCCGGAGCCGGCGCGGCAAACCCCACCGCTGGCGGCAGCGCCACCTGGCAACTGCTGGCCAAGGCCTCGGCAGCGGCATCCAGGCGCAAATCCAGGTCATTGAGTTCGTTGGCCTGGACCAAGCCCAGATGGCGGCTGGGCAGCTCGATCGAGGTTTCCCGGGACAAGGCTCCATACCAGCGCAACCCCTCGGTCAGGCTGCCTTCGAGCAGTTGCGCATGGCGCAAGGTCCCCACCCGGTTGGCCAGCACGCCGGCGAACGGCAGGTCCGGCTGGTAGCGCGCCAGACCCAGGGCCAGGGCGCCGAAAGTCTGGGCCATGGCGGTGCCATCGATCACCCCCAGCACCGGCACGCCGAAATGCCGGGCCAGGTCGGCGCTCGATGGCGTGCCATCGAACAACCCCATAACGCCTTCGATGAGGATCAGGTCGGCCTCGCCAGCGGCCTCCCACAGCAGACGGCGGCTTTCCTGCTCGCCCACCATCCACATGTCCAGCTGGTATACCGGGGCGCCGCTGGCCCGCTCGAGAATCATCGGATCGAGAAAATCCGGACCGCACTTGAACACCCGCACCTTGCGTCCCTGGTTACGGTGCAGGCGCGCCAGGGCGGCGGTCACGGTGGTCTTGCCCTGGCCGGATGCCGGAGCGGCGATCAATACCGCCGGGCAATGACGAACATCATTCATGGGTTCACGCTCACAGCTCGATGCCCTTCTGCGCCTTGATACCGGCCTGGAAGGCGTGCTTGACCATGCCCATCTCGGTGACGGTGTCGGCCAGTTCGAGCATTTCCGGCTTGGCCCCGCGCCCGGTCACCACCACGTGCTGCATCGGCGGGCGGGCCTGCAGGTCGCCGAGCACCTGATCCAGGTCCAGGTAGCCATGCTTGAGGGCGATGTTCAGTTCATCGAGTACCACCAGGCCGATCTGCGGATCGCGCAACAGCTCCCGGGAAACCGCCCAGGCGGCCTCGGCGGCGGCGATGTCGCGCTGGCGGTCCTGGGTCTCCCAAGTGAAGCCCTCGCCCATCACATGGAACCGCACCTGCTCGGGAAAGCGCCGGAAGAACAGCTCTTCGCCAGTGCTTTCGCGGCCCTTGATGAACTGCACCACGCCACAGCGCATGCCATGGCCCATGGACCGTGCCAGCATGCCGAAGGCCGAACTGCTCTTGCCTTTGCCGTTGCCGGTCAGGACCAGCAACAGCCCGCATTCATTGGGCGAGTTGGCGATACGCTCGTCGATCACCGCTTTTTTGCGCAGCATGCGCGCCAGATGACGTTCGTCACGCTCGAGGGATTCACTCATGGAGCAGCTCTCCGTTGGGGCTTGGGGAACGGGGGGCAGGAATGGAAAACGGACGGCGCAAGCCTGGCATCGCCCACCGTGATGCCGTTGGATGGATCAGGCCGGTCTCCGGGCTCGTGAGCGGCATCTCTGCCGGACTGCGCGCCTTCCCATGCCTGCTTCGACACAGTGGCACTCGCGCAATCTTGACTCACCTACCGTTGCGGGGGCAGCGCCGGAATCGTCGCCGGCTCCATCGCTGGAACGGGCCCTGACCGGCTTCCCTGTTTCACTCTGTCGACCCAGGAGTCACAGAGCACCTGAAACAAGTCGCGAAGGTTAGAGGGTTGGGGATGGAGCGTCAATGAAGCGGCCCGCCGCACCCAACGGAAAACTGCACTGCATCAACAAACTGACGCCAATCTTGTGCCACACTGAAAGCAGTGATATCAAATAGCCACTTTCAGGACATGACGTCCATCACAACAATAAGGGGTGAGTTCGATGCAAGGCATGATCATCAGCAATCCAAGGCTGGAATTCCTGCGACCGATGCTGGAGCGCTGGTTCGATTGCATTGACCGCTACAACGCGATTCGCGGCGATAACGAAACCCCATATTGGTTCGACGAACAAGCCAACCTGGGGCTGCTCTCAGCTGCAGCCTGGATGGCCGAGATGGTGACCCTGGAACGCAGCCCCAGCAAGAAACAGCTCGAAGAAGGCGCGCGCAATGCCCACACCGACCTGTACCTGGCCACCCAGGAAGAACGCGCCTATATCCAAGCCACCCAGCGCTGGCCAAGGGTCAACAGCCTGAACCTGACCCAGGCACTGCTGGATATCGCCAATGCAGCGAAGACCATCAGCTACGCCAGCGACCTGAAGCTTGGCTGCCTGTTCGTCGCACCTCAAAAGGCCCAGCACAGCGCGACTCCCGAAGAACTGCAAGACATGCTCGACGACCTGCAGAAGGAGCACTGCTGCGCCGTGGCCTGGTATTTCCCCTATGCCTATCGCAAGCTGCACAACGAAGCCGGCCACTACCACCCTGGGGTGGCGGCCTTGTTCAAGGAGGCTCGCTGAACGGAAGGAACCCCAGGGCCCCATGCTTCTCTATGATTGAACATTCGCGCATTCATAGGGACATCAGCATGCTCAAGCCTCGCCATACCTTGCTCATCGCCATCGCCGCCGGTCTCGCCGCCTGCGGCGAAACCTCCAGCCTGCAGGTCGCAGACGGTACCGGCCCCAACCCCAAGTTGCCGGAGCCCAACCCCACCCTGATCCCCACCCTGAATATCGCACCGGCCATCGGCTGGCCCGAGGGAGCGAAACCGCTGGCCGCCAACGGGACCCAGGTCAGCGCCTTCGCCGAGCATCTCGATCATCCTCGCTGGCTCTATGTCCTGCCTAACGGGGACGTGCTGGTGGCGGAAACCAACGCCCCGCCCAAACCGGACGACAGCCGGGGCATCCGCGGCTGGGTAGCCGGCAAGGTGATGGGGCGCGCCGGGGCCACGGTTCCCAGCGCCAACCGCATCACCCTGCTGCGCGATGCCGACCACGACGGCGTGGCGGAGACTCGCAGCGTCTTCCTGGAGAACCTCAACTCGCCCTTCGGCATGACCCTGGTGGGCAACGACCTGTATGTAGCCGATACCGACAAGCTGCTGCGCTTCCCCTACCAGAACGGTGACACCAGGATCAGCGCCGGCGCCACCAAGGTCGTGGACCTGCCCGGCGGCACGCTGAATCACCACTGGACCAAGAATGTCATCGCCAGCAAGGATGGCAGCAAGCTGTATGTCACCGTCGGCTCGAACAGCAATGTCGGCGAAAACGGCCTGGACAAGGAAGAAGGCCGGGCGGCGATCTGGGAAGTGGACCGTGCCAGCGGCCAGCATCGCTTGTTCGCCACCGGCCTGCGCAACCCCAATGGCCTGGCCTGGGAGCCAGTCAGCGGAGCCCTCTGGACAGCAGTGAACGAACGGGACGAGATCGGCAGCGACCTGGTGCCCGACTACATCACATCGGTCAAGGATGGCGCCTTCTACGGCTGGCCCTTCAGCTACTACGGCCAGCATGTGGACGTGCGGGTCAAACCCCAGGATCCGGCACTGGTGGCCAAGGCAATCGCCCCGGACTACGCCGTGGGGCCGCACACGGCCTCGCTGGGCCTGGCGTTCGCCACTGGCAGCAAGCTGCCCGCGCCCTTCACCGAAGGCGCCTTCATCGGCCAGCACGGTTCCTGGAACCGCAAGCCCCACAGTGGCTACAAGGTGCTCTTCGTACCCTTCAGCGGCGGCAAGCCCCAAGGACAGCCGATCGACCTGCTCAGCGGCTTTCTAGATGCTGACAAGAACGCCATGGGGCGTCCGGTGGGAGTGGTGATCGACCAGCAAGGGGCCCTGCTGGTCGCCGATGACGTCGGCAACAAGATCTGGCGCGTGAGCGCTGCCAAGAAGCCCTGATCTCAGCGCTTGCGGCACAGGGTCAGGCCGTCCCCCAGGGGCAGCAACGACAGATCGATACGCGGGTCATCCTTGAGGGCACGATTGAGCGCCTGGATGGCCCGGGTATCCTCGCTGGCAGGAGCGACCTCCAACACCCGCCCACTCCACAAGGTGTTATCGAACACGACCAGGCCCGCGGTGCGCAGCAAGCGCAAGGCAGACTCCAGGTAAACCGGGTAATTGGCCTTGTCGGCATCGATGAAGATCAGGTCGAAAGAACCAGCCTGCCCCTGTTGCTCGAGGCTGGCCAGGGTTTCCAGGGCAGGCGCCAGACGCAGATCGATACGCTGCTGGACTCCGGCCTCCTGCCAGTAACGGCGGGCAGTGGCGTTGTAGTCCCCAGGAAGATCACAGCAGAGCAGAGAACCATCCCCAGGTAGCGCCTGGGCCATGCACAAGGCGCTGTAGCCGGTGAAGGTACCAACCTCCAGCACGCGGCGAGCACCGACCAGCTTGATCAACAGGGCGAGGAACTGCCCCTGCTCCGGCGCAACCTGCCAGCGCGCAGTGGGCAAGGCCTGGGTTTCATCCCGCAGACGACGCAGCAGAGGCGTTTCACGCAGGGACACATCCAGCAGGTACTGGTAGAGGGCATCGTCGAGATTGAGCGTACGAGCAGTCACGAACACCTCGACAAGAAAAGATTATGGGTTGTGCGCCAGGTGTTCCGGCTGCAACACGCGCTTGGCGCTCAGGTAGGCTTTCTGCCAGTAGGCCTTGGACAGGCTGTCGAGCTTCACCGTGCCGCCGGTGGCCGGGGCATGCACGAAACGCCCTTCCCCGACGTAGATCCCGGCATGACTGACCTGGGAGCCGCCATTGGTGGCGAAGAAGATCAG
This sequence comes from Pseudomonas sp. MSSRFD41, assembly GCF_014230245.1. Lineage (NCBI taxonomy): Bacteria > Pseudomonadati > Pseudomonadota > Gammaproteobacteria > Pseudomonadales > Pseudomonadaceae > Pseudomonas > Pseudomonas sp. MSSRFD41. The sequence goes on along the minus strand of NZ_JACKZK010000011.1, from coordinate 67,817 downwards.
GTCGCCGGTCTGCAAGGCATTCTTGCCGACGTCCGGCGCCTGCATGCCGATCATTTCCCGGGTCGAGCGTGGCAGCGAGATACCTGCAGCATCACGATACACATAGCCGATCAGGCCGCTGCAATCGAACCCGGAGTCCGGAGTGTTGCCACCCCAGCGATAAGGCGTACCCACCAGGCCCAGGGCGCGGAACAGCACGTCTTCGGCAACCGGTGAAAAGGCCTGTGGGGAATTGAATACCGGAGCCCGCACCACGGGCGCAGGTGGCGGAGTACGGCTGGCGCAGGCGCTGAGCAGCGCGGCGAGGACAACAAGAGCGATACGGGCCGAGGTCGACATAAGCTGGACAATCCTGATCGGGATGCGGCTTTCTCTGCCGTGGTACTGAAAACAAAACCGCGTAAGCAGGGCTTACGCGGTTTGTTTCAACAATAGATCAGGATTCTAGCGCCTACACGCGAAACTTCAAGTAAGACTTTAACTTCGCCCTACAAACAGTCTGCTTATTTGCGTGCGGTGACCACGGTCGGAGCCATGGCGAGTGCACGCTTGGCTTCGATGAAGGTCTTGCTCCAGTAGCTGTCGCCCAGGCTATCGACCCGCACACCGCCACTGCGACGGCTGCTGGAGTGGATAAACTGGTCGTCGCCCAGATAGATACCGGCATGACTGACGCGCCCGCGGCCATTGGTGCTGAAGAACAGCAGGTCGCCTGGCTTGAGGTTGTTGCGCGCGACCAATGGGGCCTTGACGTTGATCATCTCGCGAGTGGAGCGCGGCAGGTTCATGCCAGCCTCTTCGCGGAACAGGTAGCCGATGAAACCGCTGCAATCGAAGCCGGCTTCGGAGCTACCACCGAAACGGTAGCGGGTACCGATCAGGGACATGCCGCGCTCTAGGATGCTGTCGGCCAGAACTGGCAACTGGTAAGGCTTGCTGTCAGCGAATTCTGCCAGTTCCTTTTCAGTTGCCAGCTCTTCCTGGTAGACCGCGGAAGACTGGTTGGTAGTGGTGACTTTAGCCTGCTGTACGACTTGCTGCTGCGACACCGGGGCATGAGAGGCGCAGCCAAACAACAGGGTAACGAGTGCGAGAGGCACGAGGGGTGCGAAGCGATTTAGCATGGGCACGACCGTGGCTTGTTATAAAAGAAGAAGCGACTATGCCTTCTATCGCTCTCATTTGCAAATTCAATCGATCAGAATGTGACTTATGAGTTTCTTCAGTACATCTAAGGCTTTAAGCCCGTTTAAACGCCATCGGCCTGTGGAAACCCTTCCAAAGGCACATTTTCTGGCGCCTGGAATATGCCAAAACCCGACCAAAGGTCGCTTCTAGCCGCTGGGTTCACCAACCCAGGGTTTCCTTCAAGAAAGGAATTGTCAGCTTGCGCTGGGCCTGGAGCGAAGCCTGGTCAAGGCGCTCCAGCAACTCGAACAAAGCACTCATGCTCCGGGTACCCCGGGTCAGGATGAAATGCCCAACTTCATCGGTCAGGTGCAGGCCACGCCGGGACGCCCGCAACTGCAAGGCCCTCAGCTTGTCTTCATCGGAAAGTGCGCGCATCTGGAAGATCAACGCCAGGGTCAGGCGCGACTTGAGGTCCGCCAGCTTCACCGGCAACTCCCGCGGAGATGTCGAGGCTGCGATCAGCAGGCGTCGTCCGCTGTCGCGCAAGCGATTGAACAGATGGAACAAGGCCTCTTCCCAGTCGGCCTTACCAGCCACGACCTGCAGATCGTCCAGGCATACCAGTTCGTATTGCTCGAGGTGGTCCAGGATCTCGATCCCGCGATCCAGAAGCTCCGCCAGCGGAAGGTATACAGCCGGCTCTCCCAATTGCTCGAAACGCAAACAAGCCGCTTGCAACAAATGAGTACGCCCCACACCATCCTTGCCCCAGAGGTAGATCAGGCTCTCGGTCCAGCCGGCATCGGCTTCGCAGAGGCGCTCGACGTAGCCGAGTGCTGCGGCATTGGCGCCTGGATAGTAGTTGATGAAGGTGGCGTCATCACGCAGACGCACACCCAGGGGCAGCTGAATCGGTTTCATGCTGGCTGAACAGTTCCAAACGAACCGTTAGTGGCCTCTGTGTAAATTTTGCAAAGTTTATACCCGTGACGCCGAGCGCACAATGCAGCAGACCACAAGCAAAATCAAAGGTTTGCGTGAGCCGAAAGCCCTGTGGATGGCTTCCTTGACAGTCAGGGATCGCTGCGCGACCGCCGACCTGAAGGGGCACCAGCACCCGATGCCCCTGCTCTTCGCGCTACAGATCGGGTTCCTGCGCTCCACTATAGAGGTTCGAATCCTTATACAAGTCATGTATATGGCGTACGAGCACCATGATCACCGCAGCCACCGGCAACGCTAGCAGCACTCCGGTGAAACCGAACAACTCCCCGCCAGCCAGGATGGCGAAGATGACGGCCACCGGGTGCAAGCCGATGCGGTCGCCAACCAACAACGGAGTGAGCACCATCCCCTCCAGCGCCTGCCCCACCATGAATACTGCGACGATGCCGATCATGGGATACAAGTCGCCACCGAACTGGAACAGGCCTGCGATCAACGCAGCACCGATACCGATGATGAACCCCATGTAGGGCACGATGGCCGCGAGCCCGGCGATCAAGCCGATCAGCAGGCCCAGTTCGAGCCCCACCAGCATCAACCCGGCGGCATAGATCATGCCCAGAGCCACCATGACCAGCAGTTGGCCACGCACAAAGGCCCCCAGCACTTCATGGCACTCGCCTGCCAGGGACACCACCTGCTCTTCACGATCCCGCGGCAGCAGACTGCGGACCTTGGCCATCATCAGGTCCCAGTCACGCAGCAGATAAAAACTGACCACCGGAATCAACACCAGGTTGGCCAACCAGCCGATCAGCGCCAAGCCGGAGGCCGTGGCCTGGCTCAGCACCACGCCGACGATGTCCGTGGTCTGCCCCATGTGCTCGCTGATGGCGGCCTTGACCTTGTCGAACTTCCAGAAACCATCCGCCAGCCCTAACCGGGACTGGACCCAGGGCATGGCCGTGTGCTGGACCCAATCGAGCATTTGCGGCGCCAACTCATAGAGGCGCACCAACTGCCTGGCCAGCATGGGCACCAGCACCAGCAACAGCGCCATCACGATCAGGGTGAACAAGGCGAAGACCGCCACCACCCCCCAAGTGCGCGACAAACCCCACTTCTCCAGGCGATCCACCAAGGGATCGAACATATACGCCAGCAACAGCGCGACCAGGAACGGACTGAGGATCGGATGCAGCAGGTAAAGGAACCCGCAGACCAACAGCGCCACGCCCAACCAGATCCAACGACGGGTATCACCCATAAAGCACTCCTGCTTCTATATAGAAGGAAACCACCCGCTACCAACGAAAACGCAGTTGCGCGCCAGAGTCTGGAAAGGCCGCCGGCGTACTGCCTTCGACTCCCGTGGCAGGCAACGATTGCGCTTGCCCGGCGGGAATTTCCTGCAACTTGGCCAGGGACAGCTGCGCACGCAGCTGCTCGGCGCTGCCATTGACTCGATAGACGATCCGATCGCCATCGACGCTGCGCAACTGCGCACCAAAAGGCTCCAGCAAATGGCCGAGACTCGCATAACGCTCCAGGTTCATGCCTTGCACCTCCAGCAACTGTTCGCTGGAAACACCTGGACGCGTGACGAAGCGCGGCGCCAGGCGCTGGCTCACGGCCAGCAACACTGCGTCGGCCAAGGCGCCGGTATCAGCCCCCTGGACCGTCCCCTGCTCCTTCTGGTCGCCCAGCCACAAGCGCCATTTGGCCTGCCACTGGCCACCCTCTTCACGGGCATGCACCGCCAGCAGCGCATCCGCGCCGTATCGCTCCGACGCCTCGCGCAGTGGCGCTGGATCGGCTCCCTCGAGATTAGGCGCAGTAGCGACGATCTGTTCATTGAGGTCCCCCAGCGGCAAGCGCAGCGGCAATCCGCGATGCTGGGCGGCTCGCCGCAAAGGCTCGGCACTGGCCTGGCCATCGCCCACCAGGTTCGAGCCCTCGGTGGAGTCGCTCAGCCACCAGCCGAGGATCGACGGCCGATTGCTCCCCCATAGCGACAAGCCGGCCTGGCGCAAGGCGCGGTCGGTACTGGCCGGATCGAAGTCCACCTGCAGGCTCTCCGGCGGTCCGGCGTCGTAGCCGTACTGGCTGATGATCTGCTGCGGGTCCTTGCGGACTTCCGCCAACCCCGGCCCCTGGGCCGCCTTGGCATCGCCGGTGAGGCGCAACACCAGGGTCTCAAGGGCGCGCTGGGTGGCCTGGTCGCGCTCCTGGGGCGACTGGCTGCTCACCGGCTCGCGCACCTGATACAAGCCATTGAGGGTTTCGGCATGACTCACCAGGCTGGCCAACGACAAGCAGCCCACAAATAGAAATTGACCCAGACGCATGGAAGATTCTCGATGACAAAAACGATTGAAACAGCGCGCATGCATCGCTGCGGACAAGGCTGTGACCACAAGCCCTGGCAAAACATTCACCGTCGCCGGACGATTTTCGCACTGTCATGACGACAACCAATCAAGCGCTATACCTTATACAGGCTAGGGCGCAACCACCAATATGGGCGATCCCGGTTTTTTTAGCAGGATATGCCTCTACCCGTCGGCCCGAGGATGGCCGCTGCCCCTCAAGCCTGATAAAATCGCGCGCCTTCGCAGACCGCCATCAGCGGGTCCCTCGAAGCACAGTCCCAGTGCTTCAGCGGGCTCATTGGTTCGGTCGATATCCCTGAATCCCCTTAAAGGCCTGGATCAATGAGCAAGCAACCCTCCCTGAGCTACAAAGACGCCGGTGTAGACATCGACGCCGGCGAAGCACTGGTCGAACGCATCAAGGGCGTCGCCAAGCGCACCGCACGCCCTGAAGTCATGGGTGGCCTGGGCGGCTTCGGCGCCCTCTGCGAGATCCCGGCCGGCTACAAGCAGCCAGTACTGGTCTCCGGCACCGACGGCGTCGGTACCAAGCTGCGCCTGGCACTGAACCTGAACAAGCACGACAGCATCGGCCAGGACCTGGTCGCCATGTGCGTCAACGACCTGGTGGTGTGCGGTGCCGAGCCGCTGTTCTTCCTCGATTACTACGCCACCGGCAAGCTCAACGTCGATGTGGCTGCCACCGTGGTCACCGGCATCGGCGCCGGCTGCGAGCTGGCCGGCTGCTCCCTGGTCGGTGGTGAAACCGCCGAGATGCCAGGCATGTACGAAGGCGAGGACTACGACCTGGCAGGCTTCTGCGTCGGTGTGGTGGAAAAGGCCGAGATCATCGACGGCTCGAAAGTGGTCACCGGTGATGCGCTGATCGCCCTTCCCTCTTCCGGCCCGCACTCCAACGGCTACTCGCTGATCCGCAAGATCCTCGAAGTTTCCGGCACCGACATCGACAACACCCAGCTGGACGGCAAGCCCCTGGCCGACCTGCTGATGGCCCCGACCCGCATCTACGTGAAACCGCTGCTCAAGCTGATCAAGGACACCGGCGCGGTCAAGGCCATGGCCCACATCACCGGCGGCGGCCTGCTGGACAACATTCCGCGCGTGCTGCCAAAAGGCGCCCAGGCCGTGGTTGACGTGGCCAGCTGGCAACGTCCGGCGGTCTTCGACTTCCTGCAGGAAAAAGGCAACGTCGACGAGCATGAAATGCACCGCGTGCTGAACTGCGGCGTGGGCATGGTCATCTGCGTAGCCCAGGACCAGGTCGACAACGCCCTGAACGTGCTGCGTGCAGCCGGCGAGCAACCTTGGGTCATCGGCCAGATCGCCAATGCTGCCGAGGGCGCGGCCCAGGTCGAGCTGAAGAACCTCAAGGCCCACTGATGCAAGAGCGGAAGTCGCCGACCTGTGATGTTGTGGTGCTGCTGTCCGGCACCGGCAGTAACCTGCAAGCGCTGATCGACAACGCGCGGACCGACGACAGTCCGGTCCGCATCGCTGCAGTGATCTCCAATCGCGCCGACGCCTACGGGCTGCAACGCGCCAAGGAAGCGGGCATCGCTACCCGCTGCCTCGATCACACCACCTTCGAGGGCCGCGAGGCCTTCGACCAGGCACTGATCGAACTGATCGACACCTTCCAACCGAAGCTGGTAGTACTGGCCGGATTCATGCGCATCCTCAGCGCAGGCTTCGTCCGCCACTACCAGGGTCGCCTGTTGAATATCCACCCTTCGCTGCTACCTAAATACAAAGGGTTACACACTCACCAGCGGGCCCTGGAAGCCGGAGACCCGGAACATGGCTGCAGCGTGCACTTCGTCACCGAGGAACTCGATGGCGGGCCTCTGGTCGTACAGGCTGTGATCCCGGTAGAGTTGCACGACTCGCCCCAGAGCCTGGCACAGCGAGTGCACGTCCAGGAACACCGGATTTACCCAATGGCCGTACGTTGGTTTGCCGAAGGTCGGCTAGCCCTTGGCGACCAAGGTGCTTTACTGGACGGCAAATTACTGGCCGCCAGCGGTTACTTGATTCGAACCTAGGAGATTTTATGCGTCGCGCCCTGCTCTTCGCTTGTGCTCTGTTCGCCCTGCCGGTTGTGCAGGCGGCAGATCTTCACCCGTTCTCCGCCAGCTACACCGCCGATTGGAAACAACTGCCCATGAGCGGCACTGCTGAGCGCAGCCTGGAAAAAACCGCCAGCGGCGCCTGGAAACTCAGCTTCAAGGCATCGATGATGATTGCCAGCCTGACTGAGGAAAGCACCCTGACCCTGGAGAAGGACACCCTGGTGCCCCAGTCCTACCACTTCGAGCGTGGCGGCCTGGGCAAAGCCAAGAAGTCCGACCTGGACTTCGACTGGACCGCCAAGATGGTCACCGGCACCGACCGCGGCGACGCGGTGAAGCTGCCGCTGAACACCGGGATGGTGGACAAGTCGACCTACCAGCTGGCCCTGCAGCATGACGTCGCCGCCGGCAAGAAGACCATGAGCTACCAGGTGGTGGACGGCAGCGATGTCGATACCTATGACTTCCGCGTCCTGGGCTCGGAGAAGGTCGACACCAAGGCCGGCCAGATCGACGCCATCAAGGTCGAGCGCGTTCGCGATCCAACACAGAGCAAACGCACCACCGTGATGTGGTTCGCCAAGGATTGGGACTACCTGCTGGTGCGCCTGCAGCAGGTGGAAACCGACGGCAAGGAGTACAACATCATGCTCCTCAACGGCACCGTCGACGGCAAGGCCGTCAAGGGCAGCTGAAGCTACCAACGAAAAGCCCCGCTCATGCGGGGCTTTTTTTTGCCCGAAATCCGCTATCACCCTGACCTGCAAGAAGCCGTGCAAGGAGAGAAAAATGAAACTTTTTTCATGAAACTTCTAGCACTGCGACCGAATGTCACGGTTTTCGAGGGCTGCGGAATTGTCTTCATTTTTGCAAAGGTCTATTGCAAATCAGGTCGATTTACTTAGCTAGCTAACAAAACATATAACAGAGGCCTGCACACGCCTTGCTGCAGATCAACAGAGATTGGAGCTAGCAGATGACTGTAAAAGTGACTGAACGCGACGATTCACATATGTCCCACGAAGGCGTAGCCGCGGGCGTACGCATCTGGGACGTGCATCAACAAGACATGCTGGTGGGCATGTTCCACTCCGAAAGCGAAGCCCATAGCTACAAGGCAGAACTGGAAAAGCTCGAACAGCAGCGCACCCTGCTGGGCTCCTGAGTCAAGGCCGATCCGCAAGGCGGGAATCTCCACGCCGGTCCCCGTCCTTGCAACAACGACAAACCCCGCTCATGGCGGGGTTTGTCGTTGTTGCTGGTTACCACATCAGATCGTCAGGGATCTGATAGGCCGCGTATGGATCATCCTCGTCCGGCGCCTCGGTCGGGGTATTGAGCTGCACGATGCGGCTGGGGTCACGTTCCTGGATCTTCAGTGCCGCCTCCCGGGGGATCACCTCGTAACCGCCACCATGGTGGACGATGGCCAGGGAGCCGCTGCTGAGCTTGTTGCGCATCAGGTTGTTCACCGACAGGCGCTTGACCTTCTTGTCGTCGACAAAGTTGTAGTAGTCCTCGGTGGTCAGCTTGGGCAGGCGCGATACCTCGATCAATTGCTTGATCTGGGCGGCCCGGGCCTTCTGCTCGGCCTTCTCTTGCTGCTGGCGGTTGAGCTCCTGGTCACGCTTGACCTTCTCGGCCATCGCCTCCTGGGCGGCGCGTTGCTGGGAGTCGTCGAGCACGGCCTGACCCTTGTGGGCCAGACGCTGCTGCTTCTGCTTGTCCTTGCCGACCTGCTTGGCCTGCTTTTGGTTGACCAGGCCTGCTTTGAGCAACTGGTCGCGAAGGGAAAGGCTCATGGTGCTTACTCACTTGGGCTACGGCTTGCGCCGCAGTTGGGCAAAATCTTTTCCTGGCGCTTGGCCTCGCCCCACAGGGCATCCAGCTCTTCCAGGGTGCAATCTTCCACGGGACGACCGTTATTGCGCAATGCCTGCTCGATGAATCGGAAGCGGCGATCGAACTTGCCATTGGCACCGCGCAGCGCGGTTTCCGGGTCGACCTTGAGCTGCCGGGCCAGGTTGACCACCGCGAACAACAGGTCGCCGATCTCGTCGGTGATGGCTGCGGCGTCATGGTCGGCCATGGCTTCCAGCACCTCGTCCAACTCCTCGCGCACCTTGTCCACCACCGCCAGCGGTTCTGGCCAGTCGAAACCGACCTGGGCCGCACGCTTCTGCAACTTGGCCGCACGGGACAAGGCGGGCAGCGCCGCCGGCACATCGTCCAGCAACGACAACTGCTGCGGCACGACAGCCTTCTCGGCACGCTCCTCAGCCTTGATCTGCTCCCAGCGCTCCTTGACCTGCTCTTCGTCGAGGCGCGGAACGTCCAGCGGCGCATGCAGGTCCCCGGTCGGGAACACGTGGGGATGACGGCGAACCAGTTTGCGAGTGATGCCATCCACCACCGAAGCGAATTCGAAGCGCCCCTCTTCCCGGGCCAGCTGGCTGTAGTACACCACCTGGAACAACAGGTCCCCCAGCTCGCCTGGCAAGTGATCGAAGTCGCCGCGCTCGATGGCGTCGGCCACTTCGTAGGCTTCCTCGAGGGTATGGGGGACGATGCTGGCATAGCTCTGCTTGAGATCCCAGGGGCAGCCGTATTGCGGGTCCCGCAGGCGCGCCATGAGGTGAAGCAGGTCGTCGAGGCTGTACATCGGTTCGTTCATGTCCTGGGCTGTCATGGAGTCCGGTTGCGCCGGGTCTCGATGATGTTCGGCAACTGCGAGATCCGCCCCAGCAGGCGCCCCAATGCATCCAGGCCGGGGATCTCGATGGTCAGGGACATCAGCGCGGTGTTGTCTTCCTTGTTCGAGCGGGTGTTGACCGCCAGCACGTTGATCCGCTCGTTTAGCAGTACCTGGGACACGTCACGCAGCAAGCCGGAGCGATCGTAGGCCCGGATGATGATATCCACCGGGTACGTCAGCACCGGCACCGGTCCCCAGCTGACCTGGATGATCCGCTCCGGCTCGCGTCCGGCCAACTGCAGGACCGAGGCGCAGTCCTGGCGATGGATACTGACACCGCGGCCCTGGGTGATGTAGCCAACGATGGCGTCGCCCGGCAATGGCTGGCAGCAACCGGCCATCTGGGTCATCAGGTTGCCCACGCCCTGGATCTGGATATCGCCACGCTTGCCCGGCTTGTAGCCCGCTGCCTTGCGTGGAATCAGCTCCAGTTGCTCGTTGCCGCGTTCGGGCTCCACCAGTTGCTGGGCCAGGTTGACCAACTGCGCCAGGCGCAGGTCGCCCGCACCCAGGGCGGCGAACATGTCCTCGGCGATCTTCATGTTGGCCTTCTCGGCCAGCTTGTCGAAGTCCACCTGGGGCAGGCCGAGGCGGCTCAGCTCGCGTTCCAGCAGAGTCCTGCCGGCAGCGACGTTCTGGTCGCGGGCCTGCAGCTTGAACCAGTGGACGATCTTCGCCCGCGCCCGGGACGTGGTGACGTAGCCCAGGTTGGGGTTCAGCCAGTCGCGGCTCGGAGTGCCGTGCTTGCTGGTGATGATCTCCACCTGCTCGCCGGTCTGCAGGCTGTAGTTAAGCGGCACGATCCGGCCGTTGATCTTCGCGCCACGGCAGTTGTGGCCGATCTCGGTGTGCACCCGGTAGGCGAAGTCCAGTGGCGTGGCGCCCTTGGGCAGGTCGATGGCGTGGCCGTCGGGAGTGAAGATGTAGACCCGGTCCGGCTCGATATCCACCCGCAGTTGCTCGGCCAGGCCACCGATATCGCCCAGTTCCTCGTGCCATTCCAGCACCTGGCGCAACCAGGAAATCTTCTCTTCGTAATGGTTGGAACCGGACTTGACGTCGGTGCCCTTGTAGCGCCAGTGGGCGCAGACTCCGAGCTCCGCTTCCTCATGCATCGCATGGGTGCGGATCTGCACTTCCAGCACCTTGCCCTCGGGACCGATCACTGCCGTATGCAGCGAGCGATAACCGTTTTCCTTGGGGTTGGCGATGTAGTCGTCGAATTCCTTGGGAATGTGTCGCCACAGGGTGTGCACGATACCCAGCGCGGTGTAGCAGTCGCGCATTTCCGGCACCAGCACCCGCACGGCACGCACGTCGTAGATCTGGCTGAACTCCAGGCCCTTGCGCTGCATTTTGCGCCAGATGGAATAGATGTGCTTGGCCCGGCCGCTGATATCGGCGTTGACGCCAGTGGCCTGCAACTCGCTCTGCAACTGGTTCATCACATCGGAGATGAAGCGCTCGCGATCCAGGCGCCGTTCATGCAACAGCTTGGCGATCTGCTTGTACTGCTCGGGCTCCAGGTAACGGAAGGACAGGTCCTCCAGCTCCCACTTGATATGGCCAATCCCCAGGCGATGGGCCAGGGGCGCATAGATATCGAAAACTTCCCGGGCGACCCGGTTGCGCTTCTCCTCGTCGGCGCCCTTGACCGCACGAATGGCGCAGGTCCGCTCGGCCAGCTTGATCAGGGCCACGCGCACGTCGTCGACCATGGCCACCAGCATCTTGCGCAGGTTTTCCACCTGGGTCTGGGTGCCCAGCACCAAAGATTGCCGCGGGCTGAGGCTGGCGGTGATCGCCGCCATGCGCTGCACGCCATCGATCAGCTTGGCCACCACCGGACCGAAACGGGGGCCGACCGCCGTCAACGGGATCTGCCCTTCACGAACGCCGCGGTACAACACCGCGGCGACCAGCGAGTCCTGGTCCAGCTTGAGGTCGGCGAGGATCTCCGCGATCTCCAGCCCCGTGCTGAAGCACGATGCCTCCTCGGGATCGAGATTCTTCGCCGCGATGTATTGCTGCTCTGCCTCGCGAGCGAACTCGCAGGCTTCCTTCAAGGCTTCACGGTCCAATGCCATGTCGATACTGACCGTGTGATCGAGCCATGCCTCGAGATTGATACTGCCGTCGGTGTTGATCGGCTGGTGCGCTCTCACCTGTACCATCTTGCTTTACCTTCCCTACGACGCACGTTCAGTGCGTCAAATCGCTGACCTTCACAACACTCAGGTCTCGCTCGCAGGGCCCGCGAGCCGGACCTTGAGGACCAGTCGGATTAGACAAGCCATCCTAGCTCGCTTCGAATAACGCCATGGCCTCGACATGCGCCGTCTGAGGAAACATATCGAGAATCCCGGCACGTTTTAACCGATAGCCCTGCCTGGTCAGTTCGACCGTGTCACGGGCCAGAGTCGCCGGGTTGCATGACACATACACCAACCGCTTGGCGCCCAGGGCCGCAAGATTGCGAACCACCTCGAAAGCACCGTCGCGGGGTGGGTCCAAGAGTACCGCAGAAAAGCCCTCGGCGGCCCACTCGGCAGCACTCAGGGGCTGGGATAAATCGGCTTGAAAAAAGCGCGTGTTATGCAAATTGTTGCTGGCGGCATTTTCCGCAGCCCGCGCCACCATGGTTGCCACGCCTTCCACCGCCACCACTTCCCGCACCCGGCGAGCCAGCGGCAGGGCGAAATTGCCCAGACCGCAGAACAGGTCCAGGACCCGCTCGCCAACCTGCGGCGCCAACCACTCCAGGGCCTGGGCCACCATCGCCTCGTTGACCCCGGCATTGACCTGGACGAAGTCTCCCGGCCGGTAGGCCAAGTGCAGGTCCCAAGCCGCCAGGCGATAGCCCAGGGCCTGCGATGGAGCGAAAGGTTGCGGCTCGCCTTCGCCCTGCAACCACAACTGCGCCTGATGGAAATCGCAGAAGTCCTTGAGGATCCCCAGGTCGCTTTCCGAGAGCGGCGCCATATGCCGCAACAGCACCGCCAGGGCCGAGCCGCTGAACAGCTCCACATGCCCCAGCGCCCGGGGCTTGCTCAGGCGCCGCAACATGGCGGGCAAACGCTGCATGATCGGCTGCAATTCAGGCACCAGCACCGGGCAGTCGTCGATGGCGACGATGTCCTGGCTGCCGGCCGCGCGAAAACCTACTTCAAGCTGCCGAGTCTTGTTGTCCCAGCGCACCGCCACCCTGGCCCGGCGTCGATAGCCGAACTCGGGGCCGCTCAAGGGCTCGGCCCAGGCCTCGGGTTCGAGGCCGGCCACCTTGGACAGTTGCTCGGCGAGCATGCGTTGCTTGAGGGCCAGCTGTTGTTCGTGGGGCAGGTGCTGGACGCTGCAGCCACCGCAGCGCCCGGCGTGGGCACAGGGCGCAGGCCGCCGCAGTTCGCTGGCGCTGAAGATCCGCTCGGCGCGGGCTTCGACCACCTTGCCATGGGCACCCAGGACCCGGGCCTCGACGTCCTCGCCAGCCAGGGCGCCGTTGACGAACCAGGTCCGGCCCTCGACGAAGGCGATACCGCGACCGTCGTTGGCCAGGCGCTGGATGCTCAGGCGCTGTTTCTTGCCCTCTGGAATCTGTGGCGCCCGGCTGCCGCCCGCCGGCTGGAAGCGCAGGCCTCTCTCGTGCTTAGCCATCAGTTGGGAGCATCGAAGATGCCGGTCGACAGGTAGCGATCGCCACGGTCGCAGATGATCGCGACCATGACCGCGTTTTCCACTTCACGAGACAAACGCAGCATCGCCGCCACCGCGCCACCGGACGACACGCCGCAGAAGACGCCTTCCTCCCGGGCCAGGCGCCGGGTCACGTCCTCGGCTTCGCTCTGGGCCATGTCGACGATCCGGTCGACCCGGCTGGCCTGGTAGATCTTCGGCAGGTACTCCTCGGGCCAGCGGCGAATGCCCGGGATGGCCGAGCCTTCCATGGGTTGCAGGCCGACGATCTGCACGCCGGGGTTCTGCTCCTTCAGGTAGCGCGAGGTCCCCATGATGGTGCCGGTGGTGCCCATCGAGCTGATGAAGTGCGTGATGCTGCCCTGGGTCTGGCGCCAGATTTCCGGGCCGGTGCCGGTGTAGTGGGCCTCTGGATTGTCGCCATTGGCGAACTGGTCGAGCACCTTGCCGCGACCTTCGGCCTGCATCCGCTCGGCCAGGTCCCGGGCACCTTCCATGCCCTGTTCCTGGCTCACCAGGATCAGCTCGGCGCCATAGGCGGTCATCGCGGCCTTGCGTTCGGCGCTGGAGTTGTCGGGCATGATCAGGATCATCTTGTAGCCCTTGATCGCCGCGGCCATGGCCAGGGCGATCCCGGTATTGCCCGAGGTCGCCTCGATCAGGGTATCGCCGGCCTGGATCTGCCCGCGCAATTCGGCACGGGTGATCATCGACAGTGCCGGGCGGTCCTTGACCGAACCCGCCGGGTTATTGCCCTCGAGCTTGAGCAACAGGGTATTGCTGGTGGTGCCGGGCAGGCGCTGCAAACGAATCAGCGGGGTGTTGCCGACGCAATCGGCGATGGTTGGGTATTGCAAGGTCATGGCGTATTCGCAATCCAGACTGCGGGGGCGCCTATCATACCGGCAAACCTCCTGGCGCCATATCACGCAAAGTGAGGGGCTTATCGCTTATCGATATAAAGCCGACTGGCGGCCCTCACGCAGTGGCCGGCGCTTGCGCCGCCCGCAAGCGCAAATGGATGCGCAGCCCCTGCTCGGTGTTCTGCGCCCAGATCTGTCCACCCTGGCGCCCCACGGCATTGCGCGCGATGCTCAGGCCCAGGCCGAACCCGCCGTCTCCGGGACGCGAGCCATCCAGGCGGGTAAAGGGCGCGAAGATCCGCTCCAGGTCCTGTTCGGCGACTCCCGGCCCCTGGTCATCGAGCCACAAATGCCAGCATTGGCCCTCACGCCGACCGTCCAGGGTTACCCGGGCACCAGGTGGAGAATGCCGTATCGCGTTGCGCAGGATATTTTCCAGGGCCTGGGCCAAGGTGTTGAGATGCCCTCGCACCCAACAATCGGCCACCAGTTCGCAACGCAACTGTCCACTAGACCAGCCGCTTTCGAAACAGGCGTTTTCGCTGAGCATCTCCCACAGCGCCTGGACCTGGATCTGCTCCTCGGCCAGGGGCGCCCGTTCGGTATCCAGCCAGGCCAGTTGCAGGCTGTCTTCCACCAGGCGCTGCATGCCATCGACTTCGCGCCCCAGGCGCTCGCGCAGCGCGACAAGGCTCTGCTCGCTTTCGCTGGCTACCCGCAGGCGGCTCAAGGGCGTGCGCAATTCATGGGACAAGTCCCGCAGCAACTGCTGCTGGGTGGCCACGGTGCTTTGCAGGCGCTCGGACATCTGGTCGAAAGCCCGCCCCAGTTCGCCCAATTCATCCCTGCGCAAGGTGGTCTGGGCGGACAGCCGGGCATTCAATTGCTCCGCCCGCCAGGCATTGGCCTGCTCACGCAACTGGTTGAGCGGCACCACCAACAAGCGGTACAGCCCCACGCACAGCAACAAGGTGAAGAGCCCGGGGATCACGCCATTGGTCATGACCTGCCAGAACAACCGGTAGCGGCCGGGCATGAAGCGCTGCGGCAACTCCATCACCAGGCTGCCGGCAGAAGGCTCTTCGGGGAAGGGAATCTTCAACCAGGGCAAGCTCCGGGCATGCCGGCTCACCGGCCAGTCCGGCCCCCGCAGGAAGGTCAGGCGCTGGGCCTCCATGGGCTTCAAGGGGTAGCTGCCGAGGGACTGCAGGTCGCTGCCGATAACCCCGACCCAGCTCTTCTCGCGACTGGCCATCTGCTGGACCCAGGCATCGACGCCCGTCTGCTGGCCGCTCTTCCAGGCCTCCTCGGCCTCTCGCGCATAAGCGTGAAGAGCGGTCCGGGCTTCATCGGACAGGTAGAGGTTCTTCTGTTCGACATAACGGCCCCAGGACCAGCTCAGCCAGATCATCAGCAAACAGAAGGCCACCAGCAGGCACGCCAGTTTCCAGAACACCGAGTGTCGCCCGGGCAGCTCAGGCCAGCTCATCGGCGCTCAACACATAGCCCTTGCCCCATACGGTACGCAGTTGGCGTTCGCTGTAGCCCAGCGCCTTGAGCTTGCGGCGGATCTGGCTGACATGCATGTCCAGGCTGCGATCGTGGGCGGCATAGCCGCGCTGCAGCACATGCTGGTAGAGGAAGGCCTTGCTCAGCACTTCGTCGGCATTGCGATGCAGGGTCTCCAGCAAGCGGTATTCGCTGCGGGTCAGCCCGGCCCACTGTTCGGCGAAGAACACGTCGCACAGCTCGTCGTCGAACCGCAGGCTCTGCTGCTGGCTGACGGGCACCGGCGGCATCGGGCGCCGGTCCAGGGCCACCCGGCGCAGGATCGCCTCGATCCGTACCCGCAACTCGGCGATGCTGAATGGCTTGGGCAGGTAGTCGTCGGCGCCCAGGCGGAAACCGCTGATGCGATCGGCTTCCGCGCCCAGGGCCGACATCAGCAGAACTGGAGTGGAATGGCTCTGGCGCAGGTGCGTGAGCAGCGTCAGACCGTCCATTCCAGGCAGCAGGATATCCATCAGCAGCACGTCGAATGGCTGCTGGCGGGCGATGCCCAGCCCTTCCTGGCCATTGCGGCACCAGGTCACGGCAAAACCGCAGCGCTGCAGTTGCTCATGGACATAAGCACCGAGCACCGGGTCGTCCTCGATGGCCAGGATACGGGGGGAGTCAACAGGTACGGGAGTCATTGGCTTGTGCAAGTGATTCTCAGTTGACCGATTATTCAAGATTGCCCGAGGCACGGCAACCAATGCCTCGGTCGCCCCCCGCCCACACCGACCACCGGCCCCGTGCATCGTGGCCTTCCATCGGCGCCGGCGAGACAATTTGCCAAGATTGGCCCCCGGCAAATCGTTACACTGCGCAGGTGGCGCATCACGGACGTGCCCGTTCACCTATCGAAATCGCGTGGAAGCAGGAGAGTTGCGTGCTCAAGAAACTGGGAATCAAAGGCCGCGTACTGTTGCTGACCTTGCTGCCCACCAGCCTGATGGCCCTGGTGCTGGGTGGTTACTTCACCTGGATGCAGCTATCGGAGTTGCAGGCCCAACTCCTGCAACGCGGTGAAATGATCGCCGAACAACTGGCCTCCCTGGTGGCCCCGGCGATGGGCAACCGCAACACCCAGATGCTCGAGCGCATCGCCACCCAGGCCCTGGAACAACAGGACGTGCGTGCAGTGTCGTTGCTCGCTCCGGACCGCACGCCCCTGGCCCATGCCGGCCCCACCATGCTCAACCCGGCACCCGCTGGCGACAACACCCGGATGGTGCAACGCAGCGGCAACGACGCGACCCGCTACCAGTTGCCGGTCTTCGGTCGCCACCGCAACCTCGCGGGCGACCTGATCCCCGATGAATCCGACCGGTTGCTGGGCTGGGTGGAACTCGAGCTGTCCCATAGCGGCATGTTGCTGCGCGGCTACCGCAGCCTGTTCGCCAGCTTGCTGCTGATCGCCTCCGGCCTGGCCGTGACCGCCCTGCTGGCGGTGCGCATGGGGCGGACCATCAACAACCCGCTGAGCCAGATCAAGCAGGCGGTGACCCAGCTCAAGGACGGCAACCTGGAAACCCGCCTGCCGCCCCTGGGCAGCCAGGAGCTGGACGACCTGGCCTCGGGCATCAATCGCATGGCCAGCACCCTGCAGAATGCCCAGGAAGAACTGCAGCACAGCATCGACCAGGCCACCGAGGACGTACGCCAGAATCTGGAGACCATCGAGATCCAGAACATCGAGCTGGACCTGGCGCGCAAGGAGGCCCTGGAGGCCAGCCGGATCAAGTCCGAGTTCCTGGCCAACATGAGTCACGAGATCCGCACACCACTCAACGGCATCCTCGGCTTCACCCACTTGCTGCAAAAAAGCGAGCTGACCCCGCGCCAGCTGGACTACCTGGGCACCATCGAGAAATCCGCCGACAGCCTGCTGGGGATCATCAACGAGATCCTCGACTTCTCGAAAATCGAAGCCGGCAAGCTGGTGCTCGACAGTATCCCGTTCAACCTGCGCGACCTGTTGCAGGACACCCTGACCATCCTCGCCCCGGCGGCCCACGCCAAGCAGCTGGAACTGGTGAGCCTGGTGTACCGCGATACGCCGTTGTCGCTGGTCGGCGACCCGCTGCGACTCAAGCAGATCCTCACCAACCTGGTGAGCAACGCCATCAAGTTCACCCGCGAGGGCACCATCGTCGCCCGGGCCATGCTCGAAGAAGAACACGAAGACAGCGTGCAACTGCGCATCAGCATCCAGGACACGGGCATCGGCCTGTCGAACCAGGATGTGCGCGCCCTGTTCCAGGCCTTCAGCCAGGCCGACAACTCATTGTCGCGCCAACCCGGCGGTACTGGCCTTGGACTGGTGATTTCCAAGCGCCTGATCGAACAGATGGGCGGCGAGATCGGAGTCGACAGCACCCCCGGCGAAGGCTCGGAGTTCTGGATCAGCCTGAGCCTGCCCAAGACCCGCGACGACGCCGAGGACCTGCCCGCGCCACCTTTGCTGGGCCGGCGCGTAGCGGTGCTGGAAAACCACGAGTTGGCGCGCCAGGCCCTGCAACACCAGTTGGAAGACTGTGGCCTGGAAGTGACTCCGTTCAACACCCTGGAAGCCCTGACCAACGGCATCACCGGCGTCCACCAGAGCGACCAGGCCATCGACCTGGCGGTACTGGGTGTAACCAGCAACGACATGTCGCCGGAACGCCTGAGCCAGCACATCTGGGATCTCGAACACCTGGGCTGCAAGGTCCTGGTGCTATGCCCGACCACCGAACAGACGCTGTTCCAGCTTTCGGTGCCCAACCCCCACAGCCAGTTGCAGGCCAAACCGGCCTGCACCCGCAAACTGCGCCGGGCGCTGTCCGACCTGGTCACCCCACGCAGGGCCCGCAGCGAACCCGAGGAAGCGCTTTCCAGCCGTGCGCCACGGGTTTTGTGCGTCGATGACAACCCGGCCAACCTGCTGTTGATCCAGACCTTGTTGCAGGACATGGGCGCCAAGGTGCAGGCGGTGGACAACGGTTATGCCGCCCTCAACGCTATCCAGCACGAGCCCTTCGACCTGGTGATGATGGACGTGCAGATGCCCGGCATGGACGGCCGGCAGAGCACCGAGGCGATCCGCCAGTGGGAAAGCGAGCGCCAGGGGCCGCCATTGCCGATCGTGGCCCTGACCGCCCACGCCATGGCCAATGAAAAACGCGCCCTGCTGCAAAGCGGCATGGACGACTACCTGACCAAGCCCATCAGCGAGCGGCAACTGGCCCAGGTGGTACTCAAGTGGACCGGGCTGGCCCTGCGCAACCAGGGCTCGGACCGCAGCGGCGAACGCCCTGAGCTGGGCCTGGAACTGCAAGTGCTGGATCAGGACGAAGGCCTGCGCCTGGCCGCCGGCAAAGCCGACCTGGCCGCCGACATGCTGGCCATGTTGCTGGCCTCGCTGGAAGCCGACCGCGAGGCGATCAATGCCGCCCGGGCCGCCAACGACCACAGTGCCCTGATCGAACGGGTCCACCGCCTGCACGGTGCCACCCGCTACTGCGGCGTGCCACAACTGCGAGCGGCTTGCCAGCGCAGCGAGACCCTGCTCAAGCAGGAGGATGCCAAGGCCTTCGCCGCCCTGGACGAACTGGACCACGCCATCGATCGCCTGGCCAGCGAAGCACGGGTCAAGGCCTGACCCAGGGCAATCCCAGTCCGGTGCCCAGGCCCCATGCTGGGCGCCCTCCCCGAACAAGGATGCAACCATGCGGACGATTCTTTTCAGCAGCCAGAACTACGATCGCGAGAGTTTCCTCGGTGCCCGCCTGCCCCAGGGCCTGGAGCTGCAGTTCCAGGCCGCCCGCCTGAGCCTGGACACCGCGGCCCTGGCCGAGAGCCATGAAGTGGTCTGTGCCTTCATCAACGACGATCTGGGCGCACCGGTGCTCGAGCGCCTGGCGGCCGGTGGCACCCGCCTGATCGCCCTGCGCTCGGCCGGCTACAACCACGTCGACCTGGCGGCGGCCAAGCGCCTGGGCCTGGACGTGGTCCGGGTCCCGGCCTATTCGCCCCACGCCGTGGCCGAACATGCCGTGGCCCTGATCCTGGCGCTCAACCGCCGCTTGCACCGGGCCTACAACCGTACCCGCGAAGGTGACTTCAGCCTGCACGGCCTGACCGGCTTCGACCTGGTGGGCAAGACCGTGGGCATCGTCGGCACCGGGCAGATCGGCGCCACCTTCGCCCGCATCATGGCCGGCTTCGGCTGCCAGCTGCTGGCCCATGACCCTTATCCGAATCCGGCCGTGCAGGCCCTGGGGGCCCGCTACCTGAGCCTGGCGGAACTGCTGGAGCAGTCGCAGATCATCAGCCTGCACTGCCCCCTGACCGACGACAGCCGCTACCTGATCAACCAGCAGAGCCTGGCCCGGATGCAACCCGGGGCGATGCTGATCAACACCGGCCGCGGTGGCCTGGTGGATACCCCGGCGCTGATCGACGCCCTGAAGAATGGCCAACTGGGCTACCTGGGGCTGGACGTCTATGAAGAAGAAGCCCAGCTGTTCTTCGAGGACCGCTCCGACCTGCCCCTGCAGGATGACGTGCTGGCGCGGCTGCTGACCTTCCCCAACGTGATAGTGACCGCCCACCAGGCCTTCCTGACCCGCGAGGCCCTGGCGGCGATCGCCGACACCACCTTGCACAACATCGCCAGCTGGTTCGCCGGCCAGCCACAGAACCTGGTCCATGACTGAGCGCCGCGGCGCGGGCTGATCGAAGGTCGCCAGCCCGCGCCCTGTGGCGCCGGGGCCCGTGCTAGCATACGCGGCAGATTTGGAGGACCCATGGTCGAACACGATTTCCGCTACACCCTGATGAGCCCGCAACACACCCTGATCGAATGCCGCGCACTGGTGCCTGGCCGCTATCAAGTCACCGGCAATGGTGGCTCGATCCGCGCCAACGACGTGCTGCTGGTCACCCTCAAGGGCAGCAAGGACTTGTCCATGCGCTTGACGGTGGACACCGTTCGCCACTTGATCAACCCGGTCGGCCAATGGGTCGCGGTCGCCAGCGGCCCGGTCTTCGGCGAACTGGCCATCCACCAATGGCAGGTCAACTGCGACAGCTGCGCCACCCAGCTGGACTTCGAATTCGCAGTGGATGCCAAGCTCGGCGAAAAAGCCCGCCAGCCTGCCGCCAGCGCACGGATCGCCGAACTCGGCTGGAGCAGCGAAGGCGAGCGCCACCTGTGCCCTGAATGCCGGCAGGCGGCGCAATGAAACGCCTGGCGCTGCTCCTGGCACTGGGCGCCGGCCTGCTGGGCTGCGCCGCCGAGCCGCTGAAGCTTGAGCAAGACCGCAGCTATATCCTGGAGTGGATCGGTGAGCGTCCGCTCATCGACTACAGCCACCTGACCATCACCCTGGGCGAGGATGGCCGCGCCTATGGCAATGGTGGCTGCAACCACTGGTTCGCCCCCTACACCCTGGATGGCCAGAAACTCAGCTTCGGCAAGGTGGGCAGCACCCGCAAGCTCTGCGCCCCGGCCCTGATGGAACAGGAGCGGCGCTTCCTCCAGGCCCTGGAGACCGTCGAACGCTGGGATATCTCGCCCATCGAGCAAGTACGCTTCTGGCCCGCCGAAGGCAAGCCGCTGCGCTGGTGGCTGGAAGAAGGCTGACTGTCCTGCGCCGTGGCCACTGGGTGGCCACGGTGCCCGTCATCAATGACCGCGCAGGGCCTGCAGTTTCGCCAATACGCCTGCCGCGGTCTGTTCACCCAGCAATTGCTCCCGCACCTTGCCCTGGTCGTCGATGATGTAGGTCACCGGCAGCGCCTCGGAGCGTGGCAGGTCGAAGATCGGCGACGGATCCTGGGCCAGTACGGTGAACTTGATCCCCAGCTTCTCGCTGGCGCTCTTGAGCTCCTCGCCCTGCACGTTGTCGAAGTTGACCCCCAATACCGTCACCGATTGCCCCTTGAGTTGCTCGTCCAAGGCGTTCAGCTCAGGCACCTCGGTCCGGCACGGGCCACACCATTCGGCCCAGTAGTTGAGCACCAGCCACTGCTTGTCGAGACGTTCGGCGGCGACTTTGCGGCCATACTGGTCGACCCCGTAGTCATTGCCACAACCACCCAGCAACAGGGTCGTGATGATCGCCAATGCCGCTGCCAATTGCCTTGCCATGCCTGTTTTCCCGTCTTTGAAAGTGTCTTGGATGATCCACGGCCACCCATGGCCGCTGCGACCGAACGACTCTCGAGGTTCAGCAGAGCCCGTCGCGCGGGTAGAATAGCCGCCACCTTACGCAAGATGCGACCCGCACATGACCGACCTGACGCTTTATCACAACCCGCGCTGCTCGAAATCCCGTGCCGCACTGGAGCTGCTGGAACAACGCGGCCTGGCCCCGACCGTGGTCCGCTACCTGGAAACCCCGCTGGACGCCGCCCAACTGCGCAGCCTCTTGGGCAAGCTCGGCATCGGCGCCCGCCAGTTGCTGCGCACCGGCGAAGACGAATACAAGGCGCTCGGGCTGGCGGACACCAGCCTCGGCGAGGAGCAACTGATCGCCGCCATCGCCCAGCACCCCAAGCTGATGGAACGCCCGGTCCTGGAGGCCGGCGACAAGGCCATCATCGGCCGACCACCGGAAAACGTGCTGGAGATCCTGCCTTGAGCACGCCGTACATACTGGTGCTGTACTACAGCCGCAATGGCTCCACCAGCGAGATGGCCCGGCAGATTGCCCGAGGCGTCGAGCAAGCCGGCCTGGAAGCCCGCCTGCGCACCGTCCCGGCCATTTCCACCGAATGCGAAGCCGTGGCCCCGGCCATCCCCGACAGCGGTGCGCTGTATGCCAGCCTCGACGACCTGAAGAACTGCGCCGGCCTGGCCATGGGCAGCCCGACCCGTTTCGGCAACATGGCGGCGCCGCTCAAGTACTTCCTCGACGGTACCAGCAACCTGTGGCTGACCGGCGCCCTGGTGGGCAAGCCCGCCGGCGTGTTCACCTCCACCGCCAGCCTGCATGGCGGCCAGGAAGCCACCCTGCTGTCGATGATGCTGCCCTTGCTGCACCACGGCATGTTGATCACCGGCTTGCCCTACAGCGAATCGGCGCTGCTGGAGACCCAGGGCGGCGGCACCCCCTACGGCGCCAGCCACCATGCCGGCGCGGATGGCAAGAGCCCGCTGGACCAGCACGAGATCGCCCTGTGCCGGGCCTTGGGCCTGCGCCTGGCCAAGACCGCCCAGCGACTGGAGAACGGCCGTGGCCAAGAAGCCTAAGATCCTGCCCGAAATCCACTGGCTAAAACCACGGGTGCGGGTGGCCCGGGTCCTGAGCCTGGTGTGTTTTTTCGCCTTGGTGGCCCTGCTGTGCATCTATTACCTGCTGGTGGCCGACCTGCACGGCGCCCGTCCCTGGGTGATCCTGCTGATCGAGCTGATGCCCCTGTTGCTGATGGCCCCCGGCATGCTCAGTGGCAGCGCCCGCGGGCACTCCTGGATGTGTTTCGTGGTCAACCTGTACTTCATCAAGGGCGCGCTGGCAGCCTATGACCCGAACCGCCACTTGTTCGGCCTGCTGGAAATGCTCGCCAGCCTCGCGGTATTCACTTCCTCGCTGCTCTACGTGCGTTGGCGCTTCCAGCTCAACCGCCGGCTGGCCGGCGAAGGCGCCACCCCGGCCTGAGGCAAGATGCAAGCCCCCATCGCAAGATGCCAGGACTTGCATCCATGCCAGCCGCCCCCACCTTGCACAACGGACCTTCTGACCGACACTCCCGATCCAACCGGAGCAGGCATGCACGATTACAAATGGCTGAATGAATACTGTCTCAATCGCTTCGGCTCCGCCGCAGCCCTGGAGGCGCGGCTGCCGACTCCGGCCAGCGATGACTACCTGCGCACCCTGGGTGCCGATCGCTACCTGTCGCTGCTGGCCTTGCGGGTCTTTCGCGCCGGCCTGAAGCACAGCCTGGTGGACGCCAAGTGGCCGGCCTTCGAACAAGTGTTCTTCGGCTTCGATCCCCACAAGGTAGTGCTGATGGGCGCCGAACACCTGGAGCGGCTGATGCAGGACACGCGGATCATTCGTCACCTGGGCAAGCTCAAGAGCGTCCCGCGCAATGCCCAGATGATCCTCGACGTGGAGCAGCAACATGGCAGCTTCGGCAGCTTCATCGCCGA
Source organism: Pseudomonas sp. MSSRFD41 (assembly GCF_014230245.1). Taxonomy (NCBI): domain Bacteria; kingdom Pseudomonadati; phylum Pseudomonadota; class Gammaproteobacteria; order Pseudomonadales; family Pseudomonadaceae; genus Pseudomonas; species Pseudomonas sp. MSSRFD41. Next base: position 44,283 of record NZ_JACKZK010000011.1, on the reverse strand, counting down.
CTGGCCGGTCCAGGACATCACCGGCCTCTGGCAATACCTGGCCAAGCACGGCAACCAGCTGGGCGGCCTGTCGGCGCCACGCTTCCTGCGCATGGTGGGCAAGGACACCTTCATTCCTTCCCAGGACGTGGTGGCAGCACTCAATGCCCAGGGTATCGTCGACAAGGTGCCCAGCAGCAAACGCGACCAGGCCCTGGTACAAGCGGTGTTCAATCAGTGGCAACAGGAAAGCGGCCGTCCGCTGTGCCAGCTGTCGGCGATGCTGGCCTATACGGTCAACCACTAATCCCTTCTTAATTTGCAGACCATCTCCCTGCCTGCAACGGGCAGGGAGATCTTCCTCACTTTCGCCCAACCGACTACGCAAGCTGACAATAAGCTGAACTAAACGCGGGGATTTCTCACTCGCTGTTTGCGATCGGATAAAGTCCGCCTGAACTTCCCCCACGATTAAGACGATCGGTAACGGACTAGCAGAATCGACATTCTGCAATCATTAGCCATGTACAAATGGACTACTAAGCATTGATTAGGCCAGCAACCTGAACAGAGGCTGTCGGGCTTTAAATAATGATCATGACCCATTCGTTTTTTTCACATTGCTTTCACCCTTCGCTAACCCGGCACGCTCTAGATTGGCAGCCAGTTGTAGCGCAGGTCCCGTTACCGGTCTTTTCAGAACATCAGCTCCAACCCGAATGACAAGCCCTCATCCAGAACAGTTCAGGTAAGCGAAGTGATCGATACTGCCAAACCCGGCACGGGTGCCATGCCCCCACGCCCACACCGAGTCCGCAAGGCCATGGTGTGGGCCTGCACCACGACTGTGGCAATCCTCGTCAGCGGCTTCGTGCTCTGGCCTGGCGCGCCCCTGGACCTGGGAGCCGCCAACCAGATGGAAAGCGCAGGCATGTACCGTCATTGGAACAGTGGCGAGGTGATCGCCCTGGTACGCCATGCCGAACGCTGCGACCGTTCGCCTACTCCCTGCGTAGGGCCTGCCGATGGCATCACGCTGACCGGAAGCAGCATGTCCAGGAGGCTGGGCCGGGCCTTCCAGGTCCTGGGCATGGAGTCCACCGATGTCATCAGCAGCCCCGCCACCCGCACCCGGCAAACTGCGGAATTCATGTTCGGCCAACCGGCCAAGACCCAGGACTGGCTGCTCAGCTGCGGCAGCGAACTTGGCGAAACGATCAAGGCGCACAAGGCTCCACGACGCAACCTGGTGCTGGTCACCCACAGCGATTGCATCAGCGACCTGGAGAGCCAACTGGGCTTCGAACACGCCCCCCACAGTCAGTACAACAGTTCGTTGTTCGTCACCCTGAACAGCGATGGCACGTTGCAGATTCTTGGCAGTATCAAGGTCGAGGACTGGCAGCAGGCGCTGGGGCCGGAGGCGGCCAAGTTATAACCCTTTTTTACAACACCCCAACAGATTTCATTCGGCGCGAATACACACTAGACACTTGAGCAAGTTGACTTCGGCAAGAACTGTACTAGTACAAGAAACTACCGCGCTATTTATAACAGCACCGCACCAGTAACAGGACCACGTCAAAGCGAAAAAGACGGCCGCCGTCAATTCTTTACGAGCTGAAAATACTGAGCTTGCTAACTAGTGATGTTTATCGGCTACACCCGATACAAGTAACGCCCCAGCTTCCAGCAGATGAATTAGAGGACAACAATGCACCGCACCTTGCCACCCCAGGCTTATGGAACAAGCACCACGCCGTCCGGCTACACCATGGGTGGAAGTACGACCGACATCCTGCAACGCTGGGGACTGCTCTTTCTTTTGCTGGCCTTCGGCCTGTTCTACCTGCTGCCACTGACTGGCCATGGCCTGTGGATCCCGGATGAGACCCGCTACGCCCAGATCAGCCAGGAAATGCTGCTGAGCGGCGATTGGGTCGCACCGCACTTCATGGGCATCCGCTACTTCGAGAAACCCATTGCCGGATACTGGTTGATCGCCATCGGCCAGGCCGTTTTCGGCGACAACCTGTTCGGCGTGCGCATCGCTTCCGCCGTGAGCACCGGCCTGAGCGTGGTACTGGCCTACCTGATCACCCGGCGGATGTGGAACGACCCACGCAAGAGCTTCGCCGCAGCCCTGCTATATATGAGCTTCGGCCTGGTGGCCGGCCAGGCCGGGTATTCCAATCTCGATCCGCAGTTCAGCCTGTGGGTCAACCTGAGCCTGGTTGCCTTGTGGTTCGCCCTGCACGCCCAGACCGCACGTGCCCGCCTGGTGGCCTGGGCCACCCTGGGCGCGGCCTGCGGCATGGGGTTCATGACCAAGGGCTTCCTGGCCTGGCTACTTCCGGTACTGATCGCCCTGCCCTACGCACTCTGGCAGCGCCGCCTTGGCCAACTGCTGCGCTACGGCCTGGTGGCGGTGCTGGTGGCGGTCCTGATCAGCCTGCCCTGGGTGCTGAGCATCCATGCCCAGGAACCGGACTTCTGGCGTTTTTTCTTCTGGCATGAACATATTCGCCGCTTCGCCGCCGAGAACGCCCAGCACACCCGTCCCTGGTGGTTCTACATTCCCCTGCTCGTGGTCTCGAGCCTGCCGTGGGCGGCCCTCCTGCCCGGCACCCTGCTCCAGGCCTGGAAGGACAAGCGCCAGGCCAGCAGCGGCTTCCTATTGCTGTGGTTGATCCTGCCGCTGGTGTTCTTCAGCCTCAGCCGCGGCAAGCTGCCGACCTACATCATGCCGTGCTTGCTGCCCCTGGCCGTGCTGATGGGCCATGCCCTGGTTGAGCGCATCAGTGCCGGCCAGGGTCGGGAAGTACGCCTCAACGCCCTGCTCAACCTGGTGATCGGCGTTGGCGCCCTGGTGGCGCTGCTGGTGCTGCAGATCACCCGGCCAGTGTACGGCCACGATGAAATGCTCGGCCTGTCCCTGGTATTCATCATGCTCATGGGCTGGATCATCGCCAACCTGCTGCCCACCTCCAGGCCACTGCAATACTGGGCGGCACCGGCCCTGGGCCTCTGGCTGCTGGTGGCGCTGCTGCCAGCGGGCATGCCTGCGATGATCGTCCACAAGGAGATGCCCGACCAGTTCATCAAGGAACACCTCGAGGAACTCCAGCAGACCAGCACTCTCTTGAGCAACGACCTGGGTGCGGCCTCGGCCCTGTCCTGGCGCCTGCGGCGCCCACAGGTGACGCTGTACAACACCGAGGGCGAGCTGAAATATGGCCTGGCTTACCCTGATGCGATCCAGCGCAAGGTAGACATGGCCGGAATCGGCTCCTGGATGGACGCGGCACGCAAACAAGGCTCGGTAGGCGTCGTCATGCGGGTCAAGGATGTCCTGGAGAACCAGGAAGTGGCCCAACTGCCGCTGGGTGGCAAACGCTACGTGAAAGGCAACCTGCTGATCCTGATCCTGCCCGCAACCCAACCCTGACTTGACCTGAGCACACCCTGGAGGCGTCAGCGCCGACTCCGGTCGACGCTGGCGTGTCGCGCCCGTCGCCTCCCGACTCAATCCACGGAATCTCGCCCATGAAGATCTGCAACAGCGAACGCAAGGCCCTGGCCCTGCTGCTCGGCGTGTCCGCCCTGATCCTGCTGCTCGGCCTGGGCTCGCGCGAGCTATGGGGACCGGAAACCCGTTGGGCCAACATCGTGCTGCAAATGCTGCAGAGCGGCGACTACTTCGATCCCTCTCTCAAAGGCAGCCCCTATTACGACAAACCCCTGCCCTCCTACTGGCTGATCGTTGCCAGCACCTGGCTGACCGGAGGACTGGGGCACTGGTCGCTGCGATTGTCCTCGGTACTGGCCGCCTGGCTGAGCATCTGGCTGGTATACCGGCTGGGCGAGCAGCTATTGCACAAGGGCACTGGCCTGATCGCCGGCTGGATGCTGGCCACCACCTTCTATTTCGTCTTCTGGGCCCGGGTAGCCACCGCCGACATTCTCACCGTGTGCGGCGTACTGGCCGCGGTGTGGTGGTACTGGCGAGGCCCGGAGGACACCCGCCTGGGGCGCTATACGGTGTTCTTCCTGCTTTTGGCGATCACCTCATTGCTCAAGGGCTTGATCGGCTTTGTCCTGCCGGGCCTGATCCTGCTGCCGCACCTGCTGGCCCAGGGGCGCTGGAAGCGCCATCTCAACCTGCGCCTGGCCCTGGCAATCCTGCTGGCCGGTGCCTTGTACATGGTGCCGTTCCTGCTCTCGCATCTATATGGCACCCCGCACTCCGGAGAAAGCGGCCTGAGCCTGGTGTTTCGCGAGAACGTCGTCCGCTTCTTCGACCCGTTCGACCATGTCGGGCCGATCTACACCTACCTGGTGTACCTGCCGCTCTACACCTTGCCCTGGGCGCCATGCTGGATCCTCGGGCTCTGGGTCGCGACCCGGCGCTGGCGCCAGTTGCAGCCCAACGAGCGCTGGCTGGTCTGGGCCCTGGGCCTGCTGTTCCTGTTCTTCACCGCCAGCGGCAGCCGGCGCAGCTACTACGTCCTGCCCCTGGTGCCCTTCGCCCAGTTGCTGGGCGCCTGGTGGCTGTCCCGGCGCCTGGAGCAGGCACGGGACCAAGGCCGGGAGCGCAGTCGCAGCTGGAACCTGGGATTGGCCAGCGCAGCCATGTTGATGCTGCTGGTGCTGGGGCTGGCCTACCCCTGGAGCAACGGCGGTGGCGGAGTGATCGGCTTCGCCACGCAGGTCAAGGCCGAGGCCAGCCGGATAGCTCCCTGGAACCAATGGCGAATGGTGATGGTGGAGGTCGACAACAAGCTGCCGATGTACGTGCAGAACCAGGGGGCGCCGTTCTACTACGTGCCCGAGAACCAGGACTTCCCGAAGCACGGCACCAGCGCCGACTTCATGGCCTGGCTGGAGCGCACCAGCGGCCAGCACTGGGATCCCCAGCGCACCCTGATCTTCGTGGCACAGGACAACAAAGGCCGGCAGTTGCTGGACTACCTGGGCGACGATCACCAGGTAATCAGGACCCAACCGACCAATGGCGAGCGGCTGGCCGGCAAACCCGCGCAAGGCAACCTGGCGTTCATTCCCCGCCCAACCACGGAATGAAACAGCGTGCCGCGCCGGCAATGAACGGCGCGGCAAATCCCCCAGGCCTAGAGGTTCACTACGTTGACGAAGCGCGGCGTGGCGCTTTCATCGATGCGCAGGCTGGTGAAGTCGAACAGGTTGCGGTCCGCCAGCTGGGACGGGATGACGTTCTGCAGGCCGCGGAAGATGTTCTCGGTCCGCCCCGGGCTCTTGCGCTCCCACTCCTGGAGCATTTCCTTGACCACCTGGCGCTGCAGGTTCTCCTGGGAACCACAGAGGTTGCAGGGGATGATCGGGAACTGCTTGAGGTCGGAATAGGCCTGGATGTCCTTCTCGCTGCAGTAGGCCAGCGGACGGATCACCACGTTACGCCCGTCGTCGGCCAACAACTTGGGCGGCATGGCCTTGAGCGAGCCGTTGTAGAACATGTTGAGGAAGAAGGTCTCGACGATGTCGTCGCGATGGTGACCCAGGGCCATCTTGGTCGCACCGATCTCGTCGGCGAAGGTGTACAGGGTGCCGCGGCGCAGGCGCGAGCACAGCGAGCAGGTAGTCTTGCCTTCCGGTATCAGCTCCTTGACCACCGAGTAAGTGTCCTTCTCGACGATGTGGTACTCGACCCCCAGTTCCTTGAGGTAGGCCGGCAGTACGTGCTCGGGGAAGCCAGGCTGCTTCTGGTCCATGTTCACCGCGACGATCTCGAACTTGATCGGGGCCACCTTCTGCAGGTGCAGCAGCACGTCGAGCATGGTGTAGCTGTCCTTGCCGCCGGACAGGCAGACCATGACCTTGTCGCCATCTTCGATCATGTTGAAATCGGCGACCGCTTCGCCCGCCTGCCGGCGCAGGCGTTTCTGCAGTTTGTTCTGGTTGACCGTAAGAGTGCCCATGGCGCTTGGAATCCGCGAGGTGTGTGACGAAAAGCCGGATATTTTACGCAAAAACACTCGCCCCGCGAAAGCGCTGCCGAGCAGCGGCCACAGGGTCGGCAGTGACAGAGGCCCTGGCGATTAGCCCAGGCTTTTACAGCGCAATTTGCTCTAAAGAGGTGCACATCTGGCGACAACTCCTCCCTATACTGCGACATAAGGTCGCATATACAGACCTGCACTGTGCCACGTGGTTGTAGCGCTCCGCAGGGGGGCGATGGCAACAACAAAGGAGTGACTGACCATGATTCATCATGTCGTAGGACTCTTCACCCACCCCGATCAGGAATGGCGAGACATCCGTGGCGATGCCGAAGAAAGCATCAGCCACATGTACCTCACCCACACATTGATCCTGGCGGCGATCCCCGCTATCTCGGCCTTCATCGGCACCACCCAGGTCGGCTGGGTCATCGGCAGCCGCGCGCCGGTGATGCTGACCAGTGAAAGCGCCCTGTGGATGACCATCATGTCGTACCTGGCCATGCTCGGCGGTGTCGGGGTCATGGGCGGCTTCATCCATTGGATGGCCCGCACCTATGACGCCAATCCGAGCCTGGCGCGCTGCGTGGCCTTCGCCACCTATACCGCGACCCCGCTGTTCGTCGGCGGGCTGGCGGCGCTCTACCCGCACATGTGGCTGGGCATGATCGTCGGCACGGCGGCCATCTGCTACACGGTGTACCTGCTCTATGTCGGGCTGCCGACCTTCATGAACATCCCGTCCGACGAAGGTTTCCTGTTCTCCAGCTCGGTGCTGGCGGTGGGACTGGTGGTGCTGGTGGCGATCATGGCGTTCACCGTCATCGTCTGGGGCCTGGGCGTCGGCCCCGTCTACACCAACTGACGCCGCGCCAATAATAATCCTCTGTCTGCCAATACAGGCCGCCGCAAGGCGGCCTTCCTCTTTGCGGGCATGACCATTGGGCGGCTTGGCGGTTCGGATTCAGCGGCCTTTGCGGCATACTCGAGCGCTCTGGAGAACCGCCAAGCATGCCCGAGCAACTCAATACCCGCGTCGAAGACTGTTTCCTACTCGCTGAATCCTTTTTCAAACGCCCCTTCAAGCGACCGGTGGTCAGCCTCAAGTTGCGTGGCCAGAAAGCCGGGGTCGCCCACCTGCACGAGAACCTGCTGCGCTTCAACCTGCAGTTGTACCGGGAGAACACCGCGGACTTCCTCAAGCAGACCGTGGCCCACGAAGTGGCGCACCTGATCGCCCACCAGCTGTTCGGCGATCGCATCCAGCCCCACGGCGAGGAATGGCAGCTGATCATGCGCGGGGTCTACGAACTGCCGCCCAATCGCTGCCATACCTACGAGGTGCAGCGGCGCCGCGTGACCCGCTACATCTACCGCTGCCCCTGCGCCCAGAGCGATTTTCCGTTTTCCGCCCAGCGCCACAAGCTGGTGGCCCAGGGGCGGCGCTACCTGTGCAGGCGTTGCCGGCAGACCCTGGTCTACAGCGGCGAAACCCGGGTCGAGTGACCTGCCCCTAGGCGATCACCCGGTCGCGTCGCAATGCCTCGATCCGCTCGGCGTCGTATCCCAACTCCGCCAACACCTCGGCGGAATGGGCCCCCAGCCTTGCGCCGACATGTCGCGGCTCGGGCAGGCCCGCGGAAAACTTCAGCGGACAAGCGATCTGCGCCTGCCGACTGCCATCCTCGCGCGGTACCTGGCTGACCAGCTGGCGCGCCTGCAACTGTGGATGCGCCAAGGCCTCGGCCAGGCCCAGCACCGGCTCGACACAGGCATCCAGGTCCTCGAACAGCCGGCACAATTCGACAAAATCATGTTTCTCGAATTCGACCTGCAAGGCGTGCTTGAGGGCCTGCTGCTGTTCGGGTACGGGCGATAGCCCCTGGGCCGCCAGTTCCGGCCGCCCCAGGGCCCCACACAACTGCTGCATGAACCCCGGCTCCAGACTGCCCACCGATAACCAGCGCCCGTCGCGGGTACGGTAATAGTCATAGAAACTGCCACCGTTGAGCACTTGCTGCTCCATCCCGGGCTCCACCCCACAAGCCAGGTAGCCGGCACCGGCCATGGCGTGGAGGCTGAACACGCAGTCGGTCATGCTCACGTCCAGGTGCTGGCCCTGGCCACTGTGCTGGCGGGCGACCACCGCGGCCAGCAGGCCGATCACTCCGTGCAGGGAGCCGCCGGCGATGTCCGCCACCTGGATACCCAGGGGCAACGGCCCCTGTTGCCGGCGGCCGGTCTGGCTGGCCAGGCCGGCCAGGGCCAGGTAGTTGATGTCATGCCCGGCGCGATCCTTGTAGGGGCCAGTCTGGCCGTAGCCGGTGATGGACACGTAGATCAGCCGCGGATTGATCGCCTTCAAGGCCTCGTAGCCCAGCCCCAGGCGCTCCATCACCCCCGGACGGAACTGCTCGAGGACGATGTCGTAGTCCTGCACCAGTTGCCGCACCACCTCCAGGGCCTCGGGTCGCTTCAGGTCCAGGGCCAGGCTGCGCTTGTTGCGGTTGAGGTAGGCATGGCTGGCCGATACGCCCTGGTCATGGGGCGGCAGGACCCGCAGCAAGTCCATGCGGGTCGGCGACTCGATGCGCAGCACCTGCGCGCCCATGTCCGCCAGCAGCAGCGAAGCGAACGGCCCCGGCAGCAGGGTAGAGAAATCCAGTACCTTGAGTGACGCCAACGGCCCTTGCATGTGCCTCTCCTTCTGATCGACAGCCCACAGAGTAGGCAGCCACGGCGCGTCCGCCAATCACCGCAGCGGTCAGCGACAATGACCGTTGCGCTCAAGGCACGGGGCAATAAAAAACCCGCCGAGGCGGGTTTTTTCATACGACGAAGCTTACCTGACGCTTGGCGCCGGGCCTTCGGCCACGCCCAGGTCGTCGGTTTCGCGGGTGTCGATGATCGCCCGGCCACCGGAGGCCAGCTCGGCTTGCAGCTTGTCTTCGTCCAGTTCCTTGACCCACTTGGCGACCACTACGGTGGCCACGGCGTTGCCCACCAGGTTGGTCAGGGCACGGGCTTCGGACATGAAGCGGTCGATGCCGAGGATCAGCGCCAGGCCGGCCACTGGCAGGTGGCCCACGGCCGACAGGGTAGCCGCCAGGACGATGAAGCCGCTACCGGTGACGCCGGCAGCGCCCTTGGACGACAGCAGCAACACCAGCAGCAGGGTGATCTGGTGGGTGATGTCCATGTGGCTATCGGTGGCCTGGGCGATGAACACCGCGGCCATGGTCAGGTAGATCGAGGTGCCGTCCAGGTTGAAGGAGTAACCGGTGGGGATCACCAGGCCGACCACCGACTTCTTGGCGCCCAGGCGCTCCATTTTGATCAGCATGCGCGGCAGCGCCGACTCCGAGGAGGAAGTGCCCAGTACGATCAGCAGTTCTTCACGGATGTAGCGGATCAGCTTGATCACGCTGAAGCCGTGGGCACGGCAGATGGCGCCCAGGACCACCAGCACGAACAGCACGCAGGTGATGTAGAAGCAGATCATCAGCTGGCCCAGTTGCACCAGCGAACCCACGCCGTAGGCACCGATGGTGAACGCCATGGCGCCCAGCGCGCCCAGGGGAGCCAGCTTCATGATCATGTTGATGATGTTGAACATCACGTGGGCGAAGCGGTCGATGAAGTCCAGGATCGGCTTGCCATAGGCGCCCAGGCGATGCAGGGCGAAACCGAAGATCACCGAGAACATCAGCACTTGCAGGATGTCGCCGTTGGCGAAGGCACCGACGATGGTCGCCGGGATGACGTTGAGAATGAAGGCGACGACGCTCTGCTCGTTACCGGCGGACACGTAGGCGGCGACTTTCGAGGCGTCCAGGGTCGAGGCGTCGATATGCATGCCGGCGCCCGGCTGCACGACATTGACCACCACCAGGCCGATCAGCAGGGCGATGGTGGAGACGATTTCGAAGTACAGCAGCGCGTAGCCACCGGTCTTGCCCACCGACTTCATGTTCTGCATACCGGCGATGCCACTCACCACGGTGCAGAAAATGATCGGCGCGATGACCATCTTGATCAGTTTGATGAAGCCGTCGCCCAAGGGCTTGAGGGCCACCCCCGCCTGGGGATAGAAGTGACCGAGCAGGATGCCGATGGCGATGGCAACGATCACCTGGAGATACAGGGATTTGTACAGTGGCTGACGAGTCGTCATTGCAAAGTTCCTCAAGAGCCCCGGCATGCTGCTTCCATCACGGCATGCGGTGCCTAAAGTGCGAACCCTCCTGCGCTGGAGGGATTTGTTGTGTCGAGCTGCACACCGGCAGATCTGCAAGCGCTATCGCAAGGCCCGTGCCACCTTGCGAAAAAGCCATACAGACCTTTTAAAACAAGGGGTTAGAGCCGAACTCCGTTTCCAGTGAGCAACGCCGAGCCTGGCGGTTTTCCGCCCGCCCGCCGATTCTCGCCCTACAATTTGGCGGATATCCGCCTTGTTCCCCCCTGGCGGTGCTGGCTAAGATCCGCCACTCAATGGACGGACCAGCCCGCATGCGCGAACGCACTATCGCCAGCCACTTTGCCCGGGCCGCCCTCGGCGGCGCGCATCGTCGCGGCTACGACTACCTGCCGCTGCTACAGCGCCTGGGCATCGGCCCCGAGTTGCTGCACCAGCCCAGGGCCCGCCTCGCTCCCGAGCAGTTCACCCAGTTGTTGCAACAGCTATGGCTGGAAATGGACGACGAATACCTGGGGTTCGGCGATGGCCCGAGCAAACCCGGGACCTTCGCCATGATGTGCCACGCCCTGATCCACTGTCGCACCCTGGAGAAGGCGCTCAATCGCGGATTATTGTTTTATGGCCTCTTCCCGCAGGCCCCGCGCCTGAGCCTGACGCGTGAAGGAGACATGGCCCGGCTGAGCCTGGACGACTCCGAACTCTGGGACCCCGAGCACTTTCTCAGCGAATGCCTGCTGGTGATCTGGCACCGGCTGGGCAGCTGGCTGATCGGCCAGCGAGTCCGCCTGGAGCAGGCCTGTTTCAGTTATCCGCGCCCTGAACACGGCGCGGAATACGACTTGCTGTTCCCCTGCCCACTGCAATTCGACCAGCCCCACAGCAGCTTGTTGTTCCACAGTCGCTACCTGGGCATGCCCTTGCTGCAGGATGAACGGACCCTCAAGCACTTTCTCGAACGCTCCCCCGCCGACCTGCTGTCGCGCCCCGATGAAGGCGACAGCCTCGCCAGCCAGTTGCGCCGCCTGCTGGCCCGCGATCGCGGGCACTGGCCGGACCTGGAAAGCGTCGCCCAACACATGCGCGTCAGCCCCCAGACCCTGCGCCGGCATCTACGGGAAGAGGGCCTGAGTTTCCAGGAACTCAAGGACGAGCTGCGGCGCGATATCGCCATCTATCACCTGGGGCGCGCCGACCTGTCGTTGCAACAGATCGCCGAACAACTGGGGTTTTCCGAACCCTCGGCCTTCCATCGGGCCTTCAAGAAGTGGACCGGGCTGACCCCGGGCGCCTATCGCGCCCGGACCCAGTGAGCAACCAGGCTAAAGGACCGGAAAGTGGATCCGGAAGGCCGCCCCGCCCAGGGCTGAATCGCCCAGGGCCAGGCGCGCGCCGTAGCTTTCGATGATGTCCTTGACCACCGCCAGGCCAATACCCTGCCCCGGATGCTGGCGATCCAGGCGTTCGCCACGCTGGAGGATCCGTGCCCGCTGGTCCGGCGGCACCCCCGGCCCGTCATCCTCCACACACAACTCGGAACCATCGAGGCTCTCGCGCACGCTGATGCGCACCGAACCCAGGCACAGGCGGTAGGCGTTTTCCAGCAGGTTACCCAGCAGCTCCAGCAAGGCACCGTGCTCGATCGGCAGGTAGCAGCGCTCGGGCAGGTCGAACGAGACCCGTACCTGCTTGTCGCGATAGACCTTGTCCAGGGTGTCGCACAGGCTCTGCAACAATGGCCGCAGGCGTACCTGATGGCGCACCAGGCCGCTCTTGCGCAGGCTGGCTCGCTGCAGCTGGTAGCTGATCTGCTGGCTCATGCGTTCGATCTGAGTTTGCAGGACCCAGGCCTGCTCACGATCCTGGGGCCGCAGGGCCATGTCCTCGCTGACCCCTTGCAATACCGTCAGCGGGGTCTTGAGGCTATGGGCCAGGTCGTCCAGGGAATCCCGATAGCGGCTACGCTGGTCGCGCTCGCTTTGCAGCAGGCGGTTGAGCGACCCCGTCAGGCGCAGCAGCTCGCGCGGATGTTCCTCGCTCAGGCTCTGGCGGGTGCCGCTCTCGATCTGGTCTAGCTCCTGGCTCAGGCGCCGCAGCGCCTGCAATCCCCAGGTCAAGCCCAGCCAGAGCAGCGCCAGCAGCACCAGCAACGCCGCACCGAAGCCCAGGTAGAGGTTCTCGCGCACCCCTTCCAGGGTCTGCTGGTACTCGCGCACCGGCTGCAAGGCGACGATGCTGAACGCCGCGCTCTTGCCTCCCAGCAGCTTGATCTCGACATCGTAGACGAAGAACTCCTGGCCATTGGCCTCGCGGATCCTGGCGAACTCGTTGCCACGTCCGTCGTAGCGCGGCCGATAGTTGATGTTTTCTTCCTGGGTGGCCCGGGAACGCCAGACCAGATGCCCCTCGCGATCATAGATGTAGCCCAGCAGGCGGCTATCGGCGAGATTGAAACGCTCGTCGGGCAATTGCGCTGGCATCTGCAGGCGGTTGTCCTCGATGCGCGCAGCCGAGATCAGGGTAGTGACGTCCGAAGCCAGGCGCTGCTCGATGGAGTCCTGCAGGGCCAGGCTGAAAGCGCCCTGCATGGCCGGCAGCAAGGCCAGCATGAACAGGACCGCGAGGAGGGTTGCTGCCAGCATCAAGCGCAGGCGCAGCGAACGAATCATCGGCAGCGCTCATTGAACAGGTAGCCCAGGCCGCGCACCGTATCGATCGGCTTGAAGCCCGACGGCGCTTCAAGCTTGCGCCGCAACCGCCCCACCAGCACTTCGATGACATTCGGATCGCGCTCGTCATCGTCCGGATACAACTGCTCCATCAGCCGGTCCTTGGCCACCACTTGCTGGTGATGGCGCATCAGGTATTCGAGGATCCGGTATTCGTAGGCCGTCAGGGCCAGGGGCTGCTCGTCCAGGGACGCCTGCTTGCGATTGAGGTCCAGCAGCAGCGGGCCGGCGACTATGGTCGACTGGGTGAAACCACTGGAGCGCCGCAACAGTGCATTGAGCCGGGCCTCCAGCTCCTCGAACTGGAATGGCTTGACCACATAGTCGTCGGCGCCGGAGGCCAGGCCTTCGACTTTGTCCTGCCAGTTGCCGCGGGCCGTGAGGATGAGGATCGGGAACGTCTTGCCGCGGGCGCGCAGTTGCCTGATCAGATCCAGCCCGCCCATGCCCGGCAGGCCCAGGTCGATCACCGCCAGGTCGTGGTTGAACTGCTCGGTCTGGTACAACGCCTCTTCGGCATTGGCCACGGACTCGACGACATGACCACTGTCGGTAAGGCGGGTTTGCAAATGATGACGCAACAGCGCCTCATCCTCGACGACCAGCAATTTCATAATGCTCTCCCAGGCAACATTCGACGTCTGCGGGGCACTCCTGCGCCCAGATGATTAATACCCAACGCCGGACCGTGCCAAGGCAAGGTCCGGCGTGGTTCAAACCCGGCCGCTCGTTCAGGAAGCGTAGTTGGCCGAGAGATAGGTTTGGGCACTACTGGTGAGGCTCAGCGCCCCCTGCTTGCCAGCGCCACGCTCGCTCGTCTGGATCCCGGCATTGCTGCGCAGGTAGCGATAGCCGAGCTCCAGCGAGGTGTTTTGTGAAACCTGCTGCAGGACACCGGCAAGAACCGGTCATGACTGCCCAGCAGGTTCTGCTGGCGCCGCTTGATGCCATTGTGCGAACCGGATTTCTTGATCTTGTCGCGGGTCTGGCCGAAGGACAGGCCGGCGAAGTTGCTGTCGGCGCCCTGGGCGGCAGCGCTGGCACCGGGAACGGTAAAGGCCAGCAGCAGTTTTTTCAACGAAGTCATAGGAAGCTTACTTTGCGCCATAGACGTTTAGGTAAGGCGCAAGAGTAAACGGCCCGCCCTGAACTCCCACTGAACACCTCTTAACCTCACCTGAACCGCAGCCCCGAGGCATCGCCCCCACAGCTACCGGCAGCACCAGCCACCTTTCTTTTTATATAGAGCGCACGACTACCCACCCAGGATGCAACCCGGCACACTAGCAGCCATGAACGAACACCAACTCCTCCCCGCCTGCTGTACCGTCCCGCAAGCTTCCTGGCCCCTGCCGGAGGCCTTGCCCAATACCCTCTTGCTCAGTACCCGGTTCGACTCCAAGCAGTTGGCTGCCGACGACTTCCAGCGCAGCGGCATCGAGGCCCCAGCGAACATCCAGCGCTCGGTGGCCAAGCGCCAGGCCGAGTTCCTCGCGGGGCGCCTGTGCGCACGGAACGCGTTGTGGCAGTTGCAAGGACTGGACTGGGTACCGGCGATCGGCGATGACCGCGCACCGGTGTGGCCGGAGCATATCTGCGGCTCGATCACCCACAGCACCGGCCGCGCCGCGGCCATCGTCGCCGATAAGCGGCATTGGCGAGCCCTGGGCATGGATCTGGAAGTGATGCTCGAAAGAGAACGCTCGGCCAGCCTGGCAGGGCATATCCTGACCCCCGCCGAGCTGCAGCGCCGCGACCAGCTACCAGACGAACTGCACGCCCTGGCGGTGACCCTGACCTTCTCGATCAAGGAAAGCCTGTACAAGACCCTGTACCCGCTGGTGCGCAAGAATTTCTACTTCGAGCATGCCGAGGTGCTGGAGTGGAACCTCGATGGTCAAGTGCGCCTGCGCTTGCTGACCGAGTTGTCCGCGGAGTGGCACCAGGGGCGCGAGCTCGACGGCCAGTTCACCGTCGAGGACGGGCAGGTCCTGAGCCTGGTCGCCATTCCCGCCTGAGCCTTAGCGCGGCTCCTGCTGCCGTGGCCAGCTGAGACTGAAGCAGGCGCCGCCCAGGCTCTTGCTACGACCGATCAGCGCCCGGCCACCGTGCCAGTAGATAATCCGCCGCACGATCGACAGTCCCAATCCATGGCCGCCGGACGCCCGGGTCCGACTGTCATCCAGGCGCAGGAACGGCGTGAAGATTTTCTCCCAGGCGCTCTCGGGCACGCCGGGACCATCGTCCTCCACATCCACCCGACAGCGCGACTGGCCCACCTGGTAGCTGACGGTCACCTGGGACTCGGCATGCCGCATGGCGTTGCCCACCAGGTTCTGCAGGGCGCGGTGCAGGTAACGCGGCTCGGCCTCGACCCAGGCGCCATCGCAATCGGCGGCCGACAGGCACAGGCCACGCCGGACCTGGAGGTTGGCGCGCAACGGCGCCAGTTCACCGATCACCTGGTTGATCAGGGCGTCCAGGTCGATCCGCTGGAAATTCAAGGCCGGCGAGCCCTGTTCCAGGCGAGCATAGGTGAGCATCTCGTCCACCAGCCGGTCGAGGTCCTGGATGTCGTTGTCCATGCCGTCCAGGTGCTTGTGCCGTGCCTGGTCGGTACTCGCGGTGGCGATCATCTCCAGGCCAAAACGCAGGCGCGCCACCGGGGTGCGCAACTCATGGGATACAGCACGTACCAATTCGCGCTGGATCGCCAGCAGCCGCTGCAGATGCTCGGCCATGTCGTTGAAGGCCGCCGCCAGGCGCCCTACCGAATCCGCGCCCCTGGCCGGCACCCGGACCTCCAGGCTGCCCTTGGCGATACGCGTGGCAGCCGCCTCCAGGCCATTGACTCGGCGCTCCAACTGGCGCACCAGCAGATAGACGATCAGACCGATCAGGCTCAAGCCCAGCACCGCGATCAACACCAGCCACTGCGGCGGATAGGGATTCATCTGGTACAGCGGGCCGATCTCCAGCACCCAGGGCGTGCCCACCAGCCCGGCGAACACCCGGATCGAGTCTCCCCCCTTGCCCAGCGCCATCACGGTATCGCCTTCGGCGACCCGGCGGCGCTGGTCATCGTCCATGTCGGTGGCGTCCAGGGTCGACAAGTGCATGTCGAAGCCGAACCCCTTGTCCTGCTTCAACGCCGCCAGGCGCTGGGGCTGCTCGGCCACGGGATAGCGCACCAACTCGTCCGCCAGCAGATAGATGGTGGCCCGGGCCAGTTGCTCGCTGATCTGCTGGACCTCGGCGCTGAGCAGCAACTGCTCCTTGTCGCTGACCAGGCGGTAGACCCGGGCCGCGAACGGGCCGGTCTGCTCCACCAGGGCCTGGCCGCGCAGCACCCGGCCACGCTGGCTGCTGTCCAGGTCGGTCTGGCTGAAGGTCTTGAGGCTCAGGGGAATGCCCAGCAACCGCTCCCAGACGGCCAGGGCCCGGCGACGCTCGATCTCGCTCATCGGCTGCAGGTTGTCGGCCATCAGGGAGAAAGTGCCATGGGCCAGGCGCTCACGGTATTGCTCGCTGCGCACCTGGTTGAGCAGGTGCAGGGCCAGCACCCCGAGCAGCGCCACCAGGACCAGGGCGGCGCACATGCCGCCATAGATACGCAGGAAGATCGAGTTCACAGCGGCATGTCGGCAGCGGCTTCGGGCACGAACAGGTACCCCTTGCTGCGGATGGTCTTGATCAGCCGCGGATGCTCCGGGTCATCGCCGATCTTGGGGCGGATGCGCGAGATGCGGACGTCGATGGAACGGTCCTGGCCGTCATAACCGATACCGCGCAAGGCCGTGAAGATTTCCTCGCGGGACAGGATCCGTCCGGCATTGACCACCAATAGCCACAACAGGTCGAACTCGGCGCTGGTGAGCTCGATCCCGGCATCGCACAGCCAGGCTTCGCGCAGGGCGTTGTCCACCACCAGCGGACCGAACTGCAGGCGCCGGGTCTTCTCCCGGGCAGGCTCAGGCGCCTCGCTACGCCGCAGCAGAGCCTGAATCCGTGCCAGCAGCAAGCGCGGGCGCACCGGCTTGCAGACATAGTCATCGGCCCCCAGGTCCAGGCCCATGACCTGGTCCATGTCATCGGTGCGCGCGGTGAGCATGAGGATCGGCCCGTCATAGCGAGCGCGGACCTTGCGGCAGATGCTCAAGCCGTCTTCCCCGGGCAGCATCAGGTCGAGGATCACCAGGTCCGGTTGCTCGGCGATGATCCGCGCGGCGGCCAGGGCACCGTTGCCTTCGATCGCCACCCGCAATCCGTTGCTCTCCAGATATTCCCGCGTCAACTCAGCCAGACGCTGGTCATCCTCGACAATCAGTACCTGCCAGGCTTCTTGCTCCACGCTCGACCTCTTCTTGTTTTTTGTTGCCAGCATTGGGCGCAACCGAACGCGTACATCCTTCTGTCATGAAAAAGACCGATAACCGGCCCTGAGGAAGACGCCTTGCGCGGGGGATCGCGACGGATTGTAGCAACCGCCGCAGGCCTTCATACAAGCCACTGAAACGGCTCGGACAGGACGGCTTTTTGTGATAGGGTTCGCGCCCGCAAAAATCCGTTCCCGGGCAATTTTTGCAGGTAAAAAACAGTGACAAACGGTTCCATGCAGTGGGACTGCGGGCTGCGAGAGTTTTACCCAGTCCATGCACACTTTACGCACAAACTTATCCACAGGCCGTACGTTGCAACCCCCCCAAAAACGCATTATCTTGTAGCCCGGCGGCTAAAAAACCCTATATCTAGGGTTTCACCCAAAAAACCAAACACAATTCAGACAAGAAACTCAAGCGCTTTTCTTGCGCCCGTTTGGTGGAACCAATCGCTGTTTTAGAAGACCAACACCGCGCGTGCGGATGGCACCGTTTTCCACCCTGCCCAGGAGAAGACGGTACGGGTGTTGCAGCAACAGACTGCCACCCAGGAACAAGGTGTCGGAGCCCATGCCCGGCACCCAGGACTTCGGCATGGAAGCGGCGCCAACAGCCCCCTTCCTGAACTGTTCCGAAGTCGTCATGCCGGCTTGTGCCGGCTGCAGTGCTTCTGGACGGAACGGTGGGCACCTTCTTGGTGCCCAAATAAACATAGAGAACGTGGAGACACCCATGCAAACCGACACAACTCGCGAGAACCCGCAGGCCCATGCGCCGCAGGCCGGCGATTCCAACCTGGATCTGTCTGCTACCGCACCTGGCCAACTGCGCGTGATCAAGCGTAACGGCACTGTCGTTCCTTACACCGACGACAAGATCACCGTCGCTATCACCAAAGCGTTCCTCGCAGTTGAAGGCGGCACCGCTGCCGCCTCGTCGCGAATCCACGACACCGTGGCACGCCTGACCGAACAGGTCACCGCCACCTTCAAGCGTCGCATGCCTTCGGGCGGCACCATCCATATCGAAGAAATCCAGGACCAGGTCGAACTGGCCCTGATGCGCGCCGGCGAACAGAAAGTCGCCCGCGACTACGTGATCTATCGCGACTCCCGCGCCAAGGAACGCGCCACCCGCTCCAGCAGCGAAGAACCGGTGAACGCCCATCCCTCGATCCGCATCACTCGCGCCGACGGCAGCTTCGCGCCCCTGGACATGGGCCGCCTGGGCACCATCGTCAGCGAAGCCTGCGAAGGCCTGGAAGAAGTCGACGGCGACCTGATCCAGCGCGAAACCCTGAAGAACCTGTACGACGGCGTGGCCATCAAGGACGTCAACACCGCCCTGGTAATGACCGCCCGCACCCTGGTGGAACGCGAGCCCAACTACTCGTTCGTCACCGCCCGCCTGCTGATGGACACCCTGCGCGCCGAAGCCCTGGGTTTCCTGGGCGTCGCCGACAGCGCCACCCACCACGAGATGGCCGACCTGTACGCCAAGGCTCTGCCGGCCTACGTCGCCAAGGGCGTGGAGTTCGAACTGCTGAACCCGGTACTGGCCGAATTCGACCTCGAGAAACTGGGCAAGGCCATCAACCACGAGCGTGACCAGCAGTTCACCTACCTGGGCCTGCAGACCCTGTACGACCGCTACTTCATCCACAAGGACGGCGTGCGCTTCGAACTGCCGCAGATCTTCTTCATGCGCGTGGCCATGGGCCTGGCGATCGAAGAGAAACAACGCGAAGACCGCGCCATCGAGTTCTACAACCTGTTGTCGTCCTTCGACTACATGGCTTCGACCCCGACCCTGTTCAACGCCGGCACCCTGCGTCCACAGCTGTCCAGCTGCTACTTGACCACCGTTCCAGACGACCTGTCGGGCATCTACGGCGCCATCCACGACAACGCCATGCTGTCGAAATTCGCCGGCGGCCTGGGTAACGACTGGACCCCGGTACGCGCCCTGGGCTCGTACATCAAGGGCACCAACGGCAAGTCCCAAGGCGTCGTGCCTTTCCTGAAGGTGGTCAACGACACCGCCGTCGCGGTCAACCAGGGCGGCAAGCGCAAGGGCGCGGTCTGCGCCTACCTGGAAACCTGGCACCTGGACATCGAGGAATTCCTCGAGCTGCGCAAGAACACCGGTGACGACCGGCGCCGCACCCACGACATGAACACCGCCAACTGGATCCCGGACCTGTTCATGAAGCGCGTCTTCGACGACGGCAAGTGGACCCTGTTCTCGCCATCGGAAGTGCCTGACCTGCACGACCTGACCGGCAAGGCCTTCGAAGAGCGCTACGAGTACTACGAAGCCCTGACCGAGTACAACAAGATCAAGGTGTTCAAGACCATCCAGGCCAAAGACCTGTGGCGCAAGATGCTGTCGATGCTGTTCGAGACCGGCCACCCATGGCTGACCTTCAAGGACCCATGCAACCTGCGCTCGCCACAGCAGCACGTAGGCGTGGTCCACAGCTCGAACCTGTGCACCGAGATCACCCTGAACACCAACGCCGACGAGATCGCCGTGTGCAACCTGGGCTCGATCAACCTGCCGAACCACATCGTCGACGGCAAGCTGGATACCGCCAAGCTGGCGCGTACCGTCAAGACCGCCGTGCGCATGCTCGATAACGTGATCGACATCAACTACTACTCGGTGCCGCAAGCGCAGAACTCGAACTTCAAGCACCGTCCAGTGGGCCTGGGCATCATGGGCTTCCAGGACGCGCTGTACCTGCAGCACATCCCGTATGGCTCCGACGCCGCGGTGAACTTCGCCGACAAGTCGATGGAAGCGGTCAGCTACTACGCCATCCAGGCCTCCTGCGACCTGGCCGATGAGCGCGGCGCCTACCAGACCTTCGACGGCTCGCTGTGGTCCAAGGGCATCCTGCCGCTGGACAGCCAGCAGATCCTGATCGAGGCCCGTGGCGCCAAGTACATCGACGTCAACCTGGAAGAGTCCCTGGACTGGGCGCCGATCCGCGAGCGCGTGAAGAAAGGCATCCGCAACTCGAACATCATGGCCATCGCGCCGACCGCGACCATCGCCAACATCACTGGCGTATCGCAGTCGATCGAGCCGACCTACCAGAACCTGTACGTGAAATCGAACCTGTCCGGCGAGTTCACCGTGATCAACCCGTACCTGGTACGCGACCTCAAGGCTCGCGGCCTGTGGGACTCGGTCATGATCAACGACCTGAAGTACTACGACGGTTCGGTGCAGCAGATCGAGCGTATCCCGCAAGAGCTGAAGGACCTGTACGCCACCGCGTTCGAAGTCGAGACCAAGTGGATCGTCGATGCCGCCTCCCGTCGCCAGAAGTGGATCGACCAGGCCCAATCGCTGAACCTGTACATCGCCGGCGCTTCGGGCAAGAAGCTGGACGTGACCTACCGCATGGCCTGGTACCGTGGCCTGAAGACCACTTACTACCTCCGTGCACTGGCCGCCACCAGCACCGAGAAGTCCACCATCAACACCGGCAAGCTGAACGCTGTTTCCAGCGGCGGCGACCACGGTGACAGCTCGGTCCTGGCAGCCCCTGCCGGCCCCGCCCCGGTACCGAAGGCGTGCGCCATCGACGAGCCGGATTGCGAGGCTTGCCAATAAGCTGAGCAGACAGGCGCCCTTATCGGCGCCTGTGCCAACCCCCGATACGCCCCTGGCGTATCGGGGGTTTTCTTTTGCCCGCGACAAACCGCGCGCTAGCGGCCTCGCGAACAACTCCTGCCCCTGCCTGACGCGCGCCAGCACTCCGACGGGCCACCCCAGGCCACCCGACCAGTCAGCGGCGAACAGGCATAAAAAAGCCCCTCAGAGAGGGGCTTCTTGTCCAACACGCCAGAGTGGCATCAGGTCATCTGGATGATGGTCTGCATGATAGTGCTCTGGGTGGAGATGGTCTTGGCGTTCGCCTGGTAGTTGCTCTGGGCCTTGATCAGGTTCACCAGCTCGTTGGTCAGGTTGACGTTGGACTCTTCCAGGGCGTTGGATTGGATCGAGCCCAAGGTGCCCGTCCTCGGTGCGTCATAACCCGGGATACCCGAGGCGTAGGTTTCTTTCCACTGGGTGCCGCCGATCGGCTGCAAGCCTTGCTCGTTGGTGAAACTGGCCAGGGAGATCTGGCCGATCGGCTTGGTCTGCTCGTTGCTGAAGTTGGCCAGCATCACGCCGCTGCCGTCGATGGTCAGGTTGGTGATCTGGCCAGTGGAGTAGCCGTTCTGCATAGGCACCGAGCGAGCGGTATCACCCAATACCGAACCGGTCTTGGTCATGTCGATCTTCACCCCGCCTGCCGCTGCCACCGAACCGTTGGGGGTGAAGTTGCCATTGACCACGTTGCCCGGCGTCCAGCTGCCCATGACGATACTGTTGCCACTTACCGTGAACGGGCTGGTGGCCGGCGCGGCTGGCGGCGTCAGGGACTGGAGCTTGCCGGAGGAGTCGAACTTGATGGTGATCGGCGCCTGGTTGGCCATGGTGAAAGGCATGCCATCGGGGTTGCGGCCATCGATCAGGGTATAGGTCTGCCACTCGTTGGGATTGGACGTCTTGATCATGTACTGATCCAGGACGTGCTTGTTGCCCTGGGAGTCATACACCGGGGTGCTGAACTGCTTGGTATAGGTTTCGCTTTTGGTCGGATCGAACACATACGCCGGGGCCGGAGCCGTCGGGTTGACGTTGATCGGATCGGCGCTGGAGTTCAGGTTGATGGTCGAGGAAATCGAATCGGTCGGCTTGGGTGGAAGGTTCGACACATCGATCCGCAGGTCGGTCAACACGCCATTGACGATCTTGCCGTTGGCATCCACGGCATAACCTTGCAGGCGGGCAGTGCCGTCGCTGGTGGTGATGTAGCCTTGCTTGTCGGTCTTGAAGGCACCGGCGCGGGTATAGCTCAGCGAGCCATTGTTGTTCAGCACGAAGAAACCTTGGCCCTGGATGCCCATGTCCAGCACGTTGCCGGTGTTGTTGATATCGCCATTGGTGAACTGCTGGGACACATTGGCCAGGCGCACGCCATTGCCCACCACCTGGGTGCCGCTGCCCAGCTTGGTGGCCGAGTACACGTCGGCGAACTCGGCACGGGAAGACTTGAAGCCGGTGGTGGCGACGTTGGCGATGTTGTTGCCGGTCACGTCCAATTGCTTGTTGGCAGCGTAGAGACCGCTAAGGCCGATGTTGAAAGACATATT
Organism: Pseudomonas sp. MSSRFD41; assembly: GCF_014230245.1. Classification (NCBI taxonomy): domain Bacteria; kingdom Pseudomonadati; phylum Pseudomonadota; class Gammaproteobacteria; order Pseudomonadales; family Pseudomonadaceae; genus Pseudomonas; species Pseudomonas sp. MSSRFD41. Next base: position 21,813 of record NZ_JACKZK010000011.1, on the reverse strand, counting down.
CCGCTCCTTGTGCCGGTTAGTCGGCTCTAGATACCAATAGTTTGTACTTTGGACAGGCCGATCGGACTGCTCATGCCTGCCAGGTTCAGCATCAGCTCACCGCCGGTCTGGCTGATGGTGACACTGTTGACCGTGGCCGGCAGGTAAGTGATCAGGGAAGTACCCTTGCCATCGATGGTGGTACTGGCCTTGAAGGTGTAGTTGCCGGGCGCAGCCTTGGTGCCGTCGGCCTTGGTGCCGTCCCAGACGAAGCTGGCGTTGCCAGCCTTCTGGCTGCCCATGTCGATGGTCTTGACGGTGTTGCCGTCCTTGTCGGTGATGGCCACGGTGACCGAGCTCACGCTGGTCGGAACGGTCACCGATCCCGTCATGCTCTTGCTGGTATCGACCTGGGTGGTGCCGCTCTGGACGATCACCGAGCGTCCAACCAGGGACGAAGCCTGCAGGGCCTGGGACGATTTGTAGTTACCCGTGATGGCGTTCACCGACGTATTGAGCGTGGTGATCCCTTCCAGGGTCGAGAACTGGGCCAACTGGGCCACGAACGCACTGTTGTCCTGGGGATCCAGCGGGTTCTGGTTATTCAGCTGGGTCACCAGCAGCTTGAGGAATGCATCCTTGCCCAGGGACTGCTTGCCCGTGGCGCTGTTGGTCGCCGCCGCAAGGCCATCAGCGCTGGTGGTCGTGGTCTTTTTCGACGAATTAGCCAGCACATCCTTGAGGGATGGGGCCGCAGTGGTATCAGTAACGCTCATCGGATTCGCCCCTTATCACTGACCGAGGGTCAGGACCTTCTGCATCATGGTTTTGGCGGTATTCATCATTTCAGCGTTGGTCTGGAACGAACGACTGGCGGAAATCATGTCGGCCATCTCCTCCACCACGTTGACGTTGGGGTAGTAGACATAACCCTTGGCATCGGCGGCTGGATGATTGGGCTCGTAGCGCGCTTCGAGGTTGCTCTGGTCTTCGACCACGCCCAGCACCTGTACACCCTGGCCGGCGGCATCCTGGTTCTGGAACAACGAGCCACGATCACCGCCCTGTGCGTTCTGGAACATGGTGGCAAACACCGGATGGCGAGCACGGTAAGTCTGGTCGATGCTCGACGACACGCTCTCGGCGTTGGCAATGTTACTGGCAACGGTGTTCAGACGAGTGGTCTGGGCGCTCATGCCACTACCGGCAATATTGAAAACACTGGCAAGGGACATGGATTACTCTCCGCGCAGGGCCGCGACCAGCCCTTTGAATTTGCTATTGAGCAGCGTGAAGCTGGCCTGGAATTCCACCGCGTTCTGCGCATAGTTCGATTGCTCGAGCTGGGCGTCCACGGTGTTCTGGTCGATCGAAGGCTGCATCGGAGTGCGATATTGCAACGATTCGTCGCCAGCGCTCACACCTTGCGCTTCGATGTGTCGGTTATTGGTCAGATTCAGGCCGAACGTCCCCCTGTTGACCTTTTCGTTCTGCTCGGCGAGCACGGCGGAAAAGTCCAGGTCCCGAGCCTTGTAGTTCGGGGTATCGGCGTTGGTGATGTTGTTGGCCAGTACTTCGGCCCGTTTGGCGCGAAAGCCGAGGGCCTGTTCATGGATACCGAGCGCTTTATCGAAGCTGATGCTCATGTCGGGAAACCTTTGGGTGACCTGATTTTTCGTTGACACGAACAAAGCAATCCTCGTGCCAACCAATAAAAACCCCGTAAATCAAGGTCTTCACAGTAAAGGCAAGGTAACAAATGCCAGAAAAGCGGCAATGGCTTTCCGCGAAGCGCCGGCAAAGCGGCAATCGTCCTGCCGTCGCGGCATGAAATGACGGACATGAAAAAGGAGGCCCGAAGGCCTCCTTTGTCGTAGTGATCAGCCCAGGTTATTTGGCCTGGTAGATGATCCCCGGGTTGCACTGGACCATCTGGTAATGATCCGGCAAACCGTTTAGCGCCTCGGACGCCCCCAGGAACAGGTAACCGCCCGGTTTCAGGGTACTGTGGATACGCATCAGGATGTCCTTCTTCACTTCCGCCGAGAAGTAGATCAGGACGTTGCGACAGAACACGATGTCGAACTTGCCCAGGCTGGCATAGCTGTCCAGCAGGTTGAACGAGCGAAACTCAACGCGGTTCTTGATCGGCGCCTTGACCACCCAGCGCCCCGGCCCCTTGGGGTCGAAGTAACGCTGCAAGCGATCGGCCGACAGCCCACGACCAATGGCCAGGCTATCGTATTCGCCGGTCTTGCAATTATTGAGCATGGTCCCGGACAGATCAGTGGCGACGATCTGCGCCCCCATCTTCAACTGGCCCATGTTGCTGCGCTCGAACTCGTCGATGGACATCGACAACGAGTAAGGCTCCTGCCCCGAAGAACAAGCCGCGGACCAGATCCGCAAGCGCTGGTTGGGATTGGCCCTGATCGCCTCGGGAAGCACCTTGTTCTTCAACACCTCGAATGGGTAGGTGTCGCGGAACCACAAGGTCTCGTTGGTCGTCATGGCATCCACTACCATCTCGCGCAAACCGCCACGTGGCTGGGTCTGGATACGCTGAACCAGCTCGCCCAAGGTTTTTATACCTTGCTGCTCCATCAGTTTGTTGAGACGGCTCGAGACCAGATATTGCTTGTTTTCCCCGAGCAAAATACCACAGGCTTTTTCCAGGAAGACCCGGAACTGTTCAAAATCCAAATTACCCGTAGACAATGCTGCCGCCTCTTAAATCTAGGTCCACCAAGGGCCGCTGCCCTCAGCTGTGGTCTGCTGCTTTGATCCGGTCGACTACCCGGGAAGCCAGGTCATCAGGGCGGAACTTGGCGAGGAAGTCATCGGCACCGACCTTCTTCACCATCGCCTGATTGAACACACCTGACAACGAAGTATGCAGGATGATATGCAGCTTTTGCATGCGTGGATCGTTACGTATCTCGGCCGTGAGGGTGTAGCCGTCCATTTCAGGCATCTCGATGTCGGAAATCATCATGAGGAATTCCTCTTCCGGCTTCTTGCCTTCATCGACCAGCTTGCGCAGGTAGTCCAGCGCCTGCCGACCGTCGTTCAAAGCCACCACTTCCACGCCCACTGTCTGCAGGCAGCGAGTGACCTGCTTGCGCGCCACCGACGAATCGTCGACGGTCAGCACCCGCAGGGAAATGGCCTTGTGCTGGGTCTCGATATCCACCACGCCTGCCGAGATCGACTCAGAGGTTGGCGCGACTTCCGCCAGTATCTTTTCCACGTCGATGATTTCGACCAGCTGGTTATCCACCCGGGTCACTGCCGTGAGGTAGTGATCACGCCCGGTACCCTTGGGCGGCGGATGGATCTCTTCCCAGTTCATGTTGACGATGCGTTCCACCGAGCGCACCAGGAATCCCTGAGTCTTGGTGTTGTACTCAGTGATGATGACGAACGGACTGCTCTGATCCTGCAACCCGCCAGACCCAGTGGCCATTGCCAAATCCAGAATTGGAATGGTCGCCCCTCGAATATTCGCGACACCGCACACCACAGGACTGGATTTGGGCATCAAGGTCAGCTTCGGGCATTGCAGCACCTCACGAACCTTGAATACGTTGATCCCGTAGAGTTGCTCGCCGTCCAGACGGAACAGCAGCAACTCCAGGCGATTCTGCCCAACCAATTGCGTGCGCTGGTTTACCGAATCCATTACACCAGCCATGCCCAGACTCCCCAAAGCTTTAAGATCCGACGCACGCTCATTGCTAAACGGCACGGCGCTTGCTTTTCAACTGTTATGAACGCCAAAACGACATTTTTTCGACGCCTCACATCACTTGGCCGCAGAGTGCTCTGCGCCCTTGCGATGCTGTGCATTTTAAACCCTGGCGGCCCTGCCGTTGCTGATTCGGTCACCCTGCCTGATCTACTTATCGGCGTCACTCAAGGGTTTCTTGAATTCACGGTAGAAGACTACCTGGCAACCAGTCAAACCGAAGGACGCTATGAAATCGAGGTCAAGCAGCTGGATCCACGGATGCACATGCCTGCCTGCGACAAGGAATTGACAGCCAGCCTGGAAAGTCCAGCCCAGCCCCTGGGGCGTGTGACGGTCAAGGTCCGTTGCGAAGGCAGTTCACCGTGGTCGGTTTTCGTGCCGGCGCAGGTCAAGCTGTTCCGCGAAGTGGTGACCAGCGCCCGCCCTCTCAGGCGAGCATCCATCATAGAACCGGGAGATGTGGTGCTACGCGAAAGGGATATCAGCCAGAACGTCCAGGGCTACCTGACTTCGGTGGACCAGGCCATTGGTCAGAAACTTGTCCGACCAATGGTCGCCGACCAGATCGTCACCCTGGTTCACCTGGAGCAAGCCGAGGTAGTGCGCAAAGGCGACCAGGTGGTGATCACCGCTCGCAGCGGCTCCTTGAACGTACGAATGCCCGGCGAAGCCTTGTCCAATGGCGGCATGAGCGAGCAGATCAGGGTCAAGAACCTGAATTCGCAACGAGTGATCAAGGCCCGCGTCACCGCGCCGGGTCAGGTGGAGGTAGCCATGTAGGTCACTGGCGCTCATCCTGCCCGTTCCCTAAACTGTGACCGACAATGGGTCGCAGATACCTGCCTTGGCTTGTCGACAATTGAGCCTAAAGTTTTCCAGGGCATGGCCGAGAACATGGCAAGCGTCCAAATACCCAGAGGTTTTACTCATCATGGTCATCGATTTCAGCCGTTTGAACAGTTCCTCCCCGCTGACAGGCAGTACGCGCACCAGCGCCAGCAAGGAAACCGGTGATGCCGGCAAGCCCGTGCCGCAGATCAGCGCGACCGAGTCCAGCAAAAGCGGGGAATCGGTACACCTCAGCAATGAGGCTCAACAGTTGCAACGAATCACTGACAAGCTGCGCGACCAGCCTGTTGCCGACAAAACCCGAGTGGCAGCATTGAAACAAGCCATCGCCGATGGCAGCTACCAGGTCGATAGCAACCGCGTAGCCAGCAAACTGCTTAATTTCGAAGCCCAGCGCTAGCCACAGGCTCGCGCCAGGCTTTTGGACGCTTAATCCCCAAGGCCAGCCATGCACGATACCCACCTGCTGCAACTGATCACCGATGACCTTGCTCCAGCTCAACAATTGCTGGAGCTGCTGCGGGCTGAATCCATAGCCCTGCACGGCCGCGACATGCCGCTGCTGGAGGAGATCCTGGCGCAGAAACAGGCCCTGATCGTCTTGCTGGAACAGCATGGCCGTACTCGCACCCAACTCCTGGACAGCCTTGGCCTGCCAGCCAGTCGCGAAGGCCTTGCACAACTGGCCAGCCATTCCAGCGTGGGCGCGCAATTGCTCGAGCAGGGCGACTTGCTGATCCAACTCCTGGCCGAGTGCCAGGCCACCAACGAGCTCAACGGCCGCTCGATCCAGATCCAGCAGGCCACCACCGCCAACCAGCTGAAAATTCTCAATGGCGGCGAACCTCCAGCCCTCTACGACGCCCGCGGCTCCACCTCGATGCTTGCGAAGCAACGCCCACTCAGTCAGGCTTAGGCCGCAAAAATGAGCGCGTGCTACCAAGCCGCGAAACATGCTGGCAAAATGCTAGCTCCTGCGTGTAGTTGTATTTTGTCTGGAGATTGATGAACCGTGTTCACAGCATCAAACGCGGAAGATGCTCCGCAGCCACCCAAGGTGCTCACCACTGCGTTGGAGATTTCCTCCAACCTGCGTTTGCTGCAAGAAAGCCACGATCCGCTGATCATCACTTTCCATGAGCGCAGCCAGCGCTTCCAGAGCTATGTCGTGGAAGTGGACCGTGACAGCAACCTGCTCGCGCTCGACGAAATGATTCCCCGCGACGGCGAACGCTTCATGCTCGCCGGCGAACCATTCCGCGTCGAAGGCTTCCATGAAGGCGTACGCATCGCCTGGGAAAGCAATGGCTTGCCGACCCTCGACGAATCCGCTGGCGGCCGCTGCTACCGCACCACCCTGCCGGACGAAGTGGTCTACCACCAACGCCGTAATGCCTTTCGCGCCGCCCTGAAGCTGGCACAACTGGTGGATATCGAGCTGGGCGGGGAAAAGCTCAAGTCGCCCCTGACCGGCAAGCTGCTGGACATCTCCGCCACCGGTTGCAAACTGCGCTTCGACGGTGAGGTCTCCGCCCGCCTGCAGCTGGGCCAGGTCTATGAGCGTTTCATCGCCGCCCTGCCCTTCGGCAGCATGACCGCACCGGTGGAACTGCGTTACCTGCACTACGAAGAAAAGATCGATACCACTTTTGCCGGCGTACGCTTCCACAACATGAGCGGCCTGGTGCAACGTCAGGTGGAGCGTTTCGTCTATCAACTACAGCGTGAAGCACGACGCTTCGACAAAGACGATATGTGATCGCCGAAGATCCATGAAAAACGGGCAGTGCCTTGCGGCAACTGCCCGTTTTTTTCATCTCGAGCACTAAGGCCTGGCGTCGACCAGGGATTCCTTGCCATGCCTTCCCCCAGCCGAGGCATCCTCGCCTACCCCGGATTCAGGCGACACCGGCGGCATGGTATCCGTCGCAGGAGCGACCTGCATCTGATCCTGCACCACCTGCTCGTCCACCCGCGGGTCGAGGGCCGCCACCAAAGGCGAACTGGACATGCTGTCCGGCATCGCCACGTGATGCAGCGGTGCATCGTCGACCTGGTGCAGGTTGGTCACGGCCTTCGGTCGGATCCGCCAGACCAGCACCACGGCAAAGAAGCAGAAGAAGGCGTAGAGCATCTGGCTGCCGAACAGCTTCATCAGCACGCCGGCCGCCAACGGCCCGATGCTCGCCCCCACGCCGTAGGTAACCAGCAACATCGCCGTCAGCGACACCCGCCGATCGCCCTCGACGTGGTCGTTGGAAAACGCCACGGCCAGCGGATAAAGGCAGAACTGCATCAGCGAACAGAAGAACCCCAGGATGAACAGCACCTCCAGAGGCACCGTGGGCAAGATCGCCAGCGGCAAGGCCATCACCGCCAGGAACAGGGCGAAGCAGCGAATCAGCAGGGCCCGGTCGAAGCGATCGGACAGCCAGCCCAGGGGCCATTGCACGACCAGGCCGGCAAAGATGCAGCTCCCCATGAACAGGCCCACCTGCTCGGTGCTCAGGCCCTGTTGCGAGGCATAGAGCGGTGCCAGGCCATAAAACGAACCGACGATCAGCCCCGACCCCAGCACCGTGCTCAGGGACTGTGGCACCCGCTTGATGAAGAAGCGCGGCTCCATCGGTGCCGGCCGCAGGGGCGCCGGGTGGATACGCCGGGTCATCGCCACCGGTACCAGGCACAGCGCGAAGCACAGCGCCACCAGCATCAACAGTTCCGGCCCCAGGGCCGGATGCAGGACCAGGATCAACTGCCCAAGGACCAGCCCCAGGTAAGAGGCGATCATGTAGCCGCTGAAGACCACGCCACGCTGCTTGGCATCGGCCTGCTCGTTGAGCCAGCTTTCGATGACCATGTACTGGCACATCATCCCCAGGCCGACGATCATCCGCAGCACCAGCCAGGCCGGCAGCCAGTTCACCAGCCCATGGCCGAGCACCGCCGCGCCGACGATGCCGGCACAGGTGGCATAGGCACGAATATGCCCGACCCTGGCGATCAGCCGGTGCCCCAGCTTGCCCCCCAGGACCAGGCCGAAGTAGTTGGCCGCCATGAGCGCCCCGACCCACAGGCCGTCGACCTGGTCGGCCGCCAGGCGCAAGGCCAGGTAGGTACTGAGCAGGCCCGAGCCGATCAACATCATCAGCGAGGCGAAATACAGCGCGCGAAAAGATTTCCAGATCTGGCGCATCGGCGTTCCGGGCGGCTCCTTGAATGAGATTCCGGACCCTCGGGACGAGGGCCCGGCCAGCGACGGTTGGTTAAGCCTGGGCCGCTAGTACACGCCGTTCCCAGGGAGTGATTTCATCGAAGAAGCTGGTCAACTCCATGGTCTTCGAAGCGATGTAGCCTTCGATGAACTCGCTGCCGAACAGTTCCCTGGCCAACTGGCTGCGCTTGAGGCGCTCCAGCGCCGCATGCAAGGTACAAGGCAGGGACAGGTTATCCGGCACTTCGAACTCACCCTGGATGGCAGCCGTTGGCGCCAGCTCGTTCTCGATACCATGCAAACCTGCTGCCAGGCTGGCGGCAATGGCCAGGTAGGGGTTGGCATCCGCCCCCGGCAAACGGTTCTCGACCCGCCGCGCCGCCGGCGAACTGGCGGGAATTCGCAGCCCCGCAGCGCGATTGTCGTGGGACCAGCAGGCATTGTTCGGCGAAGCGTAGGGATGGCACAGGCGCTGGTAGGAGTTCACATTGGGCGCGAACAGTGCTGTGAAATCCGCCATCCCGGCCTGCAGACCACCGATGAAGTGGTGGAACAGTGCCGTGGGTTGTCCGGACTCGTCACTGAAAACGTTACGCCCGCTACCAATCTCCACCAGGCTCTGATGGATGTGCATGGAACTGCCCGGGGTATGGGCCAGCGGCTTGGCCATGCAGACCACGATCAGGCCATGCTTGAGCGCCACTTCCTTGAGCAGGTGCTTGAACAGGAAGGTCTGGTCCGCCAGCAGCAGCGGATCGCCATGCAACAGGTTGATCTCGAATTGGCTGACGCCCATCTCGTGCATGAAGGTATCGCGAGGCAGGCCCAGGGCCGCCATGCACTCGTAGACTTCCTTGAAGAAAGGTCGCAGGCCGTTGTTGGAACTGATGCTGAAGGCCGAGTAGCCGTCTTCCCGGCGACCGTCCTTGCCGACCGGGGGGCGAAAGGGCTGGCCGGGATCATCGTTGGGCGCGAACACGAAGAACTCCAGCTCGGTGGCCACCACCGGCGCCAGCCCCAGGGCCGCATAACGGGCAATTACCTGCTTGAGCTGGCCGCGAGTCGACAGGCGCGAGGACTCGCCGCTGAGTTCGTCGGCGTCACAGATGGCCAGCGCTCGCGGAGTCTCGCTCCAGGGCAACCGATGAATCTGCCGCGGGTCGGCGGTGAGGGCCAGGTCGCCGTCATCGCTGCCATAGAAACGCGCTGGCGGGTATCCGCCCATGATGCATTGCAGCAGCACCCCGCGAGCCATCTGCAGGCGCCGCCCTTCGAGGAATCCCTCGGCGGTCATTACCTTGCCCCGCGGTACGCCATTCAAATCCGCAGTAACACATTCGATTTCATCAATGCCCGTCAATCGCTCGGCGAGTGAACTGTGGCCATCGGTTGTCATGACTCAATCCTTGTTGTTATACGAGCCGCGAACGGCGACCCGTACAAAATACGCACCACCCGTTCGGGATTTCAAGCACGGCAGAACAAATTCCCGGACATGCCCGTTCCCGCCAACTCCTGCGCATCCACGACCCTCCTGCGCGCCTGGGCCTGCACTCGCCAGATCGATGCAGTAGGCTCGGCCGGTGACCTGAAGCAGGCCTGCGGAGGCCCCTCATGCTGGGAAATCTTGGCGATATCGATCTGCGGATGTTGCGGGTGTTCTGCGCCATCGTCGACGCCGGGGGCTTCACGGCGGCCCAGGCCCGTCTCAACACCAGCCTGTCGCGACTGAGCGTAGTGGTTCGTGACCTTGAGGAACGCCTGGGTTATTCCCTGTGTCGGCGCGGCAGCAGCGGCTTCCAGCTGACCGACCAGGGCCTGGAACTGTTCGAGGCCGCGCAAGGACTGTTCGCCGACATCGAGCGCTTTCGCCAGCATGCCAACCGGCTGGGTCCCAACGCCCGCGAACATTTGCAGATCGGCAGCGTCGACAGCCTGGTCAGCCTGCCCGGCGCGCCCCTGCCCCTGGCCCTGAAGCATCTGCGCCAGCGCCTGCCCCAGGTACGGCCGAACCTGCACCTGATGCGCCCCGACGAACTGGAGCAGGCCGTGCTGGACGATCGCCTGCACCTGGCCATCGGCGCATTCCACCATGAGTTGTCAGGCTTGAACTACCGGCATCTGTTCGACGAAGAACAGCACCTGTATTGCGCCGCCGGGCACCCGCTGTTCGCCCTGCGCGAAGAGGAATTGAGCCTGGAGCGGATCTGTGCCGCCGACTATGTCGGTCGGGGCTACATGGCCGAGCACCAGCGGCCCCACGACCTGCATTTCAACCAGGTGGTCAGCGCCTATAGCATGGAAGCCATCGCCACCCTGATCTTCTCCACCACCTACCTGGGCTACCTGCCCAGTCACTATGCCGCTGGCTGGATCGCCAAGGGGCAACTGCGCGCCCTGCTCCCCCAGCGCCTGGGCTACCGTTCACGCTTCCACTGCATCACCCGCCAGGGCCAGGAACCCGGGAATGCCCTGGCCACGCTCCTGCAATGCCTGGAACTGGCGGCACGGCAGCCGACCGACCCCGCGCCGACCGTCGCTCAGGGCAGGTAGATCTTGAACAGGCCACCACCCAATGGGCCACCGTTGCTGATCCGAGTATGCCCACAGACGCCATTGCGCTGGTGCAGCTCAGCGATACGCCCGGCGAAATACAAACCCAGCCCAGTGCTGCCGCTGCTCTGGTTGATGCCCTGCATATAATCGGCCTGGCGTTCGATCATCGCCTGGGGATAACCGTCGCCATCGTCATTGATCGACAGCACCACCTGGCCTTCCTCGTCGCTGACACTGATCAGCAGGGCATGGCGGGCATGGCGGATGGCGTTGTTGATGCAGTTGGCCAGCACCGAGGCGATCAGCTCACGATCGAAGAAACCCAGAGGGCTCAGCGGATCGACTTCATAGGTGGCGGAGATCCCACGGCTCTTGAACACTTCCTGGTGGCTCACCAGTTGCGCTTCGATGAAGTCGTCCAATTCGTGGTAGGCCGGCTGCAACGGCAACTGGTTGACTCCCAGCTTGTACAGCCCCAACAGCTGCACCAGCATGCCGTTGAGGTGCGCGAACTCGTAGTCGATCACCCCCTGCTCGGCAGGCAACTGCCCTTCCGGCAGGCGGGCCAGCCACTGGGCATGGGCCTGCATCAGCATGGCCAGGGAGTTCTTCATGTCATGTACGGTGGAGGCGATCACCGTGGAAAAGTCGAGCGCCTGTTGCTTTTCGATCATTCGCCAAACGCCTTGCTTCGCAGCTTCTGGTAGCGCGGATAACGCGCGTCGGTATCGGGCATCATGCCGACCGTCTTCAGGCACGCCTGGCATTCCTCCAGGAGCGCCGCATCCGGGTTGGCATCGGCACCATGCAGCAGCGACTGCGCCATGTTCAGGGCAATACTGATGTTCTTGGGCTGCATGGCCAGGGCCTTGCGGAACAGTTCCCGGGCCTCGGCCAGGTTGCCGGCCTTGTAGCTGCGCACGCCCTGGCGGTTGATGTCCGCTGCCGCATTGGAAGAACTGAGGATAGTCGGGTCATCGGTGAGCTTGGCGATGCCCTGCATGACTTTCGGGTCATCGCCGTAGATTTCCGCGCAGTTCTTGAGCATCGAGGCGCCGGCACTGGCCTGCCCCAGCATCTGCAATTGCTTGGCCACCAGCAGCGCCGCCTCGGGGCTCATGAACTGCTCCATGCCTTCGAGCCGCTGCAAGGCCTGCTCGGTGAGCTTGTCGGCCGTCTCGGCATCGTTGAGCAACAGGCTGGTGGCCTTCATCAGCCGCGCGCGGATCTGCAAGCCGGGATCGGCCGGATTTTCCTTGGCTACGGCGCTCAGCGTCTGGTTGATCTCCAGCCGGGTACGGGTGTCGAGCCCGCGCTCGCTGCCCTTGCTGATCAACGCATGGGCCAGGCCCAGATTGCTTTCCGGATCCTTGAAGCGCGATTGCGCGCCCTGGTTCACCGCCTGGCGATAAGCCCTGGAGGCGCTGTCGAAGTCTTCGTTGGCCATGGCCAGCTTGCCCAGCAGCGCCTGGCGCCGGGGAGCCAGCGGCGACAAGCGCACCGCTTCCTCCAGCACGCTCTGGGCACGCTTGGTATCGCCTTCGGCCACCAGCACATCGGCCAGGCCGTCATACAGGCCCGGCATCATCGGGAAAGCCTTCAAGGCCTTCTCATAGACCGCCTTGGCCTCGGTGACCTGGCCGCGCTTGAACAGCAGGCGCCCCAACCCGACATAGGCCCAGGGCAGTGGCCGATCGGCCAGGATGCTGTTGTACAAGCGCTCCAGGGGTTCGTTCTGGTTCATGTCGCGCAGGGCATCGGCCCGGTAGCGCAGGCACAGCGGCGCATAACGCGGATCCTGCTTGCACAGGGTGACACAGGCGTTGAGCACTTCCACCGGTTTGCCCCGGTCCAACGCCTGGAGGATCGGCTTGAGCAAGGTCTTGCGTTGCTGCAGGCGCTCCAGGCGCTGGGCCAGGCCGGAGCGATTGAACGGTTTGGTCAGGTAGGCATCGGGCTCGTGCTCCAGGGCGCTGAGCACCATGGCCTGGCTGCTTTCGGCGGTCACCATGAGGAACACGCTTTCATGGCTGATGAGCTTTTCCATCATCAGGTCCTCGAGCACTTGCTGGCCGTTTTTCTTGCCGTCACCCAGGTGGTAGTCCTGCAAGATGAAGTCATAGCGCTTCTGCGCGCACATGCGCAGGGCCTGCTCGCCAGAGTCGGCAGTGTCCACGTCCTTGACGCCCAGCTCACGCAACATCGAACGCACCGAACTGCGGTAGTCCGAGAAATCATCGACGATCAAAAAGCTCTTTTGGTGGTACGCCAGCATCGAAGATTCCAGGCAAATAAGAAGATCAATCCAAAGACGCCAGGGCCCACCCGGCTTCACAGCCCCTCGGCGCGCAGATAATAGCGGCTGGCTGAAGGCTATCAAGCACTTTGCGGCTAGCCTGTGATGCAGGTCGCCGCTTGGGAACACAATTGTCCATTGCAGGTTATCGGCCGGTTCGAGCATTCCCTTATAGACGCTCGACAGCATTTATTGTGGCTTGGCCTGTCTTTGTCGCGATTTGCCCCACACCGGTAAAAACCTTCGGAAAATGGTCTTGGAAGGCCCGGGAAATCTTGGATTCTGCAACTTCACCTGCTAGCGTGCGCGCCTCGAAGCATCGATCGCTCTCGCCTGTGCACCACTCGGCCTGCGACACACCGCTCCGCAGCGGCAAGCAACCGGATTTTGCAGGCCAGGCGCCGAAAAGTCGGTAGGCACCCGAGGAGGGCGTCAGCGACATAGACACGTCGCTCTGCCAGCCGATGCATCGATGGATGCATACAGCATTATCCAATGGAGTTAACGATGGCGCAGGACAGCAGTGTGATTACCGGTATTGAACTGGAACAGTTCATGGACCGCCTCGAAGCGCAACAACAAGAGCAGGACACCGATACCCTGCTGGCCCAGTTGCAAGCACAGCCTCTATTCGCCGACTCCCTGGGCTCCATCGCTCGCCTGCACACCCTGTGGATGCAGGCCGGCGACTCGGTTGCCGCCCGGGCCGTCATCGATCGCGACGGCGACGCCCTGCTGCAAGCCTCAAGTGAAGCGGCACGGGACGAGCTGCAGATCAACCTGGATATCTTGCGCCTGCAAGTCGCCAACTACCTGGATGACGAGCCGGTTCTGCTGCAGGTGCTGGAAAAACTCAACCAGATGGCCACCCAGACCCTGGACTTCGATGTCGAGTACTACCGGCGCTACCGGATCTTCGACCAGTTGGAAATGGGCAGTATCGACGTCGCGCTCAAGACCATCGAAGTGCGCTACGCCCTGGCCCTGATCAACCCCGAACGCGCCACCCTGCGGGCCTGGGACGACGCCGACCGGCATCGGCGCCGCGCCCTGGCACTGGCGCGCCACGAGCGTGACGAGCAAGCCCGCGCCGCCGCACTGGACGCGATCAACGTCATCCGCAACGCCAGCCCCGAACAGGACATCGACGAAGGTGACTGGCTGTGGCTGGGCAACTCGCTGATCGAAATCATCCCGCTGCGCCTGGCCCTGTTCGAGCAGCCGATCGCCCAGCTCACGGCCGGCCTGTCGCAACCCCAGCGTCGCGAGTGGGACGTGCACATCGCACGCCTGGCGGCCCGCTCCCTGCATGCCCAGGGCGACCTGAACGGCGCCCTGAAGATCTGTCATGTCGCGGCGATGAGCCTGGACAGTGGCGGTGGCAACAACTTCATCGAGTATGAACTGCCCTGGCTGCAGGAAGCCGGACGCACGGAGGAGGCTGGCCACCGGGCGTTCCTGGATATCTACGACCGCCAATCGGAAATGTGGCCGCCAGTGGCGCGCCTGGTTCTCGAGCGCCTCAAGGACCCGGAAGACCGCAACGCCTGGTGGCCGATCTGCATCATGCGCGCCTGTGTCACCAGCGAGCTGTTGCAAATATTCCTCGAGGCACTGCCGCCAATCCCCCCCGAGGAACCGGCGAGCACGCCGCTGCTGGCCGCCCTGTATGCCGCGGTGGACGACCTCGAGCAGCTCGACCGGTTGTTCGCCGAAGCCCGGGACGAAGCCCTGCGGCGCAATCCCGAGCAACCCTGGATCAAGCGCCTGGCCGCGGTGCACGACGCCGACCGCAATCTGATCGACGCAGCCACCGAGGTCGAGCTGCTGCAACAAGCCATCGAGGCCGGTCGCCTGCACGACAACCGTAGTGCCTATGCGCTGTTCGTCGCCCAAGTGCGCAAGCTGGGCATCATCGAGGCGCTGAAGCAGTACCGGCCACAACTGGCCAGCGGCATTCACGCCTACAACTACGCCCTGACCCTGGAGGAATTGGCGGAACCAGAGGCCGACAAACTGCCAAGCGAGGCTCGCGACGAAGCCTACTCGCTGCTGCGCCATGCCCAGAAAGACGCCTACGAGCAAGGGCAGGCTCATATGGAGCGCTACTTCGCCACCGGCAGTGGCCACCCGTTCGACGCCTGCGCCCACCTGTACTCGATGCTCTGCAACAACCTGGCGATCAACTACCGCTGCTACAACGAGCAACAGCGCTACGCCGATGCCATCGACCTGCACCAGCGGGGCATTGCCGCCAGTGCCTTCGCCGAGCACTTCAACGGCGTGCTCAGCGCCCGTATCGCCATGGACGACTACCCGGGCATCGCCGAAGCCGCGGAGCAGCTGTGGCATTTCTCGATGGACTACGGCTACGGCCGTCACAATCCGGAGGACTACATCGTCCCGGTGGCCTATGCCCTGTACTCGCTGGACCGCGACAGTGAAATCCTCATCTGGCTGGAACGCCTGCTCAACTGGCAGGCCGCCCAGGAGATCAGCGACCAGCAGTTGGACTCCTCGGCGCTGTTCGACCGGATCAAGCTGGCGCGTTACCTGGCCCCTACCCATCCGGACAACGCCGACAGCCTGTGGCAGCGCTATGAGCCCTGCGTGCTGGAAATGAACGAAGTGTCGGTGATGTCCTGTTCGGTGGACTACTTCAAGGCCCGTGGACGCACCGAAGAAGCCCTCGAGTACTGCACCCGGACCCTGGCCCTTTGCGATCCGAGCAAAGACTACGACGTGCAATGCCGCACCCGGATCGAGTCGATCATGGCCGAACTGCAGGCGCCTGCCGCCCCTGCCGCCAAGAAGAGCTGGTGGCAGCTATGGAAGTAGCCGCCGACAAACGCAGCTCCAGCTATGCCGCACGCAACCTGCTCAATGCCGATGAAATCAAGCGTGGCATCAAGCAACGCAGCCAGGCCCGGAAAGACGAAGCTGCCGTGCAAAGCTGGCTGCTCAACCACTTCTACCGGCACCTGGCTGGCAACTTCGAACCGGCACGACGCATCCACGACCTGGATGACGCCGCCCAGGTATTGGGTAGCACCGGGCTACCGGCCTGGGTAGCCGGATACTTCAGTGCCGCCAAGGCCCAGGAGGCTGACGCCTGCGCCAGTGCGGCCCCCCTGGTGTGGATCGACCCGGCGCAACCCCAGCTGTTGGCCCAAGAGGCCCGGCTGGTGGAGTTCCTGGTGTCACGCAAGGGCACGGCCCTGGAGGGCAAGCTCGACCGCATCAACTGCCCCCAGGCCCTGGCGCTGTGGGAGAAGGAACATGCGCAAATGGCGGCCCGGGTCGACCAGGGCTGGCGCCAGAGTTCGGCCGATGCCTTGCAAGTCACGGTGACCTGTGCCGAGCACACCTGGGTGGAAATGCGCAGCGACAGCCCGCTGCTGCGAGCCGAGATGGCGTTTGAAAGCTATGTGATGCGCCATTGCCTGGGGCAATTCGCCAACCGCCGGGCCTTGACCGGCGGCTATGGCGAGCGCTACGCCGAGGCCGTGGAACAACAGGCCATGCGGGTCTTCAGCCTGCGCGATGCCCAGGGCCAGCCCCACATCACGGTCAGCCTGATTGTCCAGGGCAGCGGCGCGCTGACCGTGGAACAGGTCAAGGGCAAGCAGAACCGCCCACCCGTCGAGCGCTACTTCCATGACCTGCTGCTGTTCCTCAATACCCTAGGTACCGACCAACAGACGCCGGACGACTGCATCGCCATCGGTGTCGTGCGTACCGAAACCGGCTGGCTGCACATCGCAGAAGTCAGTGAGCCCGAGGCCCAGACACGCCTGGTATCGCGTTACCCACAGCTGTTCTCGCGACTGGACTCGCCATCGCCCATGGTCCAGTGGCTGGTGGCAGCCCGCCAGTGCGACTTGTTGCTGGAAAACGAACCCGATGCCCCGGCCGTCCGCTACGCCATCCGGCATGTCTACAAGAAAAGCCCTTGGCCGCAGCCCCGCCTGGAGGACCCGTTGTATCGCACCGAAGGCGTGCCATGGAAAGACATGTCCCCGGCCCAGGCCGAGTCCATCTGCAGCTGGCAAGCCAACAGGCAGCGAGGCAAAGCATGCTGACCGTCATTGGCTTCCTATTCGGCGCCTGGGTGGTCTGGGGTTACCTACGCCGCCGCTCCAGCCCCACCTCCCTGGTGGTCTTCACCCCACGCAAGCGCTGGGCCCTGACGCTGGCGCAACCCATGGTGGATGCCACAGGCATGACCGGGTTCTTCGATCCCGAGACCACCTACTTCGCCGATCAGGCCAGGGACACCCTCAGGGCTCCGCTGCTCCACCAGATCGGCTTTCGCAGCAATGCCAGCGACGATGAAGTGCGCAACCACCTGAACTCCACCCTGGAGCGCCAGTGGTTTCGTATCGACCTGCATAGCCTGAACGCCAGCGACGATCCACGAGCCGCCGTCGCCTTCGCCTGCGTGCGCAGCGCATTCTTCGCCCGGTGCGCAACGCTGATGGGCTGGCTGGAGGCCGATAGCGGCTGGCGCATCATGTTGCTCAACGCCCAGCGGGCCCAGGATTGCTTCGACAGCTGGGAAGACTTCGGCCAGGCCTTCATGCTGGGGCGCCGGCAATGGGTGGCCGCTTTCAGGGCGGACGCCCTGGGAAGTACCTTCAACGAGGACAGCCTCAAGCAATTGCTCGCACCAGAGGACGGCGCCTGGGCCAAAGTAGCGTGGCAGGGTTTGCCGGCATTCAGCCCGGTAACCGAGTGAAGGCCGGGAGAACCCTCACTGTTGGCAGTCTCACACGTGAGACATAGAACCCGCAGGTTTAAGTTGCACTATAGATAATCAAGCGCCGAACGGCCCCAGGCACGCTGAGTGTCCTGGGGCTTTTTCATGCCCGCAAGAAATGGAGGACACGTACATGTATCACGCAACACTTCTAATCACGACCTTGACTCAAGCCAGCCCGAACCTGCCGGACGAACGCTTCTGGGGACTCATGCAACTGATCGCCATGGTGTTGATGCACGGCATGGCACATAAAAAGATGCCTGGCTCGTGATACATCGACCGAAACCGGCGGAGAAACGATAAAGAAGGGAGATATGGTGTCCCAGGGCAGGTTCGAACTGCCAACCTTCCCCTTAGGAGGGGGATGCTCTATCCAATTGAGCTACTGAGACCCGGAGGTAAGTGCCCGATACGGCACAAAGGACGGCGTGCATGTTAACGGCCGGCGCCGTATTTGTCATGTCATCGGTAGGGGTTTTTACAGGGAGCCACAGGCCTGGATAGCGGGGATCGTGCAAATTGCATCAATGCAAAAAGCCATCATTGCAAAATGCAACTCACACATCCGAAAAACAAAAGCCAACCAGTTGTTTTTAAAGGATTTAATGACATATACACTGTTGGCACGCAGCCTGCTTTATCCATGGATAAACACTGCGGAGATGATGCCCATGAACAGCGTCCTGTTTCTCTTGAATGCGACAGCCATTGCCGTGCTGGTGGCTTTTCACTTTCTACCGCAGGACAGCGTCACCGGTGGGCCTAGCGTCAACCATCACAGCCAGGGCCTGAGCGCACAACTGGCCGTCCTCAATACCCAGGCCCTGCCCGGGACCATGACCCAGACCGCTACCGGAGAGGCCCCGCAACCACCGGCGGAGCTACTGAGCGAGCGCTGGGTATTCTGATCAGGAGATATTCATGTCCACCGCAGCCAAAAGCCTGCTTGTCCTGGTAATGCTCAGCGCCATGGCGGCCATGGCTTTACCCGAAGGCGCCTTCAGCTGGATATGCCTGGCAGCCTGCGGCGTGTTCTCCAGCCTGTTGCTGTTGGCCCTGATTGCCGGGCGCAAGATCAAGTTCGACCCAGTCCTGCGCTGATCCCATGCTGACGCAATATCTCCAATAGATGCTGGACGGTGGACGACAATTCTTGTGAGTTGTCCAGGCGCACCACCTGCCCCTCGTCGAGCCATACCTCATTGACGAACAACTCGTTGCGCCTCAAGCGGTTCTCGATCTCCACCGCACCTTCCCGTCCCCGCAGCAGCAACCGCTGGCGCAACACCTGGGTATCCACGGTAAGCACAATGGGCAGCAGGTCGCCATAGCGCACCCGAGCCTGCGGCAGATAACCTCGGGAGCCGTTGACCAACACATGTCGCCCCTGATTCAACCACTGGTCGATTTGCAGCGAAATGCCATAACCCAGGCCATTCGCTCGCCAGGACAAGGCGAATGCTCCCGAGGCCACACGGCGCTCGAACTCCTCGGCGCTGACTTCCTCGGCGCTCTCGCCCACCGACTCGGTAGAACGGGTGATGACCCGCCTCGCCACTTCGCAGCCCACCTCTGCCAGTGGTTGCCTGGCGGCATCGATCAGGCTGTCCTTGCCGGCCCCCGAGGGGCCCATGAGGTAAATGAGTCTACCCGACATGAGTGCGAGGTCCGCTCGGGGCAACTAGAAAATCGGCCATTTGCCACTATCCTTCAATAGGTAGGGATCACCAGACCCATCCGCAGCGCATGCACCTTCGCTAGTGCACTGCCACTCCCGCCGGGCGAGAGATTGCGGCCAACAATGCGGATCAGCGATCTTTTCAAACCAGTCCGCATTTCTGATAATTGGTGCTGGCATAACGCCTTTATCCAGTCCAATATTTGTCACAGAATTGACGCCAATGATCTGGCAATTTTGAGGCATGATGCGGGCCTCTTAACAATTCAGGTTGAACATTTGGCAATCAGGCTTGTCCTAAAAAACAGCCCGCGGCCAATTCCGAGAACCGCTCCCCTGAACTAACCGGTTAAATATATGCGCCCATTGAAACAGGCAATTTATTCCAGCCGTACGGCTGACAAGTTCGTCGTACGTCTGCCCGACGGGATGCGTGAACGCATTGCCGAGGTGGCTCGCAACCATCATCGCAGCATGAACTCCGAAATCATCGCACGCCTGGAGCAGAGTCTTATTCAGGAAGGTGCCTTGGGTGAAGAGCTGAGCATGCGCCTGGACAGCCCAGAACTGTCCTTGCATGAACGCGAGCTGCTTCAACGTTTCCGCCAACTTTCACATCGCCAGCAAAACGCCCTGGTTTCGCTGATTGCACATGACGCAGAAATGGCCGC
The DNA here is from genome assembly GCF_014230245.1 of Pseudomonas sp. MSSRFD41. Taxonomy (NCBI): domain Bacteria; kingdom Pseudomonadati; phylum Pseudomonadota; class Gammaproteobacteria; order Pseudomonadales; family Pseudomonadaceae; genus Pseudomonas; species Pseudomonas sp. MSSRFD41. Next base: position 2,057 of record NZ_JACKZK010000011.1, on the reverse strand, counting down.
AGACGCCAGCTGATTTTGCCCTGAAAGCTAGAGCCAGCCTAGCCGCTGGCTTTTTTTTGCCTGACTGAAAGCAACGAAGCGCCATCGGGGGCGCTTCGTCGGGAAATTGATAGCCAAGGATTCAGAGCAGGAAGATCGTCGCCAGGCCGAGAAAGATGAAAAAACCACCGCTGTCGGTCATCGCAGTGATCATCACGCTGGCTCCCATGGCTGGATCTCGCCCCAGACGCGCCAGGGTCATGGGGATCAGCACCCCCATCAGGGCCGCAAGCAATAAGTTCAGGGTCATTGCCGCTGTCATGACCACTCCCAGCGACCAACTACCGTACAGCATGTAGGCCACTGCACCGATCACCCCGCCCCAGATCAGGCCGTTGATCAAGGCTACCGCCAGCTCCTTGCGCATCAGGCGCGAGGTGTTACCAGTACTGACCTGGTCCAGGGCCATCGCCCGGACGATCATGGTGATGGTCTGGTTCCCCGAGTTGCCACCGATACCTGCCACGATGGGCATCAATGCTGCCAGTGCCACCAGCTTCTCGATGGAGCCTTCGAACAAACCGATCACCCGCGAGGCCAGGAATGCCGTGATCAGGTTGATAGCCAGCCAGGCCCAACGGTTGCGCAAGGATTTCCAGACCGAGGCGAAGATATCTTCCTCTTCACGCAGACCGGCCATGCTGAGGACTTCGCTCTCGCTCTCCTCACGAATCAGGTCGACCATTTCATCGATGGTCAAACGGCCGATCAGCTTGTCGTTCTTGTCGACCACCGGGGCCGAAATCAAGTCATAACGTTCGAAGGCCTGGGCTGCATCGTAGGCATCTTCATCCGGGTGAAAGCTCACCGGATCGCTGGCCATGACCTCCGCAACCTGCTTTTCCGGGTCATTGACCAGGAGCCGCTTGATCGGCAGGACCCCCTTGAGCACGCCGTCGTAGTCGACCACGAACAGCTTGTCGGTATGGCCAGGCAGCTCCTTCAGGCGACGCAGGTAACGCAGGACCACTTCAAGGCTGACATCCTCGCGGATGGTCACCATCTCGAAGTCCATAAGGGCACCGACTTGCTCCTCGTCATAGGACAACGCGGAGCGGACACGCTCACGCTGCTGGCCATCGAGGGCCTCCATCAGCTCATGGACGACGTCTCGCGGCAGCTCGGGAGCCAAGTCAGCAAGTTCGTCAGCGTCCATCTCCTTGGCCGCAGCCAGGAGTTCATGATCGTCCATATCGGCGATCAGGGTTTCACGTACGGAGTCGGATACTTCGAGGAGGATGTCGCCATCACGCTCGGCCTTGACCAACTGCCAGACGGTCAGGCGCTCTTCCAGGGGCAAGGCTTCGAGAATGTAAGCGACGTCGGCAGAGTGCAGGTCATCGAGCTTGCGCTGCAACTCGACGAGATTTTGCCGATGGACCAGGTTTTCCACCCGGTCATGGTGATGGCCTTCCTGACGGTGCGTCAGGTCTTCGACCACCCGCTGGCGCTGCAGCAGCTCAACGACTTGAGCCAGGCGATCCTGCAGGCTTTCCTGCGTTTTCTTTACTTCTACTTCGGTCATAGGCGAACTCCACTCCCAGCAGAGGAGCACGCCGGAAGGATCAATCAGTCAGTTCATGATTGTGAAAACGAGATACTGAGTAACTACTGGGTAAGTCCATGGAGATATTCCACAAGCCCCGGCGGGGCTGACGGGCGCAATCATACACCGCCTGGCGGTTTTAAACGTTAAAAAATCGCGGCAAGAACAAGCGCTTGCGACATAAACCTGAGCAGCGCCCGAATCTATGGGACTGCGACGCCTTGGCAGAAAAAGAAAACACACGGATGGAGAAAAAAGTCCGCCGACATGCCGCCAAGCAGGATATTCGACTACCGAGAAGACAAGCCGTTCCGAACGCACAGGCAAGAGAAAAGATAAAGCTGCAAAAACAAAAAGCCCGTATCTTGCGATACGGGCCTTCTGATATATGGTGCACTCGACAGGATTCGAACCTGTGACCGCTCGGTTCGTAGCCGAGTACTCTATCCAGCTGAGCTACGAGTGCATTTGT